>JBAVLE010000145.1:0-17815 GCA_049688735.1 Candidatus Angelobacter sp. | reverse complement strand
CTCAATCATGTCGTCATATTCATAGTGCGGAAAGCGCATGTGCAGGCCGTCGCTCGGCTTGCTGGATTCTCCATGGCCCACATTGTCCGGCAGGATGATGAAATATTTCGTGGCGTCCAGCAGTTGGCCGGGCCCAAAGAGCACGCCTGCAAAGTGATCATTCAGGAAGTGCTTGCCGGTGCCGCCGGTTCCATGCAGGATAAGCACAGCGTTGCGGACTTTGCCGCTTGAATCTTTCTGCGGCGTCCCCAGTGTGTAGTAGTGCAGTTTGACCTCCGGCAGCTTCTCGCCGGACTTGAACTGAAAATCTTTTACAACAAACATGCCAGATTGCGGCGCGGGATAATCTGCTGTGAAAGCAGCAGTCGAGATGGAAATAATTAGCAGCAAAATGGCCCAGCAAAGCTTCATCCTGGTCTCCTAAATTGAACGCCAAAGCTTAAATCATGAGATAGGATCCTGCAAAGGCCACTGGATGGTAGCGTAAGAAACTCTGTTTCACCGCCAACTTCGAACCGTTTTCCTCCGGAGTTTTGTAACGATCGGGCAGCATTCGCCACTATCAATATGTAAGTTCCTACAACAATGGAGCGATTTTCCGCCGTTCTGGGAGCTTCAGTCGACGAGGCACCAAATCACCCGTACCAACATTCAAGAGGAAAGGTAAACATGAAGAAGAACTTTTTGCGAATGATTGCCTGCTCAGCTTTAGTAATTCTGCTGGCCGTCAGCGCCTATGCCATCCCTGACGACCAAAAAACCGCCGCACGGCCACTGGCTGTGAACCAGACAGAAGGCTTCGGCGACGGACAACTCCTGGTGTTCACATATTTTCAGAATTTCGCCTGCATTCATCAGCCATTTGACGATCTCGACCACAATGGCCTGGTCGCAGCCGTGGATGCGAGCGAATTTCAACGTCCAATCTGTGACGTGGGGCGCGCGTCCACCATTGATCCAGCAGGCCGTCCGATCAAAGAAACCCTAAAGCTATACGTCATCGCGCCTTTTTTCGGCCACGATACAGACGTAAACGATGCGTTTACACCCGAGTTGGGACAGGCGTTGCTGGGCTTGTTTGGATTCATTCCTGAAGCGTTTAAAACCCATCCTACGGTAGCGGTGCAATGCCCTGAGCCTGGACCGCCGGTGACACAACACGCAGGTGGGCCCGGCACCTGCACCATGCATACTATGTTGACGGACCTGGGACCGGTGCTGGCCAAATTAGGCAAGGTGCCGCCGAATACCAGCGTGGTAGTTCCCACTCTGAACCATAGTCACATACTTGGCGGCACGAGTTTCGAGCCGGTGTGGTGGCAGGTCATCTCCGTGCTGGTAACCGACCCAAGCGCATGGCCCAGCGCTAATGGTACTTCAGGCATCAACTCGCTGGATGCGTTGCGCGCGGCGCAGGCTGCTGGCAAGGCTGCTGCGGACCAACCCACCAACTTCTTCCTGTACTTCAGTTCGGACAAGGAATCGCACTAGGTTGCGCGACGATCAGCATGGGCCTTCATTAGGATGGCCCATGCGGTTTTTTATCATCTCGCGATTGGTTATCGAAGAACAAATCTTAACGCTGATGAGACCGGTTGCCCAATGATCCCGTTAACTACAGCCATTTGGTCATCAGGTTTCGTTCGTCCTGTTTGAAACCTGCCGTGCTATATAGCGATTGCGCGGGTTGGTTTTCCCGGCCGACCTCAAGACGCACAGCCTTGATGCCGGCCTTTTTGCATAACTCTTCCGCAAAGACGACTACGGCCTTGCCCAGTTTCTGCCGCCGAAATGGCGCGCGTAGATAAAGCTCGTCGAGCAGCGCAAACCTGCCATGAAACTCCAGGCTGAAGCAAAACGTGAGTGCGAAGTATCCAGCCAGTTCCGCGCCGCGAAAGATGAGGTAAATTTGCGCCAGTTCTGGGTTCTTCAGCACACTATTGATTGCCAGGGAAGCCGCTGGTTCGTCGAAACTCATCTCCTGCTGCGAATAGAACTCGCGCATCATGTCCAGCAGCGTGGGAATTTCATGATCAGAGAGAAGTTGAAAGAGTGCATTCACAACGCAATTCTAGTTGAACCGTCTTCAGCTGAGGCTCTGTTGGCTATAATGGCCAACCGTCTTTTTTCAGCTTCAGTTTTGGGAGAACCTATGCTTGATCGGAGATCGTTCCTTGCTGTGTGCTCGCGTTTTGGCCTGACCGCTTCATTGCTGCCCGGCGTGCTCTGGGCCATGGCCGACCAAAAAAGCAAAATCACGCGGGAAATGATTGACAATGCCGCCGCCATCGCTGATGTCCATATTGCCGATGAATATAAGGACATGATGCTGGAAGACCTCAACAGTTACACTGAGGGCTTTGACGCCATCTACAAGCTGCACATCAAGAATGAAGTTGCTCCGGCGCTGATCTTTGATCCCGTGCTTCCGGGGATGAAGTTTGAGACTGCGCAGCGTCCCCTTAAGATTTCCGCTGCGCCCAATGTTGCCGGCGTGGCCCCAAAGAATATTGAAGACGTTGCGTTTTATTCCGTCGGCCAACTGGCGGAGTTGGTGCGCACGAAGAAAGTTTCTTCTTCCGCGCTCACGGAAATGTACATTGCGCGGCTCAAACGTTATGACCCACTTTTGAAATTCGTGATTACCCTCACAGAAGAGCGCGCGCTTTCGCAGGCCAAAGACGCCGATCGGGAGATTGCGGCAGGGAAGTATCGTGGCCCGCTGCACGGATTGCCCTGGGGCGCAAAGGACTTGTTGGCGGTAAAGGGATATCGCACCACATGGGGCGCTGGAGGATTTGAAGACCAGAAGATTGATGAAGACGCAACCGTGGTCAAGCGTCTCGACGCTGCCGGAGCGGTGCTGGTGGCCAAACTTACGCTAGGCGCTCTGGCCCAGGGCGACAAATGGTTTGGCGGCATGACGCGCAATCCCTGGAACACAAAGCAAGGATCAAGCGGATCATCGGCTGGTCCGGCTTCAGCCACAGCCGCCGGCTGTGTGGCCTTTACTATCGGCTCAGAAACGTTGGGATCCATCTCCTCTCCATCTACGCGTTGCGGAGCCACAGGTCTGCGTCCGACATTTGGATTTGTGCCGCGCACCGGCGCTATGGCCCTCTCCTGGACCATGGACAAACTAGGCCCTATCTGTCGGGCAGTGGAAGATACGGCCATCGTACTGAGCGCGATTCACGGCCCTGACGGCCATGACCGCACCGTTCACAACGCTGCATTCAACTGGGATGCGAATCTCGACTGGCGCAAGCTGCGCGTCGGCTACCTGAAGTCGGATTTCGAATTGCAACCTCCGCCGCAACAAACCGCGCCGGCAAAAGAGGAAAAAGAACTCAGTGAAGATGAAAAGAAAAAGCAGGCGGAAGAAAAGGCCAATCGGGCAGATGCGATGGTGCGCCGCCAATATGACCACAAATTCGATGAAGCCGCGCTGGCCAAGCTTCGCGCCATGGGCGTGAACCTGATTCCCGTGGAGTTTCCCAAATTTCCTTACGGAGCCATGCGCAGTATTTTGCTGGCGGAAGCTGCAGCGGCCTTTGACGATCTTACGCGCAGCGGCCGGGACAAGCTGTTGACGCAACAGACCAAAGATGACTGGCCTAACACGTTTCGTGCAGCGCGTTTCATCCCTGCAGTGGAATATATCCAGGCGAACCGTGCCCGCACCATCGCGATGGAACTGGCGGCAAAAGTCTTTGATCAAGCGGATGTCATTGTCGCGCCCACATTCAGCACGCAACTGCTGATTACAAATCTGACCGGGCATCCGGCAGTCATTCTGCCGAATGGCTTTCGTGGTGACGACGCTCCGCGAGCGCGTGTGCGCGAAAACGGCGAAGTAGAAGGTGGCGGCCCGGGTACACCCGTCAGCCTCACATTTCTGGGCCACATTTATGGCGAAGCAAAAATGCTGGCGCTGGCCAAGGCTTACCAGGATGCAACGGACTTTCATCGCAAGCACCCGCAACTCGAAGGGGAAGTTAAGAAATAACAACGAATTATTTCAGCATACGCTCCTGGCAGCGGCTGATCATGCTGGCAGCTGTGAGACGAATCGTCACGTTCTGTCCACATTAATTTTGTTTTTTCTAAAACGGAGACCCCAAAACGGACTACAGGCAAGGTTAGCAAAGCGATTGAGCAGCTGAAGGAAAAGTATGCGAGAATGATGCGGCTGATGCCGCTAAGTCTATGAATCTGTGCTGTTTTTGATGGAAGGGGCAGCTCGCATTCCAGGTATGAAAGTGTTTGCATGAAAATTCTTCACTAGGTCTGAATTCGTGAAAATGTTAAGATTCACTATTTTTGTAGCGCATTTCAGTTTCTTATGTAGTCTGTTGGCAACTTTCGGGAACAATTCTGAAGAACACAAATATTGGAGGAATTTAATTATGAAGATCACAATGCGTATGGTTGTTCTCACATTGGTATTGGGTGCCATGAACTTTGGAGCCGGTTTATTGTCCGGACCTGGGCCGATGCCCGGGGCTGAGCCGCCAGTTCACGCCAATCTCTAATCAAAGCGAGGCCAGTCGGGAAAGACTGGCTCGCAGTTTTCTTTTGTGCTTTTCAAGTAGCTAGTTTAGGCTCAGCAGCAGGATGTCCTCACATCATTGGGTCGAGATAGTTATCGACTGGATGGCATTGCCGAGCTTGGCATTGCTCGCCTGCATCATGCTGTATCGAAAATGGCAGCGAGAATTCCCCTTCTTTCTTGCATATATCGCTATCACTGATGCGATTGGAATCGCCCGACTGTTGGCGTCTCAGATCGGCGGAAAAGTTTACTACTATGGGTATTGGGGCTCGGACATTGCCGTAGCTGTCTTCGCCTTTTTGGCCGCATATGAGTTGTTCATAAGACGCCTTTTCCCATCTTTTTATAAAACCGGCTTTTACCGTTACCTTTTTCCCGCTGCCATACTCTTAATCACGCTTGTGGCCGCGTCCACAGCACTCTATGGGGGGAAACTCGCGATCCTTGTGGCTGGAGTACGGGTTTATGAGTTTCTACGGGGAGCAGTACTTTTATTTTTCCTGGGGCTGATGGTCTTTATGGGTAGACGTTGGAGCAAACAGGAATTCGGCATTGCGTTTGGGTTCGGACTCGATGTTTCTGCCACGTTCGCTGCCCTTGCGATCCTGTCGAGCAATCCCAGAGGAAATGCGTTCGTCAATCGTATTGCTGTTTTTGCCTACGATATTGCCTGTATCATCTGGGTTTACTGTTTCTGGCCCGCACCGAAAGCTCAAGCCTCCATCTCGTCCCCAGCACTTTCTACTGGAGCTTTGCAGGAAGGCAAGAAATGGGAAGATTCGCTCAAGGACTTCATGTCGCAAGGCAAGCGCTGATTTCAAGAGCCAAGCTTCGAATCGAAAAAGGAAAATCGGTTACAGGCTCTGCGCCAATGATTCATGCAGGCTGGAGAACTTCAGGCAGGTAAGATGGTCGGCTTTGTCTTTGAGCAAGGAATAGGCCGGCAGCAGACTTGAGGCAACAATACTGCGAACGTCGCCGGTGTTGGCGGCTGAAAATAGGGGCAGCCACTGCAGTGCGGTTCGAAGCTGCAGAACGATCAGTGCCATAAAGGTATAGAGGCGCACGTGCACGCCGGCATCCACCATCTCCTGCGCCAGAGACGCGATCAACTGATTACCGCTGTTCACTTGTGCGTAGCCAACTTGCTGCAGCAGCGCGGCGTTGTGTGACATTCGGCGCAGGCACTCCATAGTCAAACCAACCTGCTCGCGGTAAAGCCTGAAAAGTTCCTCACGGCCAAACGTCTCTTGCAAATAACGTTGCTGCGCCGGATTGATAACATTGGAAAGCACTGCCACATCCACCGGCAGGAACGAATTCATCAGATCGCCCAATTCAGCATTGGGTGCCTGTCTCAGCCGCAGGTTTAAAAACGCTGCATACAGAAACAGCAGGAGAATTCCAGACGATAATCCGATCCATAGTGCGAACATGGTGTTAGACATTTGGTGTTTTCTCGCTGTTACACGCAAACTCTAACCCTGCCGCGAGCCGGGGTCAATGCAAATTGGGTTGCAAGATGGGCACTTTGGTAATTCAGAAATGTCCCAAAATGGAACAAGCCGAAAGCCGCCTAAATACCCATGTTTATGAAGTTTTTACGCTTTCCAGCGCCGGATTTAGCGGCTTCCCGGTTTGCCCAGAATGATCGCCGGAACCTCCTGCTTCTTTACCAGTTCGTTATAGGCAGGCACGTCCGTGCTGAGTATCTGTTTCCATTTTGCCAGTTGCTCATCCAGTTGTTTGCTGAGCATGTCAAAGACTTCATAGGAAACCTGGGTTGGGGCCGAGTCCGCGCTTTCCACCACTCCCGCCAGCGCCACAAGGTAGTTATTCAGCCGGATGGGATAGTTCAGCACGTCCTGCCCGCTTTTCGCCTTGGTCTGGATCAGCACCTCTTCAACTTCTGTCATTTTCTTGTCCAGTTGCTTTCCCGCTTCAGCCACGGCTTTTGACTGCGGCTGTTTCTCCAGGCGCTTGTTTAGCTCAGTGATCTGGGCCCGGATATCGCGAATCTGGTTCACGGCTTCATGCGTCTGGGTAACGCGATCGCGGATTTTTAAGAGAAGGTCAAACTGCTTTTCCAGGTCTTGCTGCGTGACTTTTAGCCGCGGATCGGGAACAATTTCCAGCGGCGCTGTGGATTGCTTGCCGTTTACTGTCAGCCGCACCTGATATTTGCCGGGAACGGCCTCAGGCCCGTCCGTGCTTCCTGCCCACAATGGCGAGTGCGGAACCTTGGTGGCTCCTTCATAACGCATATCCCAAACAAACCGGTTGAGCCCGGCTTCGCTTGGCAGCCCGCGTTCTGCGGGACCCGGGCCAAATCCTTCGTCATCTCCACCCTCTGTGCCTGGTTGCGGCTTATGAGGATATTTACGGATCACCTGCCCTTTTTGGTCCAGGATTTCGAGCGTAATCGGGGAACTTTTTGTGGCGTCGGCAGCTTCGCCGGGAGTGGCTTCAGGCTTTGGCGGTACCGGAGCATTTGCAGGACGCGCCTGTCCTGGTTCCTTGCCTTCAATGGAAGGCTCTTTGGATGGAGTTGCAGCAGCCGTGGCCGCGCCGCCTTCAGCTTTCTTTTCTTCCGGCTTCTTCTCACCCGGCTTTTTCAGCGCCGTTTTGAGCGAGTAATAGATGACCGCTCCATTCGGAGGGTTCTGTCCACGCTCTCCACCGCCGCCAAAAAAACCGCCGCCAAACGTTGTGTGATTGGCTGCGCTGGGGATGTAGAGGTGGGCCTCTTCATTCGCCATCTCTGGCTTGTATTGCCGTAGCGGAGAAAGATCGTCCAGCGCCCAGAATGCGCGTCCATGGGTTGCGACGAGCAGATCATTGTCATGCATGATGAGGTCGTAAATGGGAGAGACCGGCAGATTGCCCTGGAAAGTTTGCCAGCTCGCGCCATCGTCCCAGGAAAAGAAGATGCCACGTTCTGTTCCGGCATAAAGCAACCCTTTGCGTTTCTTGTCTTCACGCACCGCATGAACAAAAGCATTGGCAGGAAGGTCGCTCGCAATGCTGGTCCATGTCTTGCCGAAATCCGTGGTCTTAAAGATGTACGGCGCAAAATCGTCCATCTTATGGCGCTGGACTGAGACATAAGCCGTCCCTGCGTTGTACATGGATGCTTCAATCATGCTCACGGTTCCCCACTCCGGCATCCCTTTGGGCGTGACGTTGGACCAGTTCTTTCCGCCGTCGGTCGTTACATGCACCAGGCCGTCGTCAGAGCCAGCCCAGATGAGATCTCTCTGCATGGGAGATTCCACGACGGAGAAAATCGTGTCATAGACTTCCACGCCTGTGTTGTCCTTGGTGATTGGCCCGCCAGATGCGACCTGCTTGCTCTTATCGTTGCGCGTCAGATCGGGACTGATGACCTGCCAATTTACGCCTTCGTCCGTTGATTTGAACAGTACCTGTGCAGCAAAGTAGAGCGTCTTGGGATCGTGCGGCGAAAATACGATCGGCTCTGTCCACTGGAAGCGGTATTTCTGGTCGGCCGCCGCTGCGCCAATGGGATTAACGGGCCATGGCGTCACGTTCTTAGTTTCTTCTGTGCGATGGTCGTAGCGTGTGATCTCGCCGCCATAAGAACCGGCGTAGACAATTTCGGGATCGCGCGGGTCAGGCGCAACGTAGCCGCTCTCACCTCCGCCTACGGCGTACCAGCTTGTGCGGTCAATACCACCCGGCGCAGCGCTGGCAATCGCTACGGAAGAGTTATCTTGCTGCGCGCCATAGAGGTAAAAAGGAAAGCGGTTGTCAGTGACTACGTGATAGAACTGCGCTGTCGGCTGGTTCCCCTGGCTGGTCCAACTTGCGCCGCCGTTAGTACTTACGTTCGCTCCGCCGTCATTTGATTCAATCATGCGGTTCGGATCATTAAGATCGATCCACAAGCCATGATTGTCACCGTGCGGCACGCGAATCGGGCGAAAAGTTTTTCCGCCGTCATTGGAGCGATACATTCCCGTGTTGAGCACATAGACCCCGTCGGCGTTGCGTGGATCGGCGAAAACGTGCGTGTAATAAAAAGCGCGCTGCCGGTATTGGCGATCGCTATTCGTCAGCGTCCATGTATCGCCGCCATCATCGGAGCGGAAAAGGCCGCCTTTATCCGCTTCCACCAGCGCCCAAACGCGATTGCCGCTATAAGCCACAGCCAAACCGATCCGGCCCAGCGTTCCATCTGGCAGTCCGTGGCCGCTGAGCTGCTTCCACGTTGTACCGCCGTCGGTGCTGCGATACAGTCCGCTCCCCGGCCCACCACTGTCCATGCCCCACGGCGTGCGCCGTGCCTGCCACAATGAAGCAAAAATCACATTCGAGTTCGTTGGATCCATCGAGAGATCGATTCCGCCGGAGTTTTCGTCTTTATAGAGAACTTTTGTCCAGTTCTTGCCGCCGTCCGTCGTGCGATAAATTCCGCGTTCCGGATTCGCGCCAAACACATGACCCAGCGCCGCCACGTAAGCAATGTCAGGGTTCTTGGGATTTACCGCAATTCGTCCAACTGTCTCCGTTTCTTTCAGCCCGCTATATGTCCAGGTCTTGCCTGCGTCCATGGATTTGTAAATGCCATTTCCGTTGATGATGTCGCCGCGAATGCAGGCCTCGCCAGTCCCGGCATAGATCACGTTAGGATCAGAAGGAGCAACGGCAATTGCGCCAATCGACGGAGACATGTTTTTCACCTTGTCGGTCAAGGGACGCCACGTCAATCCGCCGTCCGTAGTCTTCCATACCCCGCCGCCTGTTGCGCCAAAGTAGTATGTGTGCTGGTCGCCCACCACGCCGCTCACTGCCAGCACGCGTCCACCACGGAAGGGCCCAATCAGCCGCCACGTCAAACCATGCCAGGGGCCTTTTGCTTCTTCCTGGTCGGCATCGCTCGCACTTGCTGTCTTTTCTGTGCCCGTCGACTCTGCTGCGCCCTTCTTTTCCTCGCTCTTTGCGCCGGACTGCTTTTTGCTTTTACCAGTTGAAGTTTTTTTGCTTCCTGCATTGCCTTGTGGTGTCTTGGAATCGGTCTGCGCAAACATACAGGCAGAAATCAGGACCATGACGATCAGTGTCGGCACGAAGCGTTGGTGCGTGGCCATTCTCGAGGAAGCAGCGCAGGACATTTTGTTTTCTCCAAACGGAACTGTAGTATTGCGAACTGCACATCCTAAATTCCTGTACCAGCAATAGCAATTCCGCGGGTTTACAGAAACCGATGCATTTGAATGCCAAATCGCTTGACCTCGGCTGCCGCTCTCATATAACTTTTCTTTCATCTGGTAATGGGAAGCGCGGTGAGAATCCGCCACTGCCCCGCAACTGTATGCGCTGAGAACCTGAGCAACATGCCACTGGGAAGGTCCCTATTCGCGCCTGATTTTGGCGTGAATGGGCGAGATAGCCCGGGAAGGCGCTTCAGGTTCATTGAGGCGTAAGTCAGGAGACCGGCCAGATGCCCGTCAATGGGCGTTTCCGGCTGCGCAGGGAGAGCCGGAGGGCTTTCTTGCGATCCTGGGTTCGATGCGTTCTGTGCGAAAGATTCTACTGAGTGCCAGATTTCTTGCTGCTCAGAAATTTCTTTGCAGTTTCTAAATCGATTCCCGGTTCAACGTGCTGATCTGCACGGCAAGCTCTCCACCCCGATCATCCGCTTGCGACCTTTTGACTACTTCCGCGGGAGGAGTCTTACAGATGAAATCGCTTTTTTGTGCCGGCCTTGCGCTGGCGTTCGCACTCACAACTATCTTGGCCATCGCCGAGGGCGGCAGCATTCACGGAACGGTAACCGATCCTCTTGGCGCTGTGATTTCCGGCGCTCAAGTCGAGCTTCTTCGCCAGGGTAAACAAGTTTCTGTAACTACCACGGATTCAGAAGGGAAGTATCGTTTCCTGCCGCTTCCGGCGGGACGCTACCAGGTCAGAACGACCGCGCCCTCCTTCGCGACGCAACAGAGTGACGCGATCTACATTGGCAGTTCCAGCAATGCGGCGGTTGATCTCACGCTAAAGGTCGGCAGCGTATCGCAGCAGGTAGTAGTTTCCGCCACCGGGACTAGCCTACCGGAAACCCAGACTGGCGCTTCCGTTTCCGTCGTTACGTCAGGTCAATTCCAGTACAAGCCAGAGGTGCTTGAAACATTGCGGCCTGTCCCCGGGCTCCAAGTTCTGCAGAATGGTCAGCGCGGAATCAATGAATCGCTCTTCATCCGCGGCGGTGAAAGCAAATTCAATAAAGTCCTTCTAGATGGCGTTCCCCTGAACGAAATCGGGGGCACGGTGGATTTTGGCGGAATCTTTACCACGGGCATTGACGAGGTTGAAATCCTGCGCGGTCCCAACAGCGTGCTGTATGGTGCTGACGCACTGGCTGGCGTGGTAAACCTGACCACGTCACAAGGCTCAACCTTTACTCCGCAACTCAGCTATGCGTTTGATACCGGAAACTTCAACAGTTTGCACAACGATCTTTCTCTCGGCGGCATCTTCCGGCAGATCGATTACTTCTCAGAGTTTGCCCGATACGATGGCGGCAACACTTCCAGCAATCCTAACTTCCACAATGGCACCTATGCGGGAAACTTTGGCTGGACGCCGGGCGCATCCACCAGTTTGCGCCTGACCGTTCGCCGCGTGGCTGCGAAGGTAGATGTTCCAAACGCGATTGACTTCTTCGGCATCCCTGACGATTCCTTCCAGACGGAAGACAATACTTACATCGGCGCGACGCTGCAGAACCAGACCACCGCGCACTGGCACAATCTTTTGCGCTATGGCGCAACACGGCAGAATTCTGAGTTTGTGAATCCCTCCCCTACCGGTATACCTGATCCCTCCGGAAATTTTCTCGGAAATGTGGTGACAATTCATGGCGCGAATGGATTCAGCACCACTGGCCAGGCCATTCTTGATTTCGCAGGTGACTATCCCCAGCGGTTCTTTATCCTGAACAATAACGATCTGCTGACCTTCCAGTCCGATTACGCATTTGGGACACATCTGACCGCGCTCTTTGCTTTCCACTTTGAAAATGAACGCGGACCCAAACCGGCTGAGCGCACCAATTACAGCTACACCGGAGAAGTCCACGGCAACTTGTGGAACCGGCTTTATGCCACGCTTGGCGTCGGCATAGAAAAGAATGCTGTTTTCGGTGTGGCCGCTACCCCTCGCGCTTCGCTGGCGTACTATCTGGTGCGGCCGCATTCAAGCGGTGCGCTTGCCGGCACCAAGCTCAAATTCAATTACGGGCAGGGAATTCAGGAACCGGACATTTTCTCCGCCAGCAATTCATTGTTCGCGCTGCTCTCTCAATTGCCTGACGGGCCGCAGTTGATCTCAGAATTTCACATCGGCCCGATTGGCGCTGTACGTTCGCGCAGCTTTGATGCCGGCATTGAACAATATTTCTGGAGCGGTCGCGCAAAATTGGGTGTCACGTTTTTCGATAATCACTTTAGTGATGAGATTGAATTTGTCAGCCCCGGCGGGCTGGCGCAGCTCGGCGTTCCTGAAAAGATTGTGGCTGATACGCCCTTCGGCGCGAGTGTGAATTCACTGGCTACCCGTTCTCTGGGCGCCGAAACCGAACTTGAACTCAGCCTGGGGCACGGCTTTACCGCCCGCGCCGCTTACACTTATCTCGATGGAGTGGTGCGCCGTTCGTTTTCCAGCGACGAGCTTTTACCGTCGTTCAATCCTCTGTTTCCAACGATTCCCATCGGCGCGTTTTCTCCGCTGGTGGGTAACCGGCCTTTCAATCGTGCTCCGCACGTCGGCAGTGTTTATCTGGGATATGCGCGGCGCAAGCTGGCACTCGCGCTGAGCGGCAACTTTGTTGGCCGCCGCGACAGCAGCACATTCCTCTTCGACTCGTCATTTCTTTCCACCATGCTTCTGCCAAACCGCAACTTGGCTGCGGCTTACCAGAAAATCGATATTAGCGGTAGCTATCGTTTGAACAAATATCTTCAGGTCTATTCAGCCGTTGAGAATCTGGCCAGCCAGCACTATGATCCGGCCCCCGGTTTTCCCGCGCTGCCGTTCAATTTCCGTAGCGGAATCAAAGTGACGGTTGGCGGGGAGGCGTCGCACAAGCCTTAATGGAAACTAGTTTGCGGTACCTTTAAGTGTGCCGCGTTCAATTGATGGTTTTCGCCCGGGCTTGCCGAGCACGGCGTTCTTCCTAAGCTTGAGCGAGGTGACCAAAGGCCATCTACCAACGACCTCATGCCAGCAAGCCATCGTTGACCCTATGATTGTGGGTGGAAGGGCCGTTTGGACCGTACTCCCCATGGAACTTGCAGCCGAAAGCAAACTGAACAACGCACAACATTATTCGCCAACGTCCACGCCGGTGCTGGACGTTTTTCGCCCTTTGCCGCCGCAGACCAAAGAGAGCCTGAGCGCGGGCGAATACTTTCTTGCCAGCAGCCTGGCGATTCTCATTCTGGTTGCGCTGCCCAGCTTGCGCGCTGTTATTGAGATTGCCCCGGGATATTGGGCCGGCCTGATTCCTATCATTGCCGCCCTCAGCGCGGGCTTTACGCACGAAATCGGTCATATCCTTGCCGGATGGTTTTTTGATTTCAGGCTCAAGCAAATCAGGATTGGCGCGCTCCATTTTGGCAGGAGCGCTCGGTGCGCAGGACCTTACTGCGGAGACGCAATCACCGTGGGATCCGCTGTTTTTGAATCGCGGGTGAGCGATCAAGATGATGCCACGTTGCGCCGCAGCTTATTGTTTTTGATGTTCGGCGGGCCAGTTGCCAGCACATTGCTGGCGGGCGCATTGGAAGCTGCACACTACTTCATCCAGCCAAATTTGGTTGTTGCTTTCAGCCTGCATGTGGGAGCGGTGTTTTCTGCGCTGCTGGCCATTGCCGCTTGCCTGCCGGACGTAAATCGCCGGGGCATATTTTCTGATGGCGCTCGTCTTTTGATGCTGCTGCGTGATGACGCTAAAGCTGAACGTTGGCTTTCCAATATCCGCTGCCAGATCGCCCTGAACCAGGGACGCCATCCGCGTGATTGGGACCAGGCTTGCGTTGCCGCCGTCGCTGCGGTCTCTGACGACTCACGAGATGCTTACATTGCGCGCTGGCTGGCTTACCTGTGGGCCGCTGAGCGCCAGGACATCACCTGCGCCACAAAGTATCTGGAAGGCGCGCTGGAAGTTCTTTCGTACGCGACGCCAAGAATGCGCGACCACCTGTTCCTTGAGGCGGCAGTCTTTCAGGCATGGTTCCGCGACAATCCTTCCAAAGCCTTGTTCTGGGTTTACCGCATCCGCAATAACAAACTCACGCGTTTACAGAAGCAACGGCTGGATATTGCTTTACTCTGGTCGGAAGGCCGCTTGTTCGACGCTTGGGAGAAGCTGGGATTGGGATATTTTGCTGAACTGCGCGAGCTGCCTGCTTCGCCCGGACGAACGCTGGCCGAAGAAAGCGCCGCGGAGTGGAAACGCCAGATGGAATCGCGCATGTTGACGCGCGCCTGGCGCAGCATGTACTCAATCTCAAGCCAGTTGGAGCCAGCCTCACTGCAGGCGGCGTTCGCGGCTGCGCCGCAGTGGAGCATTGCCAAAAATCCATAATTGCCAAAGATCGCCGAAAGTTAGCATTCGGACTTCACGCGATGAATCAAGAGTGCTCAGCTTTTCAATTTGGATTTTTTGGCAATTTTGGCATTTCTGGCAATTACCTGATCCATTCCCGCGCCATGATAAGATTTTTTTGTGTCTCCCACCCGGAAAGTGAACCAAGGCGGACGTGTAAAATCGCGACCGCGCCAAAGCGCTACTCATCTGGTCATCATTACCGGCATGTCAGGTTCCGGAAAAGCTTCAGTGCTCAAGGCATTTGAAGATTTGGATTATTACTGCGTCGATAACCTGCCCATTGAGCTGATTCCTCGTTTCGCCGATCTGGCCAAGCAGTCCGCTGAAATCGAGAAAGCCGCGCTGGTGGCAGACATTCGCGAAGGCGAGCAGCTCAAGCGCCTGCCCAAAATCATTCAGTCGCTGCGCAAGCAGATTAAGACGACCGTGCTTTTTCTTGAGGCGTCCGACGAAGCTCTGTTACGCCGCTTCAGCGAAACGCGCCGCCCGCATCCTCTCGGCAAGGACTCCACGGTAAAGAAAGCGCTGGAGCAGGAGCGCCGTTTGCTGCAGCCCATCCGGGCACTTGCGGATATTGTGGTGGATAGCTCCAGGTTCAATGTTCACGAGCTGCGCTCGCACATTACGGCAAAGTTCACGGCAGGCAGCACGGACAAAGACATCATGGTTTCTGTGGTCAGCTTTGGGTACAAGACCGGCGTGCCGAATGATGCTGATCTGCTGTTTGACGTGCGTTTTTTACCGAACCCCCATTTTATTCCCGCCTTTCGACCCTACACGGGACGGCATCCGCAGGTGGCGAAGTACATTCGTTCATTTCCGCAGACGCAGGAGTTTATCGATCGTATCTCCGCATTGCTGATTTACCTGATGCCGCATTATGTGCGTGAAGGCAAAAGCTATCTCACCATCGGCTTTGGCTGCACTGGAGGCCAACATCGCTCAGTGTTTATTGCGGAAGAAGTAAAGAAGCTGCTGGGCCGGGCAGGTTATCCCGTGAAGGTGATTCACCGTGACTCGCCCCGGTAACTGACAATACTTTACATTCATTCAGTTAGCCGCATTTCAGCCACACTCCTTTAGAATGGGAGGAATGTTTTCTGCCGCCAAGGGTGCCGTATGCGACAACTGACCAGGTTGTTGGCGTACCTCCGTCCTTATCTGCCGCATTTCATCGGCTCTGTGCTGTTGATGGCGGTCGTAGGCGCGATGGAAAGCTTCCGCATCCTGCTGATGGGGCCGATCATTGATAGGGTTTTGAATCCCAAAAGCCCAGGGCGGTCCCTCACGCTGTTGCCAAATCTTCCCGGCACCAATCACGTGGTTTATCTGCAGGATTTTGTTCCCCAGCATTTCCGTAATCCTCTGACGATAGTTGCTGTGGCGCTGATAGGGACGGCCGTGATTAAGGGCGTTTGCGACTACATTGGCACTTATCTGGTGAATCACGCAGGCTTTGGCTTGATTACCGATTTGCGCAATCGTTTGTACGACACGATTCTCCAGCGCTCGATCTCATTTTTCTCCCGCCATTCTACTGGCATGTTGGTTTCAACCGTTGTAAACGATGTGGAAAAAGTCCAAGTGACGCTCACCATAGCGCTGGCCGAGTTCCTGCAGCAATTGTTTACCCTGGTCTTTCTTGTGGGCGCGGTCATTGTGCTGGGACATAAGCTGGCATGGGTGTTGCTGATCTTTGTTCCGTTTGTGATTGTTTCAGCCGGCAAAATCGGGCGGCGGGTGCGTACGACCACGCGCAGAGGCCAGGACAAGCTGGCTGACATCCAGAACATTCTGCATGAGAGCATTGCCGGCAACCGAATCGTAAAAGCCTTTGGCATGGAAAAGTGGGAGAGCAGCCGCTTTCACACGGCAGCCAGAAAGCTCTTCCGCGCCAACCTGAAATCGGTGGCGGTGCAGGCCGTCAGCTCGCCTCTGATGGATATAGTCGGCGTGCTGGCCATCGCGCTGCTGCTTTGGGTGGGCCGCAACCAGATCAACAACGGCACCATGACGCCGGGCATTTTTATCGCCTTCATCATTGCGGTTTTCCGGCTTTACGATCCCGTCCGTAAGATGGCATTTTTCAACAACAGTTTTCAGCAGGCACTGGGCGCATCACAGGAAATCTTTCGTTTCATCGACGAGCAGGATGACATCCGCGAACGGCCGGACGCCATCAAATTGCCCGCTTTCCGCGAGCGCGTGCGCTTTGAAAATGTCTGCTTCTCTTACAACGGCGCGAATGGTCCGGAAACTGAAATCCTCCACAACGTAAATCTGGAAACGCGCGCCGGAGAAATCGTAGCCATCGTTGGTTCCAGCGGCGCGGGCAAGACCACCCTAGTCAATCTGATTCCGCGCTTTTTTGACGTAACTTCAGGAGCCATCAAGATTGATGGGCACGATATTCGGGATGTCACGCTGGCCTCACTGCGGGCCCAGATCGGCGTGGTGACGCAGGAGACCATTCTGTTTAACGATACGGTGCGCAACAACGTAGCTTACGGGCAGCCGCACGTTACTGAGGAAGCTGTGATTGAAGCCGCCAAAGCCGCGTTGGCGCATGATTTCATCATGCGTCTGCCGGAAGGCTATGACACGATGATCGGAGAACGCGGATTGAGGCTTTCCGGCGGCGAACGCCAACGCATTGCCATTGCGCGCGCGCTGCTCAAGAACGCGCCAATCCTTATCCTGGACGAAGCCACATCGTCTCTGGATACCGAATCTGAAGCCCTGGTGCAAGGCGCGTTGCAGAACCTGATTTCCGGCCGTACCGTGTTCGTGATTGCGCACCGGTTGACCACTGTTCGCCATGCTGACCGCATCGTGGTCCTGGAAGGCGGGCGCATTGCCGACTCTGGCACGCATGAAGATCTGCTTACCCGCCTGGGGACTTACCGCAAATTATATGAATTGCAGTTTATGGAAATAGACCCCAAAATGGTTGACGAACCCGGCATTGTCGCCCGTGAGCCCCAGATTAAAAACTAGGTCCAAAAACTAAAAGGGTCCAAGAACATACTATGTCCATCCGCTCCATGACTGGATTCGCGCAGGTGAAGTCTCAGGCAGGCGAAGGTACTTCGTTCACCCTGTCGTTGAAGTCCGTCAACCATCGCTTTCTTGACCCTCAACTTCGCATGCCGCTTGAGATGGACGAACTGGAAATGAAAATCCGCCGCGTATTGAAAGAGCGCCTGGCGCGCGGGCATATTGATGTAACGCTGGGCGTGGAGCGCCGGGGCGGGGCGGGGTATGAGTTCAATCGCGAAATGGTGGGCGGCTACGTTGAGGCTTTCCGCAAAGCGTCACACGAATTCGGTATCACCGGCGATCCCGACCTGAACAATGTATTTCGCATGCCGGGAGCGCTGGGAGCGATGACGCCGGTGGATGGCAATTTTGAAACGTCAGTGCTGGCCGCGCTGGAGCAGGGAATCCATAAGCTGAATGCCATGCGCGAGCAGGAAGGCCGCGGCATGGAGGCCGAACTGCGCCGTCGGCTGGATTCGCTGGAAAAGGCGGCCAGCGAAGTGGACAAGCTCCGCGACGCCGTCTCCAAGGCTTACATGGAAAAAGTGCGGTCGCGCATGCAGGAGCTGATTGAGAACGCCGATGAAGAC
>JBAVLE010000144.1:0-8232 GCA_049688735.1 Candidatus Angelobacter sp. | reverse complement strand
TTGTTTTTTTGCTTTCTCGAGTGATAAAGCGGGCCGTAGAGTCAAGCGGAGGGCCCGCGGTGTCGAGGAGCGGGTCGAAGCCATTCGTATGGACCGGGAAGACGGCGGCCGGCGAAAAGGGGCTTGTGAGTGATTCCCCACCCAGTAAGCCGACTTGATATTTCCCTGCAGAGATCATTACAGCTTGTCCGATCTTCCGCGACCTCATCTCCAGAAGGGGAAGGTTTGGTGACTTAACAAGTGAAAATTGCCGCCTTACGTTGAGACCGCAATTACATTGCTAGAACACTCGGCGCGGGCATGCAGGGCAGGAAGTTTTTTATGACCCCCGGCCGGGGGGCCATGGAAGCCCCTGAATCGGGAACCGAATCCAAGCCCGTAATTCAAGGATGGACCGGCCGTCGCCTTCGGAGGGCGCGGGGAGCCGGCGGCGGCCTAGAAGTAGCAGTGTCAGTTTTCTCCCACCCCGTAAGCAATGGTCATTGCCTTACCAAGACAAGAAACATCGATGGGGGAGTAAGACGGTCAGGCCCAGTCCGGGGCCGACGCCGCCGAGCCTCTGTCTGCTGATCTTTGATCTGATGACCTTCGATCTGCTGAAGGTTGATCTGACCTTTCATCGGCTGTCTACTTCTCCTGTCATCTGATGAAGCTTGGCGGCGCCAGAAGAGAGCAGTAGCAGCTTTCGCCACCTGTGATGGTTTCAATTCATTATCAAGAGAGGCGAAGATCTTGGAAGTGAACAGTGAGAATCGCCGAAGATTGGCCATACTACGGGCCCATTTTGGGGTGTTTGGGGGTCTAAGTGTCCACGAAGCGACGGGTCTATTTAGGGGAACATGTGTTTCCCTACGTTGAGACCCCAATTACATTGCTAGAACAATCAGGCCCGGGCGTGCAAAGCAGGAATTATTTTATGTGCCCCGGCCGGGGGCCTAGACCAAGAACCGGTACGACGCCGTTTTGGGACCTGGAGCAGGAGGCGTCGGCCGCGCGCGCGAGGAGTTTGTTGCACCGGGGAAAACAGGCTCAGGGCGTCTTCTTCTTAGCGATCTTTTCCACAATCGAGAGCTTGTGCTCTTTACCGTCTTCAGCTTCATTCAGGAGAGATATAAATCGTTGCCGGAGACGGCGTACTTCACGGGAGCATTCACCGTGACTTTGAGCTGCTTATCCCGGCGGTGGGTCAGGGTGCGCTTGGCGATGTAGGTCAGGTCGCCGGCGTCGATGTGATAGTAGGTGGAGTCGTCCCGACGTTGAGCGATCACCCCGGAGAAGTTCCCATTGGCACCGTTCATGGCGCCTGCGAGCTTGCTGTTCTTTTCCATGGTGACGTCGACCAGCATGCCCGTCTTCCATTCCCGCGGACTGTCTTTGGCCAGGGCCAGGGTGCAAAAGCAAAAAAGCAGCAGGGCGTGTTTCATGCGGCTGATTTTATACCTGCTGTCAAAGCGCTTCGGTCCTGCCCGCGCGCGTGAAGAGTTTTGTTGCACCGGAGAGGAAGGGACCTAGTCTTATCCGGGAAAGGAAGTCCCAGGTAGTTCGGGATGATCGGGGCCGACTGCATGCGCTGGTAGTTGCCAGCTGCCGGATCCGCCACTTCGCCGCCGGTGAGGGCGCCGCCGGTGTACTGACCGGTTTGGCCGTGGCCGGTGCCGAGACCGCCGAAGTTGTAGAAGGGGTTACCCTGGACGGCCGGGTTGCCCGTGAACTGGGCGAAGAAGCTGCCGCCGCCGGCCTGGATGGCAAACTCGCGGATGACAGGATCTTTTACCCACATCAGCCAGGCCATCGGGTGGACCAGCATGGTGTCGGGGACGAAGCCGTTGAGCAGGAGGGCTGCATACATGTCGAAGATGTCGTCGACAGTCATGGAGCCGTTGAGCTGGCCTTTGTCGTTCGGTGGTGAAGTAGCTTTGGCTGGGCGGCGGCTTGAGTACATACTCATTTTGTAAGAAAACATCTCACTCTGCTCTTGACCGGGCGGAGCCTCAGGAGCATAATGAGTATATGAGTATATCGAAGAAGCGTTCCCGTAAGGCCGCGCCGCCCGTCAGTCTCGCCGTCGAGCTGGGCCTGGCCATCCGTGAAGAGCGTGAGGCCGAAGGACTCACCCTCGCCCAGCTAGCAGAAAGATCGGGCTTTGATGTTGCAGAGTTGCAGTTGATGGAAGATGGAACACGGATTCCCACTCAGGAAGAAATCGCTGTTCTGGGTAAGGCCCTCAACTATCACTGGCTGCGACTGTCTCATCTGGCTTATGTCGCCGATCAGGAGCGCCATCCCCGCTTCGTTCCCATTTAGTTTTCTCCACCATGTCAGGCCCTTGGGGCTACTCCGGAGCCCCTGGGCCGGGCACCATCAGGATGCACAAGTACTCATAAATGTATAAGCTCATCTCTTTACGCCGGAGAGGAGGTGAGTGGAAATGGCGAACGAGCCGAAGGTGAAAAGGATGAACATCAATATAGAAGCTGGCCTGCATGATGCGTTTAAGGCCGCCACAGCGGCCCAGGGCAAGAACATGACCGACGTGCTGCTGGACTACATCGCTGATTACGTGAAGAAACACGGCATCTCCCCGCCGCGGAGGGGGCACCGCGGATGAAACAGCCACGCCGCCGTGCCCCGGCGGGGTCCTCTAAGCAGCGGAGGATCACGCCGGCAAAGATCCGTGCTGCCATCAACGATGTTTACGACTCTCGCCAGATGGAATGGTCGGTTGAGCTGTATGGCGAGGATGAAGAGATCGACTGGTCCTACTTGCTCGGCCTGCACCTACAGATGTGTGAACTGGAACATCTGCAGAGGACGCTTGAGGAGATGGCCGAATGAAGCGCGCCGTCCTTTATTTAAGAGTCTCGACAGTCGATCAGCACCTTGAAAGCCAGCTCTACGATCTGCGCCTGCTGGCCCAACAGCGCGGCTACCAGATCGTCCACGAATACACCGACAAGATCAGCGGCGCCAAGTCACGCCGGCCTGGTCTTGATGAACTGATGCACGACGCCCGCCGCGGGCGCTTCGATGTGCTGCTGGTCTGGGCCTTTGACCGCCTGGCCCGCTCCGTCCGGCACTTTCTGGAAGTGCTGGACGAGCTGCAGCATCTGAACGTCGAGTTCATTAGCTTCCGTGAGAACGTCGACACCGGCGGGCCGCTGGGCCGCGCCATGATCGTGATCATTGGCGCGATCGCCGAACTCGAACGCAACCTGATCCGGGAGCGCGTTCGGGCCGGCATGCGCCGCGCCCGCTTGGAAGGAATAAGGATCGGCCGTCGGCCGCTTGATATCGACCAGCAAGCCGTCATCGCCGACCGTGCACGTGGCATGAGCCTGAGAAACATTGCAAAGTCACACCAGGTCTCAGCTGCAACCGTTGGCCGCATCCTCCGCGGCCAGAGTCCAACCACCAACACTGAACCCAGGAGAACTGCTTGAAATACAGACGTGTCCGTATGAGTCCCGAAATGATCCAGATCCTCGATCAACAGCGGGAGGCTTTTATAAAGAAGTTCGGTCGTGAACCACGGCCGGAAGATTCGGTGATTTACGACGAAGACTGCGACGAGCCCACACCGCTGTCCGAAGACAATATCCACGACGTGATCCTCAACGCTTTGCTTCAGGCCAACTCCCGGCCGGCGATTGTCTACGCCTTCAAGAAAACCGGCCTGCTGGTGACGCAAACCAATCGTCACCTGCTCAGCCGTGCCGACTGGAAAGCATGGAAAGACGCCGTCGAAGAATACCACCGCCTCCATCCCGGTGATGCGTGACAAAAGGGGGCGTTCCGCCCCCTCCGCATCTCACTGAAATCAAACGGCCGCAATCAGCCGAAAACAGTGATCCAAAATCAGTGGGTTAGAAAACAGTTAGGAAATTATCCCATTGCTGATTGCTGGCGATATCTCTGGTTCTTGCACAGAAACTTAACCGACGTGCAGTCCATTGAACGCGCTCTCCTTTTATCAAGACCGTAAATAGCAGAGCAGCGTCAATAGCTTTACGATTCCCGGCCCGAAAGGGGGCGCTCGGGGAACTCACCGAATCCGGTTATCTTCAGCTGAGTATCGCTTCGCGCTTTGAGAGAAATCGAATGGGTCCCCTAAAATAAGATTTAGGTATTTTCCAAATTCCTTGTAAAGCCACTTCAGAAAGCCACAGCAGGCCGATTGCTCAAAAACTCTATAGTCCCGACAATTGCGATATCCCACTTCATCAAGGATGATTTGCGGGACCCTAGGGGCCTGCCCCCCAAAGTAGAAAAAGTTATTTGAAATGAGTACCCGATCGGCTCGAGTGTCTTTGTCAAGATTGTAAGCGTTAACTGCTCCCTCGGGATTACTATGATGAGAATCGGCCTGACACCATTCATGTGTAAACGAACTACGATGGTAGATATTGTCGCCCACGACCATCCTGTCGCTCCCATTCCTTACAGGTCTTTTATCGAAATAATCAGGACTGGACCAATACTCATCAAAGGATAGTGTCTGGCTAACACGCATGGCGAAGATACATCGGCCCGTGGCATTTAGCCTTCTTCCCCCCATTCCGATCACCCAGTCCCCAATTTGAGCCCTCGCTCTAATCTTGGCTTTGCATGTGGCCAACGTGCAATAGCCATGGAAGGGATTGGGGGCGAACCCAAAGTCACGATCGACCACATAAACGTACACTTTCGGCATGCCTCAGCACTTAACCGTAGTTGCGGGATGAGAACTTTGGCTAGGGGACCCATCAGAATCCTGGAACAGGTTATTTCTTCCGTCGATTGCATCCATGATTGAGTCGGCGTTCCAACCGGCGATCCTAGAAGAGGCATATTTCTTTAAGGCTGACGGGAGGTCTGATTCAGTTCCGCCTCTGGCGTATACCCCAACGATTCTCTTGCCCTGTTTATTCGCCTGCTCAATCTCCCAGTTAACCCACGGACGCTTGTGCGTATCTTTCCCGACGAGAACAACTACTGTGGAGGCCCAAGAGATCTTCATGCGTAGTAAGCGGCGGATAGTCTCGTCTTTAACCAAACCTCGCTCCAACCGACGTTGGTTTGCGGGCTTTGCGCGAATCGAACTGTTGCGAATATCATATCCGCTTTTTGTGAGCAAGTCGCTCATCTTACTGACTTCAACATCATCAGCGTGGTGATGACTAATGAACACATGTCGCCGCTTGCCTGTGGCATCCATCGGTACATATCCCCCACATTCATTATACTTGGCCAATGCAAGTACCAAGCACGCGCGGAATTCGTTTCTGTAAATGCCGAAGGAATTCTGGTTGCTTCCATTGTCTGGAGTGGCTTACACTGCTGCACATACCCCTTAGGTCTTTGCGTCCATCACCTACTTAGGAGGCGATCTCAGCAAATTCAAAGGGCGCAGGTCGACCTTGCGCGCTGCCATAACACCGGGGAATATCCTTCGGTCGAACTGATCGCGCCACGATTGCTCGAGGGCTCAACGAAAGATGGGGATTATGCTAGCGAACCCAAACAAGAGCTGTAAACTATAGTAAGGAGCCAGTGGAGGGTAATCTGTGACATCGGCTCATCGCTCCATACTTCTCACTGAGTACATGACCCAGATCGAATCAACAGATGCTCTTCCTTTTGAAGACTTAGAGCCTGTTCTGCTCGGATTATTCGGCGAGATTGGAAGCATCATGGCAGCAGCCAAGAAATTCCACCGAGAGAGAGAAGCATTCGTTGCTTATCGCCATGCTGTGGAAGAGGAGTTCGGGGATGCGCTATGGTATGTCAGCGCTCTATGTCGCAGATTACGACTGCGCGTCGATGAAGTCTTGGCTGAGGCCGGTGGCGGACAACATCATACCTCCGTAGTTGCAGCAAATGATGATCCCGACAACTCGGTTTGCCGCGTGGCTACGCCATTGGCCGAGCCAGAGCTCGATCCTGCACTACTGCAACTGGGTGAGGCAGTGACTGGCCTCTTTGGTCTCCGGAACTCAAAAGACGATGCCGTCTCGAAGCTTGGAGCATTCGCGGACGCGTATTTTCGGGCTATAAGAGCAGCGAACGTGTCTTTCGCAGAGGTGGTTCGCAAGAATGTCGCGAAAACGAAGAGCCGTTTTCTGGCGCCTAACTATGCTAGCCTACCAACGTTTGATTATGGTTTTTCGGAAGAAGAACGGCTTCCCGCCCACTTCGAGATCACAATTGACCAGCGGAGCACTGGGCGCAGCTATCTACGATGGAATGGCGTTTTTATCGGTGATCCGTTGACCGATAACATTCTCGATTCCGATGGATATCGTTTTCACGATGTCTTTCATTTTGCGCACGCCGCGATCTTGCATTGGTCCCCTACCTTTCGCGCGCTAATTAAACAGAAGCGCAAGAGTGACCCAAAGGTGGATGATGCGCAGGATGGGGGCCGCGCGATTGTCGTCGAAGAAGGCCTTACGGCCTGGGTTTTCGCACAAGCGAAGCAGTTGAATTACTTCGAAGGCCAAAAGAGCCTTTCCTTTGACCTCCTCAAGACAGTCCAGCAGTTCGTTGCCGGTTACGAGGTTGATGCCTGTCCCCTGAGCCTGTGGGAGACTGCAGTCCTAACGGGCTATGATGTGTTTCGGCAGGTCAGGCGGAATCGGGGCGGCACAATAATTGGCGATCGCTCAGCACGCACAGTCCAATACATGCCACTGAAGGGCAAAAAGACGTGAAGCCAAACGAATTTGTAAGCTGCCTTCAAGAGTTGAAATTCGAGAGTGTCTTTAATCCTTATGCGGATCGATGTCTTGTGCATGACCGACAAGACGCCTCGGGCCGCCGCGCCAGGGCCCTGCTGGAGCTCTTGCAAGCTGCGGTTGAAACTGAAGTCGATGCATTGTGGATAGGCCGAGACCTTGGGTATCGAGGAGGCCGCCGCACTGGTCTTGCATTGACGGATGATGTGCATCTAGCAATTCACGCAACCCGCTGGTGCGTATCGGTTGAAAGAGCGACAGTGGGATCACTGGTTGCGGAGCGGACAGCAGCCGTCATCTGGGGCGTGCTCGCACGCATCTCTGCGCCAGTGTTTCTATGGAATGTATTTCCCTTGCATCCCCACGAACGCGACGACCCATTCAGCAACAGGTCCCATAGTGCGCAAGAGCGGGCTGTAGGTGAAGAACTGCTAGCTGAATTAATTCTAATGCTACAACCACGTCGTCTGGTGGCCATCGGTAAAGACGCGGCGAGAACGTTATCCCGTATGTCAGTGACTGCTGAAGTCAGCCGAGTCAGGCATCCAAGTTACGGGGGCCAACGTGACTTCGTCCAGCAGATTATGTGCCTGTACGATTTGAAGGGTTGAACCGCTTACCCATCTCTGGCATTCAAACACCGTCATAACTGGAACCGCGCTTAGCAAGTCACTCAAGACGACAGCCATGTCCTTAAGCAGATTGGTACATTCTGGCATACTGATCCACCGTCCAAGATAGGATAGTCGAGGTCATGATGAATGATTCTAACTCCTCCGCCGGCAATGCGAGGAAAATCACTTGGGTCGAGTGGCTGACTGCTAACGGTCTTGAAGGATTGTTCTCAGTTAAAACTGCTGCAGTACATCCATTCGAAGATCACATCTGGCAACCCGGTGAACAAGACCGGTCAGCTGCCTGGCAGCTCTATACGGAAATGCGCACGCGCATCGCCACCCAATCTCTTGCGTATCGTTCAGGGGACGAGGCGACCGCGCTGGACAGCATTTATCGCCTTTTTGAGCTCTCTCGTTCGATTATCAAGCAACACGATAGGTGTACACACCTCGCAACTCTTAGCGTCTTTATCCTGAACGCACACGTGCGGCCTTTTGCAGCGAAGTGGCACCGGATAAAAGTTGATGGCCGTCTCTCAAGCGCCGATGTGCGATTTGATTTCAGGCGTGAGCTTACATCGCTTCAATCAGTGCTGCGAGATTTCACCCGATTGCTTGGCCTTCTTGCCGGGGACGAAACGCTGATGGAGCAAGCAGAGTATGAGGCAGCTGAGCGTAATCAACTTTCCAACCTCTGGGATCGGCTCCCTTTCGGAATCGACACAGCCGACACAAAGTATGCTAATGCTGCCAAGATCAATGAGAAGGAGAGGGATGAGGTTTCCAAACGCCGAGCAACTTATCTCTTGTCAACCTCCGGGGAGCCAACCGATGCTATAGGGCTCTCTATATCTGGAGGTGGTATTCGTTCGGCAACCTTCGCGCTCGGTGTAGTGCAGCAC
>JBAVLE010000143.1:0-4839 GCA_049688735.1 Candidatus Angelobacter sp. | reverse complement strand
ACTAAACCCAGCTTTACTCTGGAACAGGTAATGAGTTCTCCGTTTCCCACGGCGCTGACATCGGCGGCCAAGGCAAATCGCATTGCCTGGGTCTTTGACAGCCGTGGCGAGCGCAACGTCTGGATTGCGGACGCGCCTGACTTTGCCGGCCGGCAGCTGACACATTATCAGGGTGACGATGGCCAGGACATTTTTGCCGTGAAGCTCACGCCCGACGGCAAGACGGTTGTGTATGCGCGCGGATCGGAAGTGAGCAGTGAAGGGCACGTTGCCAATCCCGCGACGGAAACCAAAGAGCCCAAGCAGCAGGTTTGGGCTGCCGACGCTGAAAGCGGCAAGCTGCGACTGTTGGGCGATATGGGCTGCGGCGAAGAAGATTGCGAGGACATCCAGCTTTCGCCCGATGGCACGACCGCGGTTTGGGTGGGGCCAAAGAACCATCTTTGGACGGCCAACGTTGCTGCCGACAAACCCGCGCACCAGCTCACCGAATTGCGTGGAGAAGAAAGCGAGCCGCAATGGTCGCCTGACGGAAAGCATCTCGCGTTCAGAACTGGCCGCAAAGACCATGCGTTCATCGCGATCTTTGACGTCGCTGAGCAGCACGTACGTTACGTTGCGCCAAGCGTTGATCGTGACATGGCCCCGCGCTGGTCGCCCGACGGTAAGCAGCTGGTATTCATTCGCACCCCGGGAGCTGAAAATCATTTGCCTCTGATTCCTCTTCGCGCGGAGCCGTGGGCCATTTGGCTGGCTGATGCCGCGACAGCACAGGCGCATGAGCTGTGGCACAGCGGCAAGGAGATGAACGATTCGCTGCCGCCATTTGCCAGTGAGTCGTTGAAGTTTGCCGAAGGTGGTCGGATCATATTCTGCTCTGAGCACGATGGACGGAACCGCCTTTACCTGATCACAACACGGGTCAACGCGCCACTGGCCCTCACATTGGGTGATTCAGACGTCGAGGACGTTGAGTTGAGCCCGGACAAGACTGAGATCCTTTTCACTTCCAATCACCAGGATGTCGATCGACGGCACGTATGGGTAACCTTAGTTTCTGAAACGGAGAGGGTGGGGGCTTCATCCATTCCGGCTCTTATACCGCCGAAGCCACTAACGAGCGGTAAGACCATCGAGTGGCATCCGCTGATGCTGGCGGATGGCAAGACAATTGTTTGTCTCGGCTCAAGCGCTACTTCACCGGCAATGCCGTATTACCTGACAACCTCTGGCCGCAAGTTAATTGCTGCAAGCGCGCTGCCAAAAGATTTTCCGTCGGACCAGCTGGTTGAGCCGCAGACCGTCACATTCAAAAGCGATGACGGGCTGGAAATCCACGGACAGCTTTTTGTTCCGCGCAACCGCGCAGCATCAGCGCCGGCGCTGGTCTTTGTTCATGGCGGGCCGCCTCGACAGATGATGCCCGGCTTTCACCCGATGTACTACTACCACAACGCATACGCGCAAAATCAGTATCTGGCCAGCCGCGGATACGTGGTGCTGTCAGTTAATTACCGCCTTGGCGTAATGTACGGACGCGCCTTTCGTGAAGCCCCAAACACCGGCTGGCGCGGTTCCGCTGAATACAAAGATGTGGTTGCGGGCGCGCGATATCTGCAAGGGCTCCAGTATGTTGACCGCAAGCGCATCGGCATTTGGGGAGGCTCGTATGGCGGCTTCCTTACGGCGCTGGCACTGGCGCGCAATTCGGATATCTTTGCCGCCGGTGTGGACTTCCACGGCGTGCATGACTGGTCAATGTTTCTCTCGCGCTGGGAAAGCGGCGTAGCGCAGGCGCCAGACCTGAAAGAAGCGCAGAAGCTGGCGTTTGATTCGTCGCCGGTGGCGTCGGTGGCCACGTGGAAGTCTCCGGTGCTCTTCATGCACGGCGACGATGACCGCAACGTGCCTTTCTCCCAGACCACTGACCTGATCCAGCGCTTGCGGCACCAGAACGTTGACCTTGAGCAAATCATTTTTCCCGACGAGATCCATGATTTCCTGCTCTGGCGGACGTGGGTAAGGGGATACAAGGCCACGGCAGAGTTTTTCGATAGGAACCTCAATGGCGTGAAAAACCCACAACCGTAACCACCAAGCACACCCATTCGTCTGGCTGGCTCGCTCAGGGCAGGCTGCGGAACACAGAGGAAATCCTGCCGACTTTTTTTCGCGCTTCGCTGCATTGCGTCCCAGCTAGCCAAAACCGGGCGTGCTGGGAGCAGCTGCGCGCGAGCCTGCGGCGCAAGGAATTGTTCTGGCGGCAGCCTGAGCCCCAGACAAGAACTTCCATCCGAGATGCACCTAGCCGCTCATCCGATAACTAAGTTGTCAAAGATCTTCTTATCTCGACTGGATATCAGCCGAGGAATATCTATTCCAAAAGATCGTTGAAGAATTTGGCCGATCATTACGCTCAAGCCACTCTCAACAATTCCGGAGGCGCGTGCGCCCGACCTCGTCTGTCTGCGATTGCCACCACCTCAGCCACTAAAGCGATTCGCGTCTGTTCGCGTTCATGTGCGGCGCAATTCTTTTTGGCATTCGGCTGTTCTCCGTGTCTCCGGGCTTCAGTGCCATTTAGCTCTTCCGCTGCTTTTAGCAGATCAGTGTCATACGTGTTTATCACTCGTAAGTTGTTCTGCTTTTCTCCGCGTCTCTGCGCCTCCGCGGTGAGATTTTGATCTTCCTCCCGTTCCAGTTTTCTCAGATCAGTGTCATCCGTGTTAATCAGTGGTGAGTTTCTTGTTTTCATCATCCGCAATAGCTTTGACATGGTCTGTAAGTGCATCAGCAGCCTGCCAGCCGTCTTGCAATCAATCCTGCCGTCAATCAATGCCTTTGCCGTCACCGCCAGCATTACCTGGATACCGTCGAAGTCCATGAACAGGTCTGCCGCTTCGCATTCCCGCTTGCCACGTTTGCGCATCTGGGCTACCGCTTCCGCCAAAACCGCCTGTCGTTCCCGCTCTCGACGCACAGCCAATGCAAGCTGCCCGGCATGTGCATAGCAAATGTGCGAGCCCTTTTCCGCTGGCGCCTTGCACTGCTCGCCGCCCCTGCGGAACACCTGGCACCGCCGGTAATAGGCATACCGCGCCTCAGGTGGCTTACCGTGCTTCTTGGGGTGTTCCGGGATGTATCTGTCTTCAATCATTACGTTTTTCAATTCCGGCGATTACCACTTTTGGCAATCTTTGTTTCGCACCCTACCCCACCCCTGATGGCCCCAACTATGATTCCAAAGGGCTTACTCCATTTCACCCCAGAAATCCCACGTTAAACCGGTCTCCAATCGCGTCAAACTGGCCCTGAATCACGGTCAAATCTGCTGTTTTTTATGTATTGACCAGAATCCTATAGGTTTGGTTTTTTGGGGTTAGCTAAAGGCCAAAAGCCAAGGGCCAAGAGCCGCTTCTACTCTACCTTTTATTCGCCTCGGTTTCAATGGAGAAAGAGGACAGTGTACCCGTCTCAAACCTGGCGCATCTGCCCCTCAGGTGTGTAAATCGGTTTAAAATTTATCGGACTACGTAGGTCTTTTGGATTCTTTCCGGAATAGCGCGGATCAATGAAGCTTTTTTCCTAGATGGCTCTATGGTATAAATCGGCTATCCCCCTTCTCATAAAGATGCTCTCCCCGATATGTTAGGTGAAAACGTGGCCGAGTTCACTTGTTTCTCCCGCGCAATTCAAAGGTAGCCTAAGAATGTATTTATCCGCCGTTGAGATCAAAAATTTTCGATCATTTGAGTCTCTTCGAGTCGACCTGCAACCTGGTTTAAATGTTCTGGTCGGTCGCAATAATATTGGTAAGACGAACCTGTTGCAGGCGATCCGCCATGCCATTGGCCCAAGCGGATCGCCAGGCGAAGCCTTGTGGTTGGACAGAGACGATTTCTATCGAACATCGGCGGTGGATACCGAAGACAGAACCATCGCAATAGGGCTGACTTTCAGGGGATTGTCAGAAGCCCAACGGGCCTACTTTTATGAGATCGTCGATTTCAATCTTACTGATCTGTCAAAATCTACAGCCAAAATTCGATTCCAGGCGTCTTGGCCGAAAGGGAAGAGGCAGGCGTCAATCAAACGCGTAGGAGGACCAGAAAGTGCTGAACCTTCAGAAGTGCCTTCGAAGATTTTGCAGTCACTGCCCATCACTTACCTGCCAGCGTTGCGTGATGCCGAAGCCTATCTAACTCCCGGGCACCGTAGCCGCCTTGCTTCTCTTCTTCGCTACGTTGCGTTCAGAAAAGGAGAACAGACGGAAGAAAAGATTAAGGAAATCTATACCGTCGCAAACCAGCAACTCGAAGCCCAGTCTCTGATTAGCGAGACGAGGATTTCATTGCAGAAAACTACCAAGCACATTTCAGGAACAGACTATTGTCCGTCGGCAATCAAAGCGACTGAAGTTGAGTTCGACAAAATATTGCGCACGCTTCAAGTGCAAATGGATGGCGCGCCCATCGGTTCGTTGAGCGCCAATGGCTTGGGCTACAACAATCTCCTCTATATCGCAGTAGTTCTGCAGCAGCTAGGGCCACATGACCAAGATGGGCAACCAGTGTTGGTGGAGTCTGACGAGTATCCACTTTTGTTTGTTGAGGAACCGGAGGCGCATCTACACCCCCAACTGGTTGCTCTCCTTGCACGTTATCTGGTCAATGACACGCCCGGTGCTGATGTTCCCCAGACGATTGTGACAACGCACTCGCCGACACTTGCCGCAAGTGTGCCACCCGAGCGGGTGCAGGTGCTTTTTAAAGATCCAAGCGGAAAGGCGGTGTGTAATAGCCTCAAGACTGCTGGTATGGACGATAAGGAGAAGGGCAA
>JBAVLE010000142.1:0-5336 GCA_049688735.1 Candidatus Angelobacter sp. | reverse complement strand
CGGTTTTCGTGTGCTGGGGTGGGAATCCGCAGGCGAAATCCCGAGCGAAGCGAGGGAACTTCGAAACATTTCATCAAAGGATCCATCCCCTGTTAATACCGATTCAGGGAGTTCTACCCAGGCCGTGTACACGCCGATGCGCAAAAAAGCTGCGCCGCGCAAAATCGCGGTCTAGCCCGTCCCAGAAGAGCGTCCCTTCAAGACAGCTTCCGATCAACAAACCTTCTCTCCCCCGCGACATGCCTTCCCGAACCGAAGCACATGCAAACAGCAAAGGGGAGTTCGACAAATCTGGCGTGCGCAGGTGAGGGATCAGCTTCGCTGCAGTATCAGGGCCACGCGCCCCGCACTCATCTTTAGGTGCGGATCAACAAAAGCAAGTAGTGCAGTCACTAAGCCGAGTTTCACTGTCTCTTCAACGCTGCACAAAAAACAAACTCAACACCCGGCGACGAAGCGCCGGGTGTTGAGTCGGGTAGCTCGCGCTTCCATCGACCGCACACGGGAAACCCACACCATTCACGTTCCAGCGCCGTGGGCGCGACGGCGCTTGCGCGCTGAAGGGGCAAGTGCTGGGTAAGCAGAAAAAGGATTCATTCCTCGCTGCCGCAGGCTGGCGCGCAGCGAAGCGGAGCGCGGAAACTGAGACAGAGCGATCAGACTCATTTCATCCTATTTCCAGTCGGCGGTAGACTCAACACCTAGGTGCACTGGCAAACCTTCTGCTGTCTCGCGAATCTGATACGCAACCTTTGGTCTCGGCCCATCAATGAGCCTTCGACCATACCTGAGGAGATTTTTTGTGATCTCCTCAGTGCAGCGCTGAGCGTCGTTCCAAATCTCCCTTCCTGTGAAACGAAAGACGGAGAAGCCCGATGCCAGGAGGTCTCTTTCTTTAGCATCGTCGTGTGCGCGTTGGAGTGGTGAGCTGTGATACTCAAAGCCGTCACACTCAATGGCCACATTGTGTCGATAAAGATTACGACCCATCCTGCAGTTGAAGTGTAGAGCAATATCGATCCGATATTTGTCGGCAGGCTCTTGAAGCGCTATTTGGCTAACCACCATTCGGTCATCAAGGACCGGCAACTTGGGAACTTCGCCAGCCTTAGTCACCAACAGCGGAATTTCTGCAATAGAAAGTGACGCACAAAGCCCAAGAAATGCTACTGCTTCGATGGGTGATTCACAAGGGTCGATCGCGCCCATCCACTCTCTGTAGTTCTGAGAGCACAGCGGCAATAGTAGAGCTTTGCGCAGCCAAATAATCGAATCTCCTCGCGGTATCTCAAGAGGGGCATCCAATCGATAGGGAAGGTTGCGGCTAGCCCGTAGTAAGCATTGACCTAGCTCAAGTGATATTAGGCTCTGCGCGCAACCAAATGGAAACAAGTCTCCGGAATCGGGATTTTCATATCCGGGCTCCGGCGCTAAGCCATAGCCTTCCAACCATTCACCGTCATAAGCCATCTTCACCAGCTTTGGTGCCGTTAGCGTTGAACTGCATCTAATTGCATGCGAATGTTAGCAGCTACCTGAGAGAAAGAAAAGGCGAATATCTGTGGAGACATGTGGAAATCGTGGCGTGCTACATGCGGATGCCAATCTGCATTTACTCACTTGTACGCAAGCTTATTCTCTTCCAGCCACTCGCGCGCTATTTGTTGAATTGCTTCCTTACGATAGCGATACCAGGCATCCAGCAGTCCGAGCCGTTCGACGGCGCTGCGAAAGTGGCGAAAAGCACCGGAGCCGTGGATCGCGCCGAGCAGCACCTTGCGGGCACGCTCGTTCTGCTCCATCGAGAAGCGCTCCATGATGGCCCACTCATGGACTTGAAAGCGGTCTGGCAACAGCAGAAAGCTGTCGCTCTCCAGGGCCTCGCGTACTTTGGGCATCGCGTCGCGTTCCCACTGCGGAAGATCTTCGTCGCCGGCCCCTTCTTCCACCAAAGCGATTTCATCTTCGCTCACCTGAACAATTTCCCCGGTTTCCGGGTTGAGATAGGCCGCGCCTTCATCACTCTGGGATTCGATGGCATCGGCGATGTCACGTAATGCAATGACAACACTCATGAATCACCTCTGAAGTGAAGCTAAATCGGTGGCATTATAGGACGAGCTGGCGGTTTTTTCACGAAAGCGATTGCCATTGATACCAGCTTTGACCAGAGACATCGGAAAAGAGATTTCGTCCTGCTCAATGTTATCTTTAACCCTGCACGAAATTTCCCTGGGGATATGCCGCACTCATGTCGATTGACATCCTTAAAGGCCTCTTTGAGCAGCATTTCCATGCGCCGCCCGACCGCGTGCAGCCATTGCAGGGACAGCTTGGCGGCTCAGGACGCGTCATCGTCCGCCTATCGGGTGGCAGCCAGAGCGCCATCGGCATTTTGTATGACGTGCGGGAAGAAAATGTAGCGTTCCTGGAGTTCTCACGCCATTTCCGCCGGCACGGTCTGCCTGTCCCGGAGATTTACGCCGACGACCTGCGCCACGGCGCTTACATCGAACAAGACCTGGGCGACACCACGCTGTTCGAGTTTCTGGTGGCGAATCGCGCGGGAGAAAACATTGCCCCCGCAGTGGTGGACGCCTATATAAAGGTGGTGCGGACGCTCCCGCGCTTCCAGATTGAAGCCGGGCGCGACCTGAATTATAAAGTCTGCTACCCGCGCTCCAGCTTTGATCGCCAGTCGATTGCCTGGGACCTGAATTACTTCAAGTATTACTTTCTACGGCTGGCCGGGATCGCGTTCAATGAGCAGGCACTGGAAAATGATTTCAGCCGCCTGACTAAATTTCTCCTCACAGCGCCGCGCGATTATTTTCTCTATCGCGATTACCAGTCCCGCAACGTGATGCTGCTCAATGGCGAGCCCTTCTTCCTCGACTATCAGGGTGGGCGCAAAGGCGCGCTGCACTATGACATTGCTTCCCTGCTCTATGACGCTAAGGCTGACCTGCCTCCGGCGTTGCGGCAGACTCTGCTCGACCATTACACTGACGCGTTGCGCGGCATGATCGGCTTTGAGCGCGATGCCTTCATGCATCATTATTATGCGTTTGTGTACGCGCGCATTATGCAGGCGCTGGGCGCGTACGGCTTTCGCGGATTCTATGAGCGCAAGCCGCATTTCCTGCAAAGCGTTCCCTATGCCGTCAAGAACCTGCGCTGGCTGCTGGCAAATGCCACTCTGCCTATTGCGTTGCCTGCGCTTACCAGCGCGTTCCAGGGCATTGTGGATTCACAGAAATTGCTGGCGCTGGTGACGGAAGGTGATCGTCGCGGACGCGCCGCAACCCCAGACAAGCCGCAGCACCTTTTGCCCGTTGCCGCGACAGATAAACTCGTCGCGCGAATTTTTAGTTTCTCCTTCCATCGCGGTGGCCCTCCCAAAGACGAGACCGGCCACGGCGGAGGATTTGTTTTTGATGCGCGTAGCCTCCCCAATCCCGGACGCGAAGAGCGTTTCAAGATGCTCACCGGCAAAGACGCTCCCGTGATTGACTATTTGCGCCAGCACAAGAGCGTGGATGAATACCTGAAAAATGCTGAAGCGCTTGTCGATGCGAGCATCAGCAATTACCAGAGCCGCGGCTTCAAGAGCCTGACAGCGTCTTTCGGCTGCACCGGCGGCCAGCATCGCTCGGTGTATCTGGCAGAGCAGATGGCAAAACATCTTCGTGCCAAAGCTGGCGTGGAAGTGGTGCTGCACCATATCGAACTGGAGAAGATGGGCCGATGAAAGCCATGGTGCTGGCCGCCGGCCTGGGCACGCGATTGCGTCCGCTCACCAATGACCGCCCTAAAGCTTTGGTTGAAGTCGGCGGGCGCACTCTGCTGGAAATCACGCTTACGCGCCTGCGCGATCTCGGCATTCGCGACGTAATCATCAACGTCCATCATTATGCTGATATGGTGATTGACCGCGTAAAAGCTGCCGGCAATTTCGGGATGCACATTGAATTTTCCCGAGAAGATGTCTTGCTTGATACGGGCGGCGGCCTGAAAAAGGCCGCATGGTTTTTCAGCGAAAGCGCTAACCCCAGCGGCGACCGCAACGCAGGCACAAACAAAGACGAGCCATTCATTCTTCACAACGTAGATGTCATCAGCAACATCGACCTTCAACGAATGGTTGAAGTTCACAAGCAAAGCACCGCGCTCGCTACTCTGGCTGTCCAGAAGCGCAAAACGTCGCGTTACCTCTTGTTCAACGATCACCTTCAGCTTTGCGGCCGCCGCTTGGTCAAAGAAGAAAAAACTGAGATGGCTCGGTCATCGCAAGATATGACTGAGCTGGCGTTCGCCGGCATTCATGTGATCTCGCCGCGCATCTTCCCTCTGCTCACAGAAAACGGCATATTCTCGATAATTCCGGCGTATCTGCGGCTGGCCGCGCAAGGTGAAAATATTCAAGCCTTCCGCGCCGACGAATACTACTGGCGGGACCTGGGCAAGCCGGAAAATATCCGGCAAGCTGAAGAGGACATAAAAGCAAATCTGGTTGGATGAAGGAAGGCTGGCTAAACTCAGCGCAGCGTCGCGGCCCACGCAACATCGCTCGGCTGGACCAGCGGATAGCCAAGTTCCTTCCATTCGGCAAAGCCGCCCTGCAAAGGACGTACGCGCGTAATGCCAAGTTTCTGAAGTTGCTGTGCCACACGGGCACTGGTGGCTTCATTGGGTCAAGTGCAGTAGAGAATGATCTCCTGGTCTTTTGGCAGTGTGTCCGCACGGCTGGTAACTTCATTGGGCAGCACGCGGATAGCTCCCGGCAACGTCCGCGGATCGGCGATTGAATCCAGCGGATGGCGCAAATCAAGAATCACGAATTTTTCGCCCGCATCCAGCATGTGGCGCACTTCTTCAGGCGTGATGCGAGATTTATACAGCGCGTTTAGAAATTGCCGCCGCTGCATGTACTTAATGCCGATGTTCAAAGCCAACGCAAGCAAACTGGCTTCAAACAAAATCGGTCCCACTGCTGACGCCACATGCATGCGCTCAATCGGAAGATATCCCGCGAGCATCAACACCACAATCCACAACGCGGAACCTGCTGTGTTGGTAACAAAAAAGTGCTGGCGCTCGATGCCAGATAGTCCCGCTACGGCAGGCACCACATGGGAAACGCCGGGCAGCCACTTGGAAAAGATTAGCGTTCTGTTAGCACCTTTTTCAAAAAACACTTTTGATCGCCGCACGCAGCTATCGGGCTCCAGCGATATTCGGCAAAGCATGGAAAGAACACGATCGCCTTTTTTGCGGCCAATCTCGTACCATAACGTGTCGCCCAGAACGCACGTGGCCAGCGCAATCCATACGGC
>JBAVLE010000141.1:0-32006 GCA_049688735.1 Candidatus Angelobacter sp. | reverse complement strand
TCCTTGGCCTTATCGCAGTGCTCTATATATGTTGCGCTGCTGTTTGGCTGCAAAGTAGCACGGAGCAACTGGGATGGCAATCGGGGAGCAAGCCTAGAAAATGCTGTTTTCCGACTGCTTGATTTCCTTGCGCTCTGGCTCTCGCGCCAATAAAGCTTTTACCTTCAGCAGTGTACGTTGGGTTATGGCTGGCTACAATGTTACCGATGACACAGCACGTTACTAGACCCCGGGTGGTGGTCATTGGGGCGGGTTTTGCCGGACTGAATGCCGCCAAGGCTCTGTCCAATGCCCCTGTGGACGTAACCGTGGTGGACCGCAAGAACCACCATACCTTCCAGCCGCTGCTTTATCAGGTGGCGCTGGCGGTGCTTTCACCCGCTGAAATTGCCTCTCCCGTGCGTACCGTGCTGCGCAAGGCCGCCAATACCGAGGTTTTACTTGGTGAGGTAAATGGCTTTGACCTGCAAAATCGGCTTGTCCGGCTGGGCGCCCTGGAATCGGTGTCCCCTGGGCGCGCCATTTCTGCGCGGGCTGGGGTGTTGGACTTGCCTTACGATTACCTGGTTGTAGCCGCCGGAGCCACCCATGCCTATTTCGGCCACCCGGAATGGGAAGTATTTGCCCCCGGCCTAAAGACCCTGGAAGACGCGACTGAGATTCGACGCCGAATCCTTTTGGCCTTTGAGACCGCTGAGCGCGAGCTGTTTGCAGGCCGCACTCCGCCACCGCTAAATTTCGTTGTAGTCGGAGCGGGCCCTACCGGCGTGGAGTTGGCTGGTGCGATCTCTGACATTGCCGCACATCATCTGACGAAGGAATTTCGCTCGATTGATCCTCGGAAGTCGCGCATCATTTTGCTCGAAGGCGGCCCGCGCGTTTTGCCGAGTTATCCAGAAGATCTTTCCGCCAGCGCTGAGCGGCAGCTCAAAGAAATGGGTGTGGAAGTCCGCACCAATGCCATGGTAACCAATATTGAGGCGGGAGCGGTTTCTGTCGGCAAGGAAAAAATTCCCGCTTCGGTCATTCTCTGGGGCGCAGGTGTCGCTGCTTCGTCACTGGGCAAATTGCTGGGCGTTCCGGTAGATAAAGCCGGCCGCGTGATTGTTCAGCCCGATCTCACCGTGCCGGGACATCCGGAAGTTTTTGTTACCGGCGATCTTGCGTCGGCCAAGCGGCACAACGGCCAGCCGGTTCCGGGCGTCGCTCCGGCGGCAATCCAGATGGGCAAGTTTGCTGCGCGCCAGATCAAAAGATCGGTGGGAGGCAAGCCGCGCGAGAAGTTTGAATATTGGGATAAAGGCAGTCTGGCGACAATAGGCCGGTCCCGCGCGGTTGCCGATTTCGGCAAGCTGCATATCTCAGGATATTTTGCCTGGCTGTCATGGCTATTCATACATCTGCTGTTTCTGGTTGGCTTCCGCAACCGGCTCTTTGTGATGAGCGAATGGGCCTGGGCATATCTTACGTATAACCACAGCGCGCGGCTCATCACCGATCCGCCAGAGAAAGAGCCGGCGCAGAAGCCAAAAGCTAAAGCTGGATAAAAGTGGTTCGGGTTTCAGAACCAGGATTTGGTTTTCAGTGTCCACTCTGAATGCGGATAATTTTTATGAAGCAAAGTGAATGCTTCGTGACTGAAGTTGTTTTTATCTGAATCCCGGGAGCACGCATAGCGTGAGACGCGGGAAGAAAAATGCAGCGCTTCCGGCACTCTTGGATCACTGGAATGTGTTTTTGCCCACGCGATGATAACTTTCGGCAGGTATTGAGAAGACGACCCTGTAGAACTCAGCGTTTTCCATTCTGTCTCAGCGGTCAGCGCTTCTTCTGGATTGATAAAGGGCGCCGCCGGCAGTGCTGCATTCTTTGGTTTGATATCTTGGTTCCACTGTTTTTCATAGCTCACATGGTCTTGAAGTTCGCCAACATCGGCACACCACCAATTGTCTCGAAAGTTATCGATCTTGGTGAATTCAGTTTCACGCGGATAAACACTGTCGACAAATGGCCGCAGTCCAGGAAAATGCGCAATAGCAAAAGCCGTTACAAACCGGCGCTCTTCCGGGCTTTTGGCCTCTGCAAATTCCCGAATAAATCGTTCCAGTTCCGGCCTTACTTCGGCGGCTGCTCCGGCCACATTGGCCGCCAGATCGGGTTGATTCAGCAGGGCAGCCCGCGCCCACACTGACGGAGCGATCCGCTGCTGAAGATGCTCCGGTAGCGTTTTTCCATTCACAATCTTGACCAGTATATTTGTTGGCGTGCGAGTGTTGAGCAACAGGGCGGTTGTTGGATCGAACTGTTCCAGCAGCGCGGTTCCCTTGGCCGGATTTTTCACACCGTAGAAAGTCGAATTGCATTCACTTTCGTAGCATCCTGCTTCACTGTCTGCGTACCAGTCATAACTCAGCCTTACGGGATAGCGTGTGAGACCAGAGGTAAAAGCCTTTAAGTTTTCCGCAATTTTCGTTTGCTCGTCCAGTAGGAGATTTCTTGCAGAAAGCGGCAGCGATTCTTTGGCCTTAAGAATGTCGTTTAAAACCTTGCGGGCGCTTTCCTGATTGCCCCTCTCCTGCAGCAGCCGCGTCCGATGATACGCGAAGGCAATAAACGCCGGAGACAGAGGCCTTATTTCAGCCACTGCATTGATCGCCTCTGCGCTCGCTGGGTCGCTCCCAAGCATCTTGGCTAGCGCTAAAAAGAGCCATGGTCTTGTCTTGGTCGCACGCCATTTTCTCACCGCATGCGCGCTGGCTGCTTTGCTGTCAGACTGGAACGCCATGATCCAATCCGTCAGCTCATCGGATCGTTCATGCCACAGCGCCTCATACTGCTCACCGCGCCATTGTTCAAGCTTTTGATTGTATTTGTCGCCATAGCGCTCGACTCCGGGAAAGTCGGGCTGTTCGTCCAGGTATTTATCCAGCAGCAGTGTGTAGTCGCGAACATCCTGTCCAAAATCTTCGCCTGCTCCGCCCATGATTTCTTTTGCCAATCGATGCTGGTATTGCAGCGGTTCAGTTCGGAAAGCAATGACGTTCAGGAGCTTGCGGGCATCGTGGTTCCATTGTGTGCGGCTGGGGTCATCCATAACGGCGTTCAGTCTCGTTTCCGCCTCTTTCACCAATGGAACATCTTTTGCCAGCCGATCCGGTTCCGCAAATCCGTTCAAATTATCGGAAATTTGCCGTATCACGGCCCGTGCAGCCAGATATGGCGCTATGGAGCGCCAGGGCGATGTCACATCATGGCTGATCGCATCGAAGCCTGCTTCAGCGTCAGAATACTGCCCGCTATAGAAATGAGCCGCCGCGATCTGATAATTGCGGTCCGCGCGAAGCAGCGGATCAGCCGTGGCCGGCAGTTCATTAGGATGGACCGGATTCTTATCATCGCCGTAACAGTTCTTAAAAACGGCGTCCTGTCCTGTGATCCACTCCCGCAACTCCGGGCTCGCAATCCCAAAATGTTGAGCGCGGGCATGCAGCGTTTCAGCGGCAGTGTTGAAAGCTGAGGCCGTACAGTTCAATTCGGAACTAAATCCATTTTCTTTATATGCTTTCAGCTCGTCTTGTGGATTTGCGGGCTGATACTGCGCTCGTGCTTTCACCCACTTCGCTAGCGCTTTGGTGGCCGGATCAGATGGGAACCCGAACTTTTGCTCAGTCCCCCAGAATTCGGCAAATGAACGGGCTTCGTCGGAGGACAGCGGTTTGCCTTCCAGATATCGGTACACAACCACCAGATAAGATCGCCACCAACTGGGCAAGGGAATTCCAATCTTGCCTTTGGTAAATGCGCTAACCGGCGCATCTGGCCCATGTTCTCTGGTAAAAACCAGGCCGGCGAACTCCGGGCCACAGCTTTCACCCGTTGCTACAAGAAAAATAGAGACTGCAACCAGCAGAATTGTCCGATACCGAAACTGCATCATGGCGTGATCAATTTCTCCAGATTCTCCAGCGCCACAGGGCTCCAGGCGCGTGGGTGGAAAACATAAATTCTCTTGTTGGTTGTAATTGCAGGCCACGCCTCGTCCGTTGAGACGCCTACGCTGGTACTGCATTGCGGCGCCGTGGGTTCATAGTTCCAGCCGGGTTGTTTCGCAGACCGGCTGTCTCCTCCCATGCGGAACAGCATAGGAACGGCCTCGTCCACCGGCAAGCCTTCCAGCCAGCTTGGCCAGGAACACCAGGAAGCAAGGGCCGTGATTGAAAGAGGCATCTTCGCTGGCATCCGTCGCCGCGTCTCTTCAATTAGCTTGCGGTAGAAAGACCGCTGTGACCTGGTGGCGTCAAAGTCAATCTGCAATGCGGAGACCTGTTGTCTTCGGCTAGCCTCCACAACTTTGGTTGCGACTCTTTCTGCGAGTTCAGGTGCGTCCAATTTTGCGCGGGCTTGCGGCGCTTCAATCCGCACCACAGCTATGACACTGGCGTCTTGCGGGATCAGCAAAGGCTGCCTTCGCGGGATAGTCCCTATTTGATCTGTAATAAAGACAGTCCGGTCGAGGTAGGCGATTGCATATTTCTCCGGAGAAACATGACGCAGATCTTGCCGGCTTTCCCATGCCCACAACGTAACTCGCGGGAACGTCCGCCAGGCGTTTGGCTGCATGGATTCGGACGGAGCTGTCCCCACGGAAGCTGTCATGACCAGCAGTGCGGCCATCATTGTTCTGAAATGTGCCAAGGATTTGCACGAAGAGTGGGCGTGCGTAGTTGAGTGTACCGCTGAACTAGAAAATGTCAAGTTGCTTTTTGTCCTCAGCGAATGGGCTTGGGCATATCTTACATCCCTCTTTCTCTTGTGGATCAGTAATGAGCCGAGCGCTATGGTTATAGGCTCTATGTTTGGCATCTCCCTGTTCGTTCTTTGCACGGCGCTCGCCATGTTCGCTAGAAATTCTCAGCAGTCCCAGGACGCGCATTCCTCAGAGCATGATAGCTCCCAGTCAATCCGGTCGCGCAGCCTGCTCTTTCGCAGGACCAGACCGGAGCCAACCGGCGGATACACGATTCCATTGACGACCTGATGAGCAGCGATCCGGTCTTGAGCGGCTCCGATGTTGCGGTCGCCGTTGACGATCACAACGTTACGCTCACTGGCTCCGTGAAGAGCCATGTGCAGCATCAGCGCGTGCTGCAGCTTGCGGCCCCGTATGCCCGCTGGCGCAACATCGTGGACAAGTTGAAGCTGGAATAAAAATCTCCGCGGCTGCGTGTGCCGCGCCGGATTTCTTTTATCATCGCTGGGCAATGGTTCCCGCCCTGGAAACATCCCGTCTGGTTCTGCGTCCATTGGAATTGGCTGATGCCCAGCAGGCGCAAGCCTTGTTTCCACATTGGGAGATCGTCCGCTATATCAGAAATGCCGTGCCCTGGCCTTATCCGCCCGATGGCGCTTGCAAGTTTTACCGCGATGTTACGTTGTCGGCCGTCGCACGCGGAGACGAATGGGCCTGGACTCTCCGTTTGAAAACTAATCCTAAGCAACTGATCGGCGCTATCAGCCTGTTTCGAAGCGAAACCGACAATCGCGGCTTCTGGCTGGGATTGCAGTGGCAACGTCAGGGCCTGATGACCGAGGCTTGTGACGCGGTGACCGACTACTGGTTTGAAGTGCTCAAGTTTCCGGTGCTGCGCGTTCCCAAGGCCATTGCCAATGCCGGATCGCGCCGCATATCGGAAAAACAAGGCATGCGCGTGATCGCCACCGAAGATCGCGATTACGTTTCTGGCCGATTACCTTCAGAAATATGGGAAATCACAGCGGAAGAATGGCAACAGCGCAAAGCGCGGTGAGATTCTTATCAAAGTGCGAGAATCATTGGCAATTTTTTTCTCGCTTCACCCACCGCACGTCTCCTTCAGCAGTCAGCTCGATTGCATTGATTGGACCACCTACAGTACTGTCTTTCGAGTTTCGCAGGATGAATTCGCCCGTCCTTACGGTAACGTAGGCATCGCGATCGGGCTTGCTCTCTGCCTTACCCCACGCATCGCGTTCGGCGATTCCTCGAGGCGTGGTCAGCTCAGCTACTTCAGTGAAAAGGTCCATTGTTTCGGCGGTTCCGATGGCCGCCGCGGGAACGCCGTCAGTCACTGAACGTATTGCAGATATTTCAATCGACGCGTATTTGTTTTGTCTGTCGCATGCGCAACGGAGTGCCGCGTAATAGACAGAAAGGCCTTTCTCGCCTTGGCCGGCAAAGATTGCGCCAGCCAGTTGAGTTGAGCGGCCGTGCATCAATGACATGACCGCAATTGGATGCGAGCGCAAACCTGTATCCAGGGCCGATTTCACCCTGCGCGCCCATATTTCGGCGCTACTCTTGGCCCTGTCCGAAGCTTCACTTGGAACTGAAAGCGCGGCTCTTCTCGCTTCCTGATATACGTCGAATTTGGGCATCCTTGCGTCTTGTTCGAACGTGTATTTGGTGAACCCGGAAGCGGAGAAAATCGTCTTTTTGCCAAGGTCTGCAACTTTGCATTGCCGATCTTCATGCGTCGGCGCTGCGCCAGTGTAGGTTACGCGGCTGTCAGCAGCCAGAATGACCCTGGATTTAGAAAAGAAGATCACGATTACTGTCCCATGAGCTATCTCGCTAGCTCCTGCGGCTTGTTTCGCGGATGCGAAGCACAAAAGCGGAGTGCAGAACGTGATCAGGACCTTCATAAGCTGCCGGTTCATTGGGCTATAGTGACATTTCATAGAGCCGAATTATCTTAAATGGTGAAACTAAAGCAGATTGCTCTTGCCCCTTACTTCTGGTCGGCTGGATCTTTTCTCGGGTGGAGGAGTAGAGACCCTAAATAACCCATCCTATAAAATGTTTGACTCTGCCACCGATTAGTGTTTCACTCCCTTGCGAGCATTTAAGCCCAATTTCTGAGCGGTGAATGATTGGCCATTCATTTTGTGCATGGGCCATTTTCACGCCTCAAGGAGATTTTCCAATGAAGTCCAGAAACTTCATTCTTGCCCTGCTTGTATTTGCTCTTCTGATGACGCTAACGCTCTTCAGCCAGGTGGATTATTCCACCGCGACGCTGCGTGGGACCGTAATGGATCAGGCTGGCGCCGTGGTCGCCGGGGCCACAATTACGGCAACCAATGCAAGCACCGGCATCTCCAAAGTGGTCAAAACCGGGCCGGACGGGGCATATCGCCTGTCGGCCTTGCAACCCGGCCACTATCAGGTCACCACTGTTGCTGCGGGCTTTTCCAAGGAAGTCTTTAAAGCCCTGGAACTCACCGTGGGCCAGAGCGCAAACTATGACGTGCATTTAAAGGTGGGCGTAACAAGTGAGGTGGTGGAGGTTACAGGCGAAAACATACCGCTGATCCAAACTGACCAGTCGCAGCAAGCGAACACCATTAACTCTCTGCAGGTGCAGGAACTGCCGAACCTGAATCGGACCTTTACCAATGACGTTTACACGCTTCCCGGCGTGAGCAACTCAGACTCCACGCGCGCTCAGAATCCCGGCTTTACTGGGTACCTGACAACTGGCTTCTCCATCGGCGGCAGCAACGGCCGCAACAATCTTTCCACCATCGATGGCGGTGAGAATGAATATGGCACTGGCCAGTATCGCGTCACGAATCTTCCCGTCGATGCTATTCAGGAATATCAGGTCAACCGCAACGCTTTTACTGCCGAGTTCGGCTTTACTGACGGCAGCGCCATCAACATTGTGACCAAGAGCGGCGGCCAAAAGTGGCATGGTGACGCCTTCGGGTATTTCCGTGATCAGCACACAGAAGCCACCAATTTCTTCAATGGACTGGAAGGTTTCCCCAAGGCATTCAGCCAGAATGTTTATATGGGCGGATCTCTGGGCGGTCCTGTAGTAAAGGAGAAGCTCTTCTTCTTTACTGCCTATGAATTTCAGCGGGTCGATACGCCCTTTTTCAACAGCATTCTCAACTCGCCTGAAGCGCAGGGAATCAGCGCGCCAGGGCTGGGCAGCAACTGCGCTGGACAGTTCGCCAGCGGATCACCCGATCAGCTGTGTTACGTCAATGCTCTCAAAGCCAGCGGCGATCCATTTCTCCAGGGTTTTGCCAACGGAATCACTCCTGGCCTTACGCCAACCCACGATCCTCAACTTGCCAAGATCCTCAATCGCGACAACGGTGTTTTCAACGCTCCAGACCGGTTGCATAACGTAATCATGCGTTTTGACTATCTAAAGAGCGACCATGATTCGTTCACGTTGCGCGCGGGTTACGTTCACAACAATTTCCATTCGGCCATCGGCGGCATTACCAACTCCACGCCCGACGGTAGCGGCCTCTTCGTCCGGGATTTCAGTATCCTTGGCACTTGGACGCGGACCATCAATGCAAACCTGCTCAACCAGGTGCTGATCCAGGTGGTGCCTCGCAATAGTTCGCAGGCGTTGCCGAATGCCGATAACGGCATCAATTTCAGCCTGGGGAATCTGGGAGCCCCGGGTCTGGGCGGTACTTCCACCTTTGGTGAGCCGGCGTTGATCCCATACAAAGCGCACCAGCAGCGCTACCAATTTGAAGATGACATTACCTGGAGCAGGGGAGCGCACACGTTTAAGTTTGGTGCATCCTACCGTCCGGCGAATTACACCGTAGAAGACGATCTTTGGTTCAACAATGAATTTGATTTCAAAGATGGACTTCTTCCGCTCATCTCGCTGGCTCCCGCCGCTGTGCAGGCACATCTAGCCGGGTTCAACTTGGCCAACGGGCTTCCCGCAACCGGCCCGCAAAGCACCAACCTGAGCGCCGGACAGTCTTTTGCGTTTGGCCTTCCCGTGGATGTTGTGGCCGGCTTCAACAATCCTGTCTGGCATGGATGGGGACATTATTTTGGCAGCTACGTTCAGGATAGCTGGAAGATGTCGGACCGGCTCACGGTCAATGGCGGCGTCCGCTTTGATGTTGATGGCGAGCCGTCGCCGATAGGCGCCAGCTTCTATGCTTCCCCCCGGCTGGGCATTGCCTGGGACCCGTTCGGCAGCCACAAGACCATCATTCGCGCCGGGGCCGGCATTTATTATGCGCCGGTTGACGTGCTGATTCCGTCCTATGGTTCGTTGCTGGATGGCAGCGGCCGCTATATCAATGAAGTGCTGCAAATTCTTAGCCCGACCGATCCCAGCGTCGCGGGTCTTTGGCAAACGGGCATCGCGACCGGCAAGCTTCCATTCGGTCATTTGACTCCCGCGGACTTCGCTGCCGTGGGCATCAATACCACTACACCGGGCGCTTCCGTCGGATACAGCGTGGCCCCCAACTACAAGAATCCTTATAGCTTCCAGGCCAGCACCGGCATTGCCCAGCAGCTTGGCAAAGACTTCTCGCTGGAACTGGGATACAACATGTACCACGCCGTCCACCTGCAGATGCCGGTGGAAACCGGCTATACGCGAATCCCCGCAGGAGCATGCCCCGCAGCCGTGCTTGCTGTCTTCCCAACATGCACAGATCAAACCGGTGGACCGCTCTATGCGCCGACGGGCAGTCAATTCCAGCACACAACATATGCTTCGAACGGCAGCTCCATTTACCACGGCCTTACCGCGTCACTCACTAAGCGCTTCACCCATGGTCTCCAGTTCCAGGCGAACTACACATGGAGCAAGACGATTGATGACACCATTGATTTCGCCAGCTTCCAGAACTGGTTCCGGCCGGATATGCTCAGCTCCTTCCGGGCAGTCTCGGTTTTCGATATCCCCCATATCTTCACCGCGAACGCGGTATATGTGACTCCGTTTAAGCCGGGGCAGGGGGCGCTCTCCGCCATTCTTGGCGACATCACCATCTCGCCAATCGTGACTCTGCGCAGCGGGCTGCCATTCTCCGTCCGCATACCGAACAGCACCAACAAGATCAACGACCAGACGCTCGACAGCAACTATGCCATTCCGTTCCTTTCATCGCGCGACGATAACCGGGGGGCGCCTTTCTATACCTGGGACATGAATTTTCAGAAAGCGATCTATGTCAATCGTGAGCACAACGTGCGTTTAAATCTAATCGCACAGGCGGTCAACATCCTCAACCACATCAATTTCAACCATGTAAATGATGCGTTTGATATCAACGGCATTCCCGCAAACGGAATCGTGCAGACCGCAAGAGGCCCGCTGAACCTGATAACCGGATCGTTCACTGGCCTGAAGGGATTGAAGCCGACCAGCGCCAGCCAGCTTACCGATCCGTTATTCTTCTCGCAGGCGGACGTGCCGCGCCAGGTGCAGTTTGGCTTGCGGCTGGCCTTCTAACCGACATTGTTGGAATAAAAAAAGACGAAGGCGATCACGCCCTCGTCTTTTTTATCTCAGAAGCCAGAGAAGAGGTACTACCATGGATTCGACCGCGCCAAAAATGGCAATTAGAGCGGGTTTCGTTAACGTAAACATTTTATAAATCGTCATCCCGACGGTCGTTAAGCGAGCGCGCGCTTTTACCAGCGCGCGAGTAGGACGGAGGGACCTTGTGCTTGCTTTTTAAGTTCACGCTGTCTACAAAACCGCTTTAATAGTTGAATTAGAGGACATCCGGAGGAGGCAACATGCATTCAAAGCCAGACCCCGATGCTGTGGAGTTTCTCCGACAGTTCGGATTGCTGTTTGTCTTTGTCATTTTCGGTGCACTTTATTTCATGAGACATCGTTACCTCTGGCCTCGCTCAAGGCGTAAGCGTTCCTCAAAACATAAGCGTAATGACGAACCCAAAGGCGACAAGTGATGACTGGCTCGCCAATCAAAATTCTAGATTGTCAGGATGGCAAGTGGTCGATGTCGTGCTTCGACCCTCGCACATTACCCGCCCTTCTCGGAGACAAAGCTTCTCAATTTTAAATTTTCTTTTTCCTTTGTGTCCTTTGCGTTCTTTGCGGTGATAAGGTTTGGCTGAATGCTGATTGCTGAGTGCTGAATGCTCTAGATTGCATCCAAGTCACAAACGGAGGGGCAAACATGCGTTGGACACCAGGCGGCACGAGCGGGGACATTGAAGATCGCCGGGACGATGGCGGCGGAGGCGGCGGGTTCGGTTTTGGCGGGATGCATATCGGCATTGGCGGCATGCTTATCCTGCTGATTCTTAGCTTTGTCTTCAAGCGGAATTTTTTCTCCCTGCTGGGCGGCGGCGGTGGCGCAAGCTCAGCCCTTCACGAGCCTGATCGCGCCCGTGATGCCCAGGAAGAGCCCACGGTAAAGTTTGTATCCTTTGTGCTGGATGACGCACAGCAAACGTGGGCCGGAATTCTTCAGCAGCAGGGCATTCCTTACCGCCACGCAAAACTGGTGTTGTTTCGTAACGCCACAACTTCCGGCTGCGGATCGGCGCGCTCCGCCACCGGCCCATTCTATTGCCCAGCCGACGAAAAGGTTTACATCGACCTTGGTTTTTATGACGAGCTGAAACAGCGCTTTGGCGCACCTGGAGATTTCGCCCAGGCTTATGTGCTGGCCCACGAACTCGGGCATCACGTGCAGAAGCTGATCGGAGTTGAGCAGAAGGTAAGCTCGCTGATGCGCAGTGAGCCAAGCGAGCGTAATGAACTCTCGGTCAAAATGGAGTTGCAGGCCGACTGCCTGGCCGGGGTGTGGGCGCACTCCACAGATCAGCGCAAACTTCTGGAAAAGGGCGATGCGGAAAGCGCGATGAATGCTGCTGCCGCCGTTGGAGATGACCGTCTGCAGAAGATGTCAACGGGCAGAGTGAGCCCGGAAACATTCACCCATGGCAGCTCCGCCCAGCGCACGCAATGGTTCAGTCGCGGCATGGATCAGGGAACCATCGCGGCGTGTAACACGTTTCAGTAAGCGAAACACTGTACAGTGTAGAGGGTCCTTTCTCAAATTTTACCTCTGAGCCATCGATGCTCAAGGCTGCGGGCCGTGGAACTTACTCTAGTGCAAATTTTGATTCGCCTTAAGTGAAAAATCCGTAGAGATGACTACACCATCCGTGCGATTCTGATTGCAAAGGAAACGGTTTCAGCGGGGTATATGGCTCCGCTCGCGGCTTCAAAACCTACGCTGCTTCACCATTGACTCTCAACCTGAATCCAAACTCCGGGACCTTTCATGAATTCAGATAGTCTAGCGCGCAATATCACGTCCAGCAGTAATCGGCACTTCTCTCCCTGGAACGTCTTTTCAGCTTTGCTTCTGCTTTCCGATGAGTCGTCGCTCAGCACGGCCAGAAAGGTTATGGAAAGCTTTGGCATGAGTGTTTTTGCCGCTTCCAGCGTGCTGGATGGGGAAAGAATTTTGCATAATTCCAGGCTCGATCTTGCCGTTTGCGACTTTGAAATGCCTTGCGCTGCCGATCTCAGCGTGCTGCAGCTTTCGTCGCGCTGGCGTGGATTATCCATCGGCCTCATGCCCACAGCCCGGCTTGATCAATCCAGCCGTAAGCGAATTCAAATCCGGATTCCCAAACCGCTCAGCGCTGACATGCTGGCGCGGAGCCTTAAAGCTTCCTATACCAACATGGCGCAGCAAAGAATTGCCGCTTATCGCCATAGCTTGCCGGTGAAATTAGTTTCCGGAACGCTTGCGCATCGAGGCTGGCAGCGCACGCTCCAGCAGGTAAGTGTGCTCAATGTAAGCCAGACCGGCCTTTGCCTGAATGCCGCGGAACCTTTGCCGCACGGGGCTTCCATCCGCATGAGTTTGATGTTGCCTGAAACCCCGGCCTCGCTGCATGCCAGCGGCCATGTAGTCTGGTCACACAGCAATGGACGGGCCGGAGTTGCGTTTGACCGCGCAGCAACTCCCGAGATGAAAAAATTCCAGGAACGATTGAAGACGTGGCTTCCGCGCGAACTGGAATTGGCAGCGTCGGCCTAAGCGGCCAGAGATGAGCCAAACGTGCGAATCATGCCCGTCAGCCACTGATCGTCGCAAACGAACACTGTAAAGAATCACAGGGAAAGTAGCCGATCTTTTGGGCAGCAGCAGGGAACCGAGACATCCGTTTCGTATCAAATAGTCATCTTTCCAAGTAAAAGATGAGACGCACACTCGCTTATCACCCGCTCGCCAGTCCAGTTGCTGACAAGCGCGAAATCTTTCAGGCGGCCACCTTTAATTCCCCGGGGAGTTGGCTTGTCCGCCTTCGACCAAGGAATTCCACGGTCTACGCCAGTCAGGGCCGGAGCGTAATGGCGACCAGCCCGGACGGCTTTGTCTTTAAACACAAGGAGCACGGCCTGTGGGTGTATCAGAGCCGGATGCTCTCTCGCTATCGTTGGCTGGTGAATGGCAAGCCGCCCATCATGACCGCGAATTCCAATCTCCATCAATACTCGTGGCTCGGTTATTACATTGCTTCCCCCGCGAACGCTAAAGACACCGGGCTTGATGAAAAAAATCCGGCGCAACAGACGATCGAACTGCGCCTTTCGCGCCAGGTCGGCCCCGGTCTGCATGAAGATGTTGACGTGACAAACTTCAGTCGATTCTCCACATCGGTTCGCCTGGAACTTGAAGTGGAGAGCGACTTCGCCGATCCCGCTGAAGCCAACGGCAGGCGCAAACAGAAGGGCCGGCTTCGTACCACTTGGCGCGACTCCACTGGCGGCGCAGCCCAATTGACGTTCGACTACCGCGCCGTGCATAAATACGATCATCAGGGAAATCGAGGAACAGCGCGGCTGCATCGAGGCATTCATTTACTGCTCGGTTGCGCAGGTTCCAGGCCGCAGTACAAGAACAAGAAAATTCGTTTCAACCTGCATTTAGATCCCGGTGAAAGCTGGCACGCATGTCTGAAGTGGCGGCCGCAGATTGAAGATGTGGAAAAGAAGATTGAGACTGGCTGCAATTTCTCCGGCTGGAGCCACTGGAACCGTAAGCGCGTGAAATTTCTTGATGAGGCTACGGCTTTCACCAGCCCTCAAAGCGGGGACTTGACAGGCATAGTGGCGGGTGCTCTCGAACAGTCAAAGCACGATCTTGCCGCGCTCAGGCTGTATGACCTTGATGAGGACCTCGGCCAAGGCAATGGTCGGCATTATCAGGGCTGGACAGCGGCAGCGGGACTTCCCGCGTATGTAGGGCTCTATGGTCGCGACGCTTTAACAGCTTCATGGCAGGCATTGATGCTAACTCCGGAGATGACCATTGGTGCGACGACGAGACTGGCGAAATCACAGGCCGCTAAAATCAACGATTGGCGCGATGAGCAGCCGGGCAAGATTGTTCATGAACTGCACACGAACCCGCTTTCAGTCCTCAATTTCGATCCTCACGGCTGTTATTACGGCGGCGTAACCGGCGCAATTTATTTCGGAGTAGTAGTTGCAGGACTGTGGCATTGGACAGGCGACAAAGCACTGGTTCGTCCGCTGGCCCAAACAGCGCTGAAAGGTCTCCAATGGGCTGACCAGTACGGTGACATTGATGGTGATGGCTTCTGCGAATATCTCACGCGCTCTCACCAAGGTGAAAAAAACCAGGGCTGGAAGGATTCCGGCGACGCAATTGTTTATGAAGATGGAAAACAAGTGAAGGACCCTCTGGGCACGTGCGAGATGCAGGCATATATCTACGCCTCCAAATTGCATTTGTCTGAAGTACTGTGGTGGCTGGAAGAAGTCGATCTAGCCGCAAAACTTTTCCGTCAGGCAGAAGAATTGAAAAAGCGCTTTAATGAAGCGTTTTGGATGGACGATGAAAACTACATAGCGCTTGGCCTTGACGCGCAAAAGCGGCAGATCAAATCGGTCGCGTCTGATCCCGGACACTGCCTGGCCAGCGGAATTGTAGATCCGAGCATGGCTGAAAAAGTGGCGCAGCGCCTGACGCAGGAGGACCTGTTCTCCGGTTGGGGCATTCGCACATTGTCGGCCCGGCATCCGTCTTTCAATCCTTATGCGTACCATCGTGGGACTGTGTGGCCTGTGGAGAACGCAGTTTTTGCCCTGGCATTCGCGCGCTACGGCCTCCACAAACTCATGCACAGGTTGTGCGCAGCGCAATTTGAGGCCGCCGGGATCTTCGACTACTATCGCCTGCCGGAAGTCTTTGCCGGGCATCAACGGGACCAGGAGCATCCTTTCCCTGCTATATATCCAAAAGCGAATTGGCCCCAGGCATGGTCGGCGTCTGCACCTTTTACCCATCTACAAGCAATGCTGGGCATCTATCCATACGCGCCGCTGAATACTCTCCTAGTGGATCCTCATTTGCCGGAGTGGCTGCCCGAGATCAGCCTGCATAACATGCGCATCGGACCAGCGAGCGTGAGTCTCCGTTTTTTTCGGAAAGCAACCGGCGACACGGACTACGAGATACTTGACCAGCGCGAAAAGCTGCACATTGTCCGTCAATCAAGCCCCTGGTCACTGACCGCCGGTGGGGGAGAGCGCGTGCGTGACGCAATCGAAAGCCTGCTGCCGCATTAACCGATTCTCGGGAGCGTCGATCTGCATTCACACGGTTCAAATTGGAATAATGGGCACGCGGTTGCAATGATCTCGCGCAGCATTCGCAAACAGCATTGTGCCAGTGCACGTGGCAATCGCCGCAAAGAAGACAATCGCTGTAAAGAAGATTAGAGCTTGCTTACGAATTCTCTTGTCGTAAGTTGGCGCATTCCTCGCCACCTACAAGACTTAGACTTGAGTCATCGTCCTTTCATCCCCCGCGCTTTCCTATTCAGATTGGAGTTATTATGATTGCAAACCGCAAGATTCTTATTGTCGATGACGAACATCCTATCGCGGATACGCTCGCTGCCATCCTGCAACAGAATGGTTTTGATGTGTATGTCGCTTATTCCGGTGATCGGGCAATAGAACTGGCGCTCCGGATTGAGCCTGATCTGCTTATTTCAGACGTGATGATGCCGGACAAAAATGGAATTGAAGTCGCTGCCGCCGTAAGAGCAAGGCTCCCGCAGTGCAAGACACTTCTTTTTTCGGGCAATGCGGCTGCTGCTGACTTGCTCAAAGTGGCGCGGCAATCAGGATATAAAGGTGAGATCTTGGCTAAGCCCGTACATCCAAGCGATTTGCTGGTAAAGCTCGGCAACTTGGCCGCCTAAAAACCACGCAAAGCAACGCGAACTTTGCATCATTGCAAATTCGTTTCGCTGATTGCCAAGGCCTAATTGCTCGTTATACCCCTACCGGCTGCTTTGATCGATCACCCACCGGCACAGGCGTAAACCAGTTGTGGCGATCAGGGGCCGTGCCGTTCACGATACCAAAAAATTCGCGCTGTAGAGCCAGAGTGACCGGTCCTGTGGTCCCGTTATTGATGTTGATCTTGTCGATGGAACGGATCGGAGTGATTTCTGAAGCTGTGCCGCAGAAAAAGACTTCGTCGGCCAGGTAAAGCATTTCGCGGGGAATCATCTGCTCAACCACGGGCATACCAATGTCCTCGCCCAGGGCAATAATGCTCTCACGCGTAATGCCGGGCAGCACAGAATTGCCAAGCGGCGGTGTTAGCAGCTTGCCTTTGCGGACAATAAAAATGTTGGCCCCTGAGGCCTCGCTAACAAAGCCATTCACGTCCAATGCGATGCCTTCCACGTAGCCATTCACAATGGCTTCCATCTTGATCAGTTGCGAATTCATGTAATTGGCGCCGGCCTTGGACATGGCGGGCATTGTGTTCGGCGCAATGCGCGACCATGAAGAGACGCATACATCCACGCCGTCGCTGACATTGCCGTGTCCCAGATATTTGCCCCACGGATAATTGGTCATATAGATCTCAGTGGGCGAGTTGAAAGGATTCACGCCTGCTTCGCCGTAACCGCGCATCACGATCGGGCGCAGGTAGCACGGCCAAACGCCGTTATTTGAAACCAGTTCCAGGGCAGCGGCGCAGAGCTGGTCAAGGTTGTAATCAATATCAATGCGATAGATCTTGGCGGAGTCAATGAGCCTCTGCATGTGCTCGCGAAGCCGGAAGATGGCAGGTTTGCCTTGTGGCGCATAGCAACGGATGCCTTCAAAAACAGAGGAACCGTAGTTGACCACGTGGGCCATCACATGAATCTGGGCGTCCTTCCAGGGAATGAGTTTCCCGTTATGCCAGATCTTTTCCGTCGCTTGAATCGCCATGGGGAGGCTCCTTCAGATGTGATTTCCTGCTTGCCTGAACGCCATTCGGACTACGCCCCGGACTTCAGGACGGTCCAAATGCACTCTACCACTAAGTAGATAGAAAATTCGGGCGAACGGGACATTATATCTGACGGAAAATTCCCCGGCTAACATTAGATACGGCTGAATTCTCAGCGCATGCTTTGCAAATGTTTGCCGGGGAAGCGATTTCTACTGTCTAGGTTGCGTCGCGGCCTCAGTTTGGCTTGCTTTTTCCGCAGCGGCAGGAACTGGACTGCTTTGGGCCACCGCTGTTTGAGGCGTGTAAAGATAGGTTTGCGGGTTCGCCATCATTGTGGGCATGGCGGCAAAAGGCTTGGAGTAATCGTTGGCGGCGTTCCAAAACAGGAACCCATCTCCGTGGTGCGCGTGGGACGAACTGACCTGTTTCAAAATGTATTCAGGCGAGTAAGTCTTGGTTCGCCAGTGGAAAGCCTGCAACCAGGGACGCAAAACTACGCCGGTACCGGCGGTCACCTTTTCAAACCGATCCATGGAAACACTGATGAAATGCTCAGGGGCGTCGCCTGGAGACGCATACCCGTCCATCCCAAAGAAGTGCGAGGGATAGATCATGGGTGAAATCACGTCACAGTGCTTGGCCATCTTGGCGATGTCCTGTCCGGTGTGGCTCAAATCCACCTGGCGCTGCCACGCCATAATGCCAAAAACATCCAGTGAGACCAGCACGCCCATGGGGTGCAACTGGCTATAAGCGCGATCCAGAAAATTTGCAATCACGTCATCGCGATGCAGTTTGGGATCTTTCTGGAAGGCAAACTCTGCGTCGGCCTGGTTGCCTTCGGCAGGGAAGCGAACATAATCAAACTGAATTTCGTCCACGCCTGACGTGGCCACATACTTGGCCAGCGCGATGTTGTAATCCTGGACCTCTTTATTGGAGCTGTCTGACCAGACCAGCTTGCCATTTTCCCGCCAAGGCTGGTGCATGCTTCTGGACTGGACCGCCAATTGGCTATGGTTCTGGGCAATATTGTCATCCCGGAAGAGCGCCTGCCGTGCAATCACGTGCATATCCAGCGAGTGCAGGAAACGGACGTACTTGGGCAAATTGGTGATTGGATGGTGAGTCACCTTCTTCGCCAGCGGATGATCAAAAGGAATGTTGATGGAGCCGTCGCTGTCCTTAATATCAAAGACCACGGCATTTCCGCCGGCCTGCTTCCACCGCTTGACCAGGTCGATACCGTGGGCGCTGCCCGCAGTCCCACCCGTCATATAAATGGCGCGGACTTCAGTCTCTTTGGGGAAGGCCCGGGTCTTTTCAACAATAGGTTGCGGCTCAATGCCGGGAACCAGGATATTGTCGCCCTTCTTAAATGTGGTCTTGCCGCCATTCGCCTTGGCGATAGCATCCACATACTCCGCCACCGTCATATATTGAGACTCTGTAAGATGGCCGCGAGCCAGGAACTGAGCGGTGGTCACGGCTTTTGCCGTCACGGCGATTGTTCCCGGAGGCAGTTCTTGTGGTTGCGCAGCAGTGGCGGGTGCCGGGTTCTGCGCCGGCACAGCGGGTTTTTCAGCAGCGGAAGCTTTAATCTGGCCGTGTCGCGTGAAAGCGGCAACCGCAATGATCAGCCCAAGTACAACCAGGGCCGCGGAGGAGATGAAACGAAACTTTTTGGGTAACATTTAGGCTCTTTCCCGGGGTCTTGCAGGCATCTTACCATGTGTCCGGGTACTCTGATCAAAATGGCGTGAGTGTCTGGCCTTTTGTCACTCACTCCGCATCTAACTCTTTGATGCATGTGGATGAATGTTGACGGATTAGTAATGACAACTCTGCAGCTTACATCTCCATCTCACATTCACACCTCCGAAACTGGGAGGAGTCCTCGGCAAAAAGAGGCGGGGAATTTATGAGGACCGGCTTTAATACTGCACTTGATCCTACCCGGCGCAGCTCTGATGCGCAGGACTTTGAAACCGCCTTGCGGCGGAAAATCGTTGGCCAGGACCCGGCCGTCGAAAAAGTAGTGGAAATTTATCAAATGTTTCTCGCAGGATTGAACGCTCCCGGGCGTCCTGTGGGAAATCTCCTTTTTCTTGGGCCTACCGGCTCAGGCAAGACGCGCGTGGTGGAAGCCGTGGCGGAATCGCTCTTCGGCGATCCCCGTGCCATCATCAAGATTGACTGCGCGGAATTCCAGCACAGCCATGAAATCGCCAAGTTGATCGGCTCGCCGCCCGGCTACCTGGGACATCGCGAGACGCACCCTCTGCTGACCCAGGAGGCGCTTAACCAATGGCATACAGAAAAGCTCAAGCTCACGCTGCTGCTGTTCGATGAGATTGAAAAAGCCAGTGACGCTCTTTGGCAGCTTCTGCTCGGCATTCTGGATAAAGCCACCCTTACTTTGGGCGACAATCGCCGCGTTGATCTTTCCCAGTGTCTGATCGTGATGACCTCAAACCTGGGCGCTCACGAGATGGACGAGCTCATGACCGGCGGTCTCGGTTTTGGCAATACTAAGCACGCCAATCACATGGACGCCGCGCTGGACGACAAGATCACTCGGACGGCGCAGGATGCGGCTCGGCGCAAGTTCTCGCCGGAGTTCATGAACCGCATTGACAAGGTTGTAGTGTTCAAGACCCTGAAGCCGGAACATCTTGAGCAGATACTGGAAATTGAACTGGGAATGGTGCAACAGCGCATCCTGCAGGCCACCGGGAACAGCCAGTTCGTGTTTTCCTGCACGGCCCCGGTCAAAGGCTTCCTGTTACAGGAAGGCACTGATCCCAAGTACGGCGCCCGGCATCTGAAGCGGGCCATTGAAAAGAATGTGGTTTTTCCTCTGGCTAACCTGGTCGCTACCGGCCAGATCAAGCTGGGCGACTTCGTCCGCATTGATCGGAAAGAGACCCAGATGACGTTCACCAAGGAAGCGGAAGGCGCACTGGTACCGGTTCTGTTGGAGAAGTATGGAGAACTGAATCCGGGATCGCCCTTGGCTGCCAAGGCGGGACGGGGCAGCGGCAAATCTCCGCGGGACTTTGGCGGGATCGCGCCATTGTTAGATCACAAGTAAGCTTTTTCTGTAATCCCGAGCGGCGCGACGGAACCCTATTACCACCACCACGTTATTAGAGGTTTATAACTTGACCTTAGAGTGGATGGTCGGTTTGCTTGCCTTACGCTCGGGACTTCCGAAAAGCTCAGCCCTTCTTCAACTCAATCAAGACCAGTCGGGCGACTTCTTTCAGCGTTTCAAAAACGCCTTTGCCCTGGAAGGCCACAGCTTCAAAGGTAGGTTCATCTTTCTTGGCTAGTTCGCGCTTCAGCTCTTCCACCGCCATAGCGCTGGGCAGGTCTCGTTTATTGAACTGCAGGACGTAAGGGATCTTCTTGAAATCGTAGCCGTGTTCTTTCAGGTTCTCTTGCAGATTTTCCAGCGCTTCAATGTTGGCGTCCATGCGCTCTTCCTGCGAATCGGCCACAAAGACCACGCCATCCACGCCGCGCAGGATCAACTTTCTGCTGGCATCGTAAAAAACCTGGCCGGGAACGGTGTAGAGATGGAATCGTGTGCGGAAGCCGCGGACAGTCCCCAGATCAAGGGGCAGAAAGTCAAAGAAGAGCGTCCGGTCCGTCTCCGTGGCCAGGGAGATCATCTTGCTCTTCTGTTTGTCGACCGTCTTATCGAAAATATGCTGCAGGTTCGTTGTCTTACCGCCCAAACCGGCGCCGTAGTAGACGATCTTGCAGTTAATTTCGCGTGCGGCAAAGTTAATAAAGCTCAAGACTCTCCTAGCACTCGGTGGGCGCAAACTCCGTTGCGGTTCCGAACGGCCATGAAGCTGAAAGACTTTTTTATATCATAACGGACGAGAAGCGGAGTCGGCGTCTAATTGTACCCTCTTTGCCGGAGTACCCAATCCTGTAAACTCCTGCCACAATACTCAAAAGTAACCTAGGGCTTATGGGGCCTGTCGGGGCTGTGGCGGCAGCGGATAATATCCTTCTTTGGCGACGACGTTCAGGTTCGGACGGAGCACACGCACGTCGATCGACCGGAAAGCGCTCGATTTTGTTGCCTGAGTCGTATATCCCAGCGTGTACTGGTTGCGCGCCGTATCGGAGATCTTGGCATATGCCTGTTCAATCCCTTGGCGGTCAAACTCGGCCATCATGTCACCTGCGGTATCAGAAACATAGCGGGGAAGTATGTTCCCGGTGCCAAACCCCGGGACGCGGATGCGGTTGGCCTTGTCATAAATGGGAATCGCGGCGGTATCCACGCCAACGCCGTAAACGCTGATGTCATTGGCGAGAAGAATTCGCTTAACCTCATCATATCCGGCGTTGCTGCCTTGTTCGCGCCCGTCACTAATGACAAAAATGATGCGCCGGCGGGTCTTATCACGTTTGCTCAGATCCTGAGCAGCTCTTAAGATCGCGTCGTTCAATACGTAATATTCACGGGGAGGCGTTTGCACGTCTCCTGCTTTGCCGCCGTTGGCGTTCGGATCATTTACCGAATGACCATTGATGCTTGGCCCGCCACCGAAAGGCCCTCCCGTCATAGGTGGACCACCCTCTCGTCCCGGACGCTTAATGCGATTCACGCTGGCGGTGGAGACGCTGGATGCACCGGCAAATCCTGAAATCTGCTGCACCGTGTGGCCGTATCGATAAAGCGCGACTTCATCCACCTCACTAAAAGCGCCAATCAGTGCCGGCAGTGATTCATTCACCTTTTTCATGGTTGAGGAAGGCAAGTCGGTGTCTATCACGATGGCTGCCGAAAGCGGAAAGGCATCGGCAGTAAAAAACTTGAGCTGCTGCAGAACTCCATCTTCATAAACCTTAAAGTCATTGGAAGTGAGTCCGGAAACCAGCTTGCCGGAGGCGTCCTTTACGCGCACTGGGACCTGCACAAAGTTTACGGCAACGCTCATCTTGTAAAGGTCGTCGCGGGCATTTGCCACTCCGCTTTGTCCCGGCGCGGGACGCGTCACTTGGGGTGTAGGAGTCGGCGTGGCTTCCGGCTGGCTTGGATGCGTGTTAATCGGCGCAGGGGGAGCATTATCAGGGAACTGTGGCTTGGGTTGAGGAGCGTCTGGAACGTTCTGGGGAGAAGACTGCGCGTCCTTTGGCTTGGGCCCATCGGGAAGAGTCTGTTGACTTAAAACGGGCAAACTCACCACTGCCAGGGCGCAAATCAGCCCTTTCTTCCCAAGGGTCAACCTAAGCATCAGTTCCTCCTACTACTTAGAATGTTTTCGGGGCCGGAATGTTGCGATTTTTCAGCAGGAACGCCTCTCCCACACCATTGTAAGGCTTTGCAGGCTGGTCTGAGGCAACTCGGCTGCATCTTATACAATAGATCACAATCCATTTCATTAAGAAAGGCTATGCCCCAAGGCCTTTATGCGGACTCTACTTGTCGTTTTCGCTATTGCATTGATTCCTGCTTCATTGTTTGCCCAGCAGGAAGCCGCTCCCCCTGTCGTGCCGCAAGATGCAAGTAAGGCTGCCGGCCAGGACCAGGTTCCTGACAAAGACCAGGGCAAGGTCCCGGTCTTTCGCAAGAACGTGACCGTAGTCAACGTCCTCTGCACTGTAAAAGACAAGCACGGCGCCTTGATCCCGAACCTTACTAAAGATGATTTTCAGCTCTTTGAAGAAGGCAAGCCGCAGACGATCAAATATTTCTCCACACAGAGCGACGTACCGATTACGCTGGGATTGCTGATCGACAGCAGCAAAAGCATGGAGCGCAGCCTGCCGGAAGAAAAAGTAGTTGCGGCCGGATTTCTGCAAAAAGTCCTCACCAACAAGGACCTGGCGTTTGTGATCAGCTTTGATATCAGTGTTGACCTGCTCCAGGACCTCACCGGTGACATGCATTCTCTCCGTACTGGCCTTGATAAGGCGCGAATCAACACCAATACTGCAGGCATTGCTCCCATGGGAAATCCCGGCCCGGTGCCCACAGGGGCCGGCCAGAATAAAGGCACGCTGCTGTTTGACGCCGTTTACCTTGCTGCGGATGAGGTTTTGAGCAAACAAGTGGGACGGAAAGCCATGATCGTCCTGACCGATGGTGATGATGTTGGCAGCAAACTGAGGCTAAAAGATTCGATTGAAGCCGCGCTAAGGGCTGACACGGTGGCTTACGTGCTGCTGATTACCGATCCCATGTATCCCTCAAATTACGGCGATATGAGCAAACTGGCGGAGCAGACGGGCGGACGCATTATTACAGTGAGCCGTCCGGACAAACTGGATAAAGCGTTTTCTGAGATTGCTGCCGAACTCCGCAGCCAATATCTGCTTGGTTTTAGTCCTACCGATACCGTCAATGACGGCAAATTCCGCCGGATCGAAGTGAAAGCTAAAGATGGATACAAGGTCCAGGCGCGTAAAGGGTACTATCCGCCGAACGACACAGCGGCAAGCCGGTAAGACTTAGCGCCGATTACTGTTGTTTCGGACGTAATATCCCTTTTTGGCCCGAACCTTGTACTTCTTGGTGTCCGTCGTGATCTGGATTGTGCGGAACTGGCCATTGGCCACAAACTGATCTGGCCGGTATGAGATGGAATACTGGCTGCGCAACTCTTGCTGGATATCAGAAAAGGCAGTCACCACATCATCGAGTTTTTCCGGGAAAAAGGAGCGGCCGCCCGTGGCTTCAGCTAGGGCCCTCAAATCGTCATCGCCTTTGGAGTGTCTTTCAACCAGAGAAGTGCTGATTGTGTAAATGATTACTTCCGCGCGTTGCGCCATATCGATGGCTTCACTGCGATACACACGGCTCAGGTTGTCCTCGCCGTCGGAAATCAGGATGATTGCCCGGCGAACGGCGCCGCTCGAGGGCTCTTTCATTAGCTTGTCACGGCAGGCGAAATAGATTGAGTCCCACATTGCCGTGCCGCCACCGGCCTTGATACCCCTTACGCCGGTGCGAAGCTTATCGATGTCGCCGGTAAAGTCTTGTGTAACGTCCCATTGCTCATCAAAAGCCAGCACAAAAGCCCGGTCAGTCTTAGGGCGAATAATCTCCGACAAGAATTCTGATGCGGCATCTTTTTCAAACTGAAAGCGGTCGCGAATGGAGTTGCTGGCGTCGATGAGCAGGCCCACCTGCAACGGCAGGTTGGTTTGTGCGGCAAAGTTCATCACCTGCCGCGGCGGCATTTTGTTATCACGAATCCTAAACTGGTCCTGCTTAAGATCGCGGACAAACTTGCCGTCATTATCCACCACGGTGAAGACCACGTTAACCTCGTCTGACCGAATGCGTACCGTGGGAATGTTCTGATCCTTTGAATCACCATTTGTATTGCCTGGCTGCTGCTGGTTAACAGTCGCTGGCGATGCGGCGGGAGCAGGAGCAGACTGCGCCGCGGCGACACTCCAGGCAATCGCCATGGAAGTTAAAAGAAATAGGCACTTTTTCAAAATCATAGGAAATGTGGTCGATTCACTCATTATAGTTGCAATCGCCATGCAATCTATTGCGGACCAAGTGCCGAGGAAACGGCGCAAATAAAAAAGCCCGGTCAGCGCCGGGCTTCTTGATACCAAATGCTATGCGAATCACTGGCGAGGTACGTAATATCCTTTTTTTGCCCGAACCTTGAACTTCTTATTTTCAGCGACGATCTGAATCGGCCGGAACTGCCCATTGGCTTCAAATCCTTCCGGCTTATAAAACACGGAATACTGGCTGCGCAGCTCTTCATGGATATCGTGGAAAGCGTTCGCCACATCCTGCAGCTTGAAAGGGAAGAAGGCCTGCCCGCCAGTGGTTTCCGCCAGCATTTTCAGGCTGCGGTCGCCTTCGTCAGGATTGTTGCTCAGGTTGGTGCTGATGGTGTAAACGATTACTCCGGCACGTTGTGCCATCTCAATGGCTTCCTGCCTCAGAACGCGGCTCTGGTTGTCGTCACCGTCAGATACAAGGATGATCGCCCTACGCACTGGGCCAGTCTCTTTTTCCTTCATCAGCTTGTCGCGGCAGGCATAAAACACAGCGTCCCACAGAGCAGTGCCGCCGCCCGGGCGGATCACCTTTACGCCCTTGGTCAGCTTGTCCAGGTCGCCAGTGAAATCCTGCGTGAGGTCCCAAACTTCATCAAACGCCAGCACAAATGCTTTGTCTGTCTTGGGACGAATAATCTGGTGCAGGAACTCAATGGCCGCGTCCTGCTCAAAGAGAAAGCGGTCACGGATGGAATTGCTGGCGTCAATCAACAAACCCACGCGCAATGGCAGGTCCGTCTCAGCAGAAAAATTCATGATCTGCTTGGGCGGCTTGTTGTTGTCTAGGAACTTAAACTGGTTTTCTTTCAGGTCTTTGATGAACTTGTTGTGCTTGTCAGTAACCGTGAAGATCACATTTACTTCGTCGGAGCGGCTGTGAAACGTCTGCACTGGCAGATCATCTGAAGCCGAGGTCGCCGATCCGGATGCAACGGCGTTCGCTGTAGATGACGGCGCTTGTCCGGCGGCTGGCGACTGCGCGGCTGGCGGCGTGGTTTGCGCCAAAGCAGCGCTACAAACCAGAGTGAGCGCGAACAACAGCGCAAATGTCTTTTTCAGGTACATGTCAGGGCTTCTCTCGCACATTATAGTCTGTGAAAAACAATCCTCAATCCCCGATTCGACGGAGAAAATCACTTAGCTCAGCCGGTAACGGCTGCTGGAACGAAAGCGGCCTCTCACTTATTGGATGCCGGAATTGTATCGCGAAAGCATGCAGAAAGTTCCTTTTCAGAGATGCAACCTCTGTCGTTGTACCTCCGTAACTCTGCAGCATGGGTACGCGAGATGGGGCGCCATATAGAGTGTCACCGGCCACCGGGTGACCAATCGACGAGAGATGTACCCGGATCTGATGCGTTCGTCCCGTCTCAATCTTCACCTCCAGCAGGGCAAACTTGCCGTAAGGGCCTTGAATCTTTTTAGTCACTTGCCAGTGAGTGATGGCCTCACGTCCCGGCCTGCTCTGGGAACCGCGCCGCGTGGTCATGCGCGCGCGACGGACCATATCTCGGCTGATTGCTGAATTGATGGTTCCTTTCGTCATCTTGGGCCAGCCGTGGACCAGGGCAATATATGTTTTCTTGACCTCGCGACGCGCAAATTGTTCTGCCAGCTTTCTGTGAGCGAGATCTGATTTGGCCACCAACACCAAGCCGCTCGTCTCTTTATCCAAACGATGGACGATCCCCGGCCTGAGTTCTCCACCGATTCCTGAAAGCTGGTTGAAGCGATGAAGCAGGGCATTGACCATCGTCCCACGGTTGCCTGCCTCGCCTTTGCCTGAACCGGCATGCACGCTCATCCCCGCAGGCTTGTTGATGACCGCAATGCTTTCATCTTCGTAAACCGCGTCGAGCGGAATATCTTCTGCAAAAGCCTTGAGCGGCGGCAGCTCGACTGCGCCGGTGATGATGATTTCCTCTCCGCCGCGCAGCTTCATGGACGGCTTGGGCAATTTCCCATTGATGAGTATCTTTTTCTGCTCGATCAGCTGCTGAATGCGCACGCGGCTTACATCGGGAAGTTGAGAGACAAGCCACTGGTCCAGGCGCGTTCCGGCGGCGTCAGGTGGAACTGGAAGCGATTGAGTTGAAGGTGTCTCTGCCACTGGGAGGATTGTAAATCGAGAGGATTGGGTGATTCGGGGGGTGTTGAGAAAGGTTTCAGACGCGAGCCCGACCACGCGGCGAGCGGCTTGCATCAGGAGCGGAAGAAGGTAGCCACGAGAAGCGCTTTATAGCGGTTTGCAGCGAAGCGACAAAATGGAAGAAACAACCGACCCACGTGGCCGTGCGACCGGGCCGTTCTGAACCCATCCTAAGATGGTGGGAACCCGCCGCGGCTCTTTAGGCATTTCCGTACTGGCGGAACCTTGCACACCGAGCCATTATTAAACGAGTCAGGCCCCCTGTTCATTGAATGTTGGTTCATGAACGGTTACCGTTCTCCACCTGCTTTGCAGGCCGGTTATCAGGGTTGATGCTAAAGAAAAGCAGGGTAGATGGCAAGTGGTCGGTGTTGAATTTTTGGATAACTTAAAATGTGAATTCTTGGATAAAGGGTGGGTTCTGATCAAAGTCGCTATAGCGAATCCATTTGGGTCTTACCACAAAATAAACAATCCCCGGCCAGCTAAGGCGGGGACTACCGTCCGGCCATGCTTTGAAATAGATATTCTGGCAGCGCTGCAACTCTGATCCGCAGAGTTCTTCTGCAATCCCCTCATATTGGACTGTCTGCTCGCCTGTCCAGCCGATAACGAAGGAGCATGCTGGCTTGGCGATGAGGTTGCCATATTTCCGCGAAGACTTGACCGTGTCAAAGACAATCTCTAGATTCTTTGTGACCGCAATGCCCACTAATGCGGATTGTGGCGCGCCCAAAGGCCCAATGGCTGATACCACCCCAAGCTTGCATTGCGATATGAAGCGATACAGGTCTGCTGCTGTCACGTCCGTGGCTCACACTCGACTGACTCGCTCCTGCTTGAGCTAACCTACCCGACGTTCATCCTGAATGACTTCATCCAGCGCGCCGGCCAACTGCCCGGCACGGCGATTGAACTCTCCGGCCAGCAGGTCATATTTCTTTTTAAGGATGTGGTATTCGTCGGCGATATTCAGCGCGGCCAGCACGGCCAGACGCAGGGAATCAATGGTGGATGTTTGCTCGGCCACATTACGCATCTTGCCGTCAACAAACTCCGCTAGCTTGGTGATGTATTCCGCATCCACGCCACGGAGGTTATAAACCTGATCGTAAATTTCCACTCGGACGGGCGGCGCTGCTGTCGGTTGAGTCACCAAGCTGATTCTCCTTCGGAAAACTTCTATTGGATTGATTATCCTTCGAGTTGGCGTACCGTCAAGTCTTTTATTGTGTTGCGAGCCTCCAAACTTGAGGCGACGAGAAGGCGTGACCCTGAGCAAAGCGAAGGACCTCTGCCGGAGTTACCCTGCTCAACGCTCGCGGCTACCTTCATAGCGTCAACTGCGCTTTGGCTGGACCACGACTGCTGTCCCGTAAGCTAGAACTTCCGTGACGCCCTGCATGATCTCCGTGGCGTCATAGCGGACGCCGACTACGGCATCGGCGCCTAGCTGTCCGGCATGTTGCAGCATCAGGTCGAGCGCTTCCTGGCGCGTCCTCTCGCAAAGGTTGGTCAGCAGCGTGATGTTGCCTCCGACCAGCGTTTGCAAGCTGGCTCCAATGGTGCCGAAGATGGAACGGGAGCGCACAATGATTCCGCGCACCATGCCCAGCGTCTGAACCACTTCATAACCATGCAGCTCAAACTGCGTGGTGGTCATGTTATGCGGGACGATGGGCATTGTCAGCCTTCGGCGACCAGAGCATCAATCTGTTTGAGCATCTTTTCCACGCGGCCGCGGACTTCTTCGCGCTCTTTTTTCAGTGCGATCATCTCGCCGCGCAGCACATCCAGCTCTTCTTCGCGTGTTTCCAGTTGCTCGCGCAGGCGACCAGCATCGCGCTCCGCGGCTGCCTTGCCTTCACGCGCCGACTTCAGCAGCTCAATGGCTTTGTAGATTTTTTCTTCCAGCGCGGGAAAATCGTCGTTGAAGGTCCTTGGTTCCGTCTCAGTTTCCATTTCACGTGCAAGTTTCAATGACATAGGTAAACGACACCTCGGGAAGATGATGTTCTTTGCGGAGTATAACGCACTGCGTTGTGGATAAGGAGGAAGAAAGAGAATAGCACTTAGCAGTCAGCCAAAAACCCGTTTACCGCAAAGGACGCAGAGGACGCAGAGAACGGAAGGAACAGAAGAGGACAAAGACTTGAACACGATCTCCTCAGTCGATAGATTATTTGGTGACTTTACACGGCACAATGGCTTACTTAGCGAACTTTGCGCCCTTTGCGGTGAATCCGTCTTGGCTGAGTGCTGAGTGCTGAGTGCTAAATCACGCCGAGCGTTTATCCAACTCTTCCAGTTGATCCGCTTCGCCGGTGCCGGTGAAGTCAGTAAGGCCAGTGACGGTGGCCAGACCGAGGCCCTGCATTCTGAAGAAGCGGGATTCTGGATCGTCGGCGAACCGGAGCATGTCAGGAAGGCTGGCTACCATGCCGCTCAAGCCAAAATCAATCGTGCCATGAGTTTCATAGCTGATTTCTTTCACCACGCCGCCGGGATAGTCCGTGCAGAGCGCGGTGATGGTTTCCGCTGCGCCACAAACCAGGGCGCTTACCGCCGCGCGTTTATTCCGCCGCCAGAAAAAAGCGGCCATGCCAAAAAAAGAAGCTGCCATTGCGTAGTCGATGATTGCATGAGCTTTCGGCGTAATTACCTTGGGCATTTTGTTCGTGGTCCATTTGGCGGCTTGATCGAGTAGTGGCATGTTTTTTCTCCTTGGGGAGTCATTTAGAAAGATGGAACATGCCTTGCAGAAGTTGTCTCCTGCCGAGAAACAACAGCCGATTCCGAAAGGATGTCCGAATCATGCGGCCTTTTGAAGGAATTACAGAAAGACGTTCATGTGACAGGAGAGACGTAGAAATGCCTTATCTCTACGGGAGAAGTTTTTCAGCTTGCGCCAGCAACTCGGCGACAATGCAGATCGCACGAGCAACAGCATCGATCCTATTTAGCCGCTGCCAGCTTGTCCCAGGACTGCCAGAAAGCCTTCATCTCGTCTGGTTTGCCCAAAGAGATGCGGGCGTATGTGTCCATGGGAGGGAAGGGACGGCCAATTCTGATGTTGTTTTTCTTGAAATGATCGATCACGGTACGGATGGGGAGCTGCGTGTTGAACATTACAAAATTTGTCCAGGAGGGAATCACCTGCAACTTGCGCAACTTTGCCTGGCGCTGGAATTCATCGCGGTCAAAGCCGTTCCGCATCTCAGCCGTCTTGCGTTCATCGTCATGCTCAAGCGAAGTAAGGCCGGCGCGCAGGGCCAGGATATTGGTGCTGTCCTCAAGCTTGTGCGCCGCCATGGCTTTGCTGTTTTTGGCCGACGTAACGGCATATCCCAGCCTGAGTCCGGCCATGCCGTAAATCTTGGAAAATGTGCGGGCCACGATCGTGCGATCCGGATCGATGGGAGTTGCCAGGAAAGAGATGTAGTCTGCGGCCACCGGGACGAAGTCATGGTAAGCCTCGTCCATCAGCACATATGTATTGGGCGGCAGGTTGCGGATAAAGATTTCCAGGCTGCGACGTGGCGTGACACTGGCCGTAGGATTGTTGGGATTGCAGACGTAGATCAGCCCGCCATCTTTTCCCACAGCTTCGGCCATCTGGACCAGTTGGTGAGAATAGGTAGCCGCCAGGGGAATTTTGACGACTTCAGCGTTCGCAGCTTTGGCATAGAATTCAATCGCCTCAAACGTGGGCGAGGCCATCACCAGCTTTTTACCCGGGCCGGTAAACGCGCTGGCAGCCATCTTGAGAATTTCAGTCGACCCGCAGCCTAGCGTAACCTGATCCGATTTCACGTTGTGCATTGCGGCAATGCGTTCGATCAGCTGGTCATAAACACGGTCAGGATAGCGGTTGGCATCCTGAAACGGATTCTTCATGGCCAATACGCTGGGAAATGGCCCGTAAGCATTCTCATTGCTGTTGAGCAGGATTGGCCCGCCGGGCTGCGGCGTACGCTGAGGCTCAGCCCAGCTCAGCAGTTCAGTAGGGAAGCTTGCGGTGGCAGCCACAGCGGCGCCAAGTCCAGCGGTTTTGAAAAAGGATCTGCGGGAAAGCATGGCAGGGATTGTACTCTGGGCCGCTGAGCCTTTTCTACCGGATAAACCACTGAGGACACAGAGACGAACTACTCCGTGAACTCTGCGTCCTCTGCGGTGAAAGCTTTTCTCTTGAGCTACGCCGCTTTGGTGTTTGCGCGCTTGGCAGTTTCGCACAACGCCACAAAACCCGCGGAGTCGTTCGTCGCGATATCAGCCAGGATCTTGCGGTCCAGTTCCACGCCGGCTTTTTTAAGGCCGCTGATGAACTGGTTATAGCTGATGCCCTGGGCGCGCGAGGCTGCGCCAATGCGCACGATCCAAATGGAGCGGTATTGGCGCTTCTTCTGCTTGCGGCCGGAGTACGCGAACTTGAGACCGCGCTCCACCGCTTGTTTGGCGGCACGATGGAGTTTTGATTTTGTTAGAAAATATCCGCTCGCGCGCTCAAGTATTTTTTTTCGGCGCTGGCGGCGTTTAGTACCACGTTTTACGCGAGGCATGTGTGCTCCCTTTTTGTTGCCGGATTCCCGGCGGTTATCGCGGCTGCAGGGAAGGTATTAGGTCCCTGTTCACACGCGTTGAGCGATTTCTGACGTCGCTCGCTTTTCAGGTCCGGCCTCAGCGCTGATTTTTTATCAGGCGGGCCGAACTCTGTCCCTAGTAGGGGATCATCCTCTTGACCTTTGGCGCATCGGCCGCGCTTACCAGTGTATCGGTATCGAGATGGCGTTTGCGCTTCGTGTCTTTTGAGGTAAGAATGTGGCGCTTGAACGCTTTACCGCGCTTGATCTTGCCCGTCGCAGTCTTTTTAAAGCGTTTGGCAGCGCCTTTGTGGGTTTTTAGTTTAGGCATAAAAATCTCTCGGCCGCTATGCGGCCTCGGTAATCAGTAATTGGCACTCAGAAATTAGCTTTGTCTCGCTGCGCAGTCATTCTCGCCTGCGTGTCAGACCGCATTTACTATTTGCCAATTGCTAGCTGCTACTTGCTGCCAGCTTACGGTCGTGGTCCGCTTTGTGCTGGGGGTTGCTGGGGCGGTTTATCCTGTTTTTTTGCGCCGCCGGGCACCTGTTTTGGAGGAGCCAGGATCACGTGCACGGTATTGCCTTCCATGCGCGGCCTGAATTCCACAATCCCTTTGTCGCCGACTT
>JBAVLE010000140.1:0-4694 GCA_049688735.1 Candidatus Angelobacter sp. | reverse complement strand
CTGCTAAACAGCACGGATGCCCAGACTGTGGAGTTTGCCAAGGACGAATCGACTCTTTTCTTCCGCATTGGCGGTCGTTTATTGACTTCCCGCCAGCTCACCGGACAGTTCCCCAACTACGAAGCGGTTCTTCCGCGCGAGAACAATAAGTTTGTAACTGTTCATTGTGACGAGCTTTCTGCCGCTATCCAACGTGTGGCGCAGTTCGCCGATGAGCGTTCCAATGCAATTCGCATGCGCGTAGAGAAGAACGAATTGAAGGTCTCCTCATCGAATACAGAGACAGGTGAATCCGAGGATTCCATTGAAACCGCTTATGTCGGCGATCCCATGGTGATCGGGTTCAATTCGCAGTACCTGCTGGAATTCTTGAAAGTGGTGGGATCGGGTGACGTTCGCTTTGAATTCAAGGACGCCCAGACAGCCGGCCAGTTGCGTCCCGACGAGGCGGCAGACAGCGAATATCGCTATCGCTATATTGTGATGCCGATGCGAATCTGAGATCAGTCAATTCCGACGAAACAAAACAGGCCGGACATTCTGTCCGGCCTGAAGTTTTCTGGAGGCAATTTTCTTACTGGACGATCTTGCGAGCCAGGACGCGATCAACCGTTTGTTCGACGCCGGGAAGGAATGAGTTCATGGGTGAAAAAGCCACTTCTGCCTGTCTGTAGCTGATGAGCGCGTCATTCCAACGCTGGATGATGAGGCGGGAAGGAGCATCAGCGGCCTTGGCAGGCTCGACTTTCCGGGAAGCAAAGCGCACCATCCAGAGGATGAGGGCGCCAAAAAACGCGACATTGTTCAGCATGGCCAATTCATATTCCCGTGCGGGGAAGCGGCCTTGAAGGTATGAAACGATCAGGTCCATGGCTGCAATTGCGCCGAGTCCAAGGGCCACTGCCATACCTGAGCTGCGCCAGGAAAGGTTGAGCCGTTTTTCAAAGACCACCATCAGCACCATCAGTCCGCACTGCATCAGGTGAATGCAGCGGTCGCACAGGTCCACCGCCATTACGATTTTGCTGGTGTGACTTCCGCTGGTTACCAGGGCGGTCAGCAGACCGGCGAAAAGAAGGAAGCCAGCGGCCCAGAAGAACAGCATCTTGCCTAGATCTATCACGGCCGAAAAAGGCTTCAAGATATCGACAAAAACTTCATACTGAACTGCGAAGCCGACCGCCATCACGATGGTGCTCATCGTCCAGTAAACCGCAAAATACTGTGCAGGAGCGAAGCGGTACATCGGAAGAACAATCGCCGTTGCGAGAGCGTTGATTCCAAGGTAGGAAAAAAGTAGAGGGTAGGTCGTGCGCAGATTGCGTCTGACCATTAAAACCATCACACCGCAAATCATGAAAAAACTGATGAATACGGAAACCAACTGCGTAATTGGCATTTGCATACAGAACCTAGCCTCCAGAGAGGGGTGAGCATACTACCTCTAGGACGCACCCTGCAAGCGCCAGATTGACACCAAAGTACAACTTACCAATTGGTAAAGCCAGTGGGAGCGACGCCTTTACCGGATATCCGGCGTGGCCCCTTTTAATTCAATGGCATACCGCATGGTACGTATTTACTATTTGGTTACTTATTTGGGAGGAAACGGTAATGACCCTGGAAGATGGTTAACAGTTGCATTTGCATTGATGGCAAATCCGGCGAATCCGCCAAGCAACATCAAGGCAATAAGGGATGAACGAAGAAGCGCTTTCATGGGGAATCTCTCCTGTGTTTTTTTGAAATCTTTTGGTGAAACTTGGATCCTTGGTGGCGCATTTCAGGGGTGTTCTGAAATGCGGGTTGAGTATACAGTTCATCCCTGCTTTTTCAATGATTTATTAGTACTATCTCAGAAAGATTTTTGGGCCGCTCCGTGCGTCCAATCGGACCCTGTGTTTGCGCCCCTTAGCATTACTAAGGTGAGTGGCCAAAGGTACCTGTAACCCATTGAGTTTAAGTAACTTTGGTAATCAACCAAGCCGGAACCAAGGGGAGCAGCTTTGCAAAGCAGATCCTGCAACTGTTTTGATCTGGAACCCTCAAAGGCAACAGTTTCCACAAAACTCTTAGAATTCTTAAAACTTCCAATAAGTTGATGGCTTTAAGACATCGAATGGCTCGCAACAGCGAACGCTGCAAAGACCCCTCTTCAAGAAATCCCGATTTGAGTGTTTTGTTGAACGAGGTATTTTGACCAGATCCACAACCTATGCTTCAACTCCGCCTGTGATACAATAAGAACTGCGGCACATATCCACTAAAGCATTGAATTTAAGTAACTTGAGTCTTGTTCGGGCTGGGTAAGAAGAGCCCTTAAAAAGTGGGTAATTTGTGCCGGCAAACAGGAGTCCAAAAGTTGTCTACCCGCGAATCTGGAACTGCGACAGCAAAACAAATGGCAGAACAAAACAAAAGCAAAAAGACCGGCGGCAACGGAAACGGCAATTACACCGCGGAAGACATCAAAGTCCTTGAGGGCATGGAAGCAGTTCGGCTGCGCCCCGCAATGTATATCGGTTCGAACGGAGAAATGGGCCTTCACCATCTCGTCTACGAAGTTGTTGACAACTCAGTGGACGAAGCGCTGGCGGGATTTGCCACTCAGATCGATGTAACAATTCACATCGATAATTCCATTACAGTGGTCGATGACGGCCGCGGGATTCCTGTGGATGACATGGTGATCGACGGCGAAAAAGTTCCCGCTGCCCAGGTTGTGCTCACAAAGCTGCACGCCGGCGGCAAATTTGACAGCTCCAACTACAAAGTTTCAGGCGGACTTCACGGCGTTGGTGTTTCCTGTGTCAACGCGCTCAGCCATCAATTTGATCTGGAAATCTGGCGCGATGGCCACGTGTGGGAGCAGGGCTACTCCAAGGGCGATCCGCAAACCAAGCTAAAGAAAACCGGGACAACAAAGAAACGCGGCACAAAAATACATTTCCTTCCCGACAAAGAGATCTTCACGGCAACGGAATACAACTTTGACACGCTGGCCCAGCGTTTGCGCGAACTTGCCTTCCTGAACAAAGGGCTGGAGATTACGCTGACCGACGAGCGCCTTACCGATCCTAAAACCGGCGAGGCGAAGAAGCTGAATTTCAAATATTCCGGCGGGATTGCAGAGTTCATCAAGCATCTGAACCGCGGCAAGAGCGTGTTGCATGACAAGCCGATTTACATGGAAGCCGAGCGCGACGGCGTGGCCATGGAAATCGCCCTGCAATACAACGACGGCTATTCAGAAACGGTTTTCAGCTTTGCCAACAATATCAACACGGTGGATGGCGGAACGCATCTTTCCGGCTTCCGCACCTCCCTCACACGCACGATTAACTATGCCGGCCAGCAGCTTGGCTTGTTCAAGGACGTAAAAGAAAACCTGACAGGCGACGACGTCCGCGAAGGACTTGTGGCAGTGGTGAGCGTAAAGCTACCGCAGCCTCAATTTGAAGGGCAGACCAAGGGCAAGCTGAATTCTGATATTGCCGGTATTGTGCAGGCGTTTCTCAATGAGCGCCTTGGCGCGTTCTTTGAGCAGAATCCACCGGTGGCGCGCAAGATCATCAACAAAGCGATTGAGGCCTCACGGGCAAGAGAAGCAGCGCGCAAAGCACGCGACCTTACGCGTCGCAAAGGCGCACTGGATGGCGGCGGCCTGCCAGGCAAACTGGCTGACTGCTCAGAGCGCGATCCCAATCGCTGCGAGCTATTCCTCGTCGAAGGTGAATCCGCAGGTGGAACGGCAAAACAAGGACGCGACCGGCGGTTCCAGGCCATCCTGCCGTTAAAAGGAAAGATTCTCAACGTCGAGAAAGCGCGCTATGACAAGATGCTGGGACACGAAGAAATTCGCGCCATGATTACAGCGCTAGGGGCTGGCATCGGCAAAGACGATTTTGACCCCGCCAAGCTGCGTTACGCCAAAGTGATTCTGATGACGGATGCCGACGTGGACGGTTCACACATCCGCACATTGCTGCTGACGTTTTTCTTCCGCCACATGAATGAGCTGATCAAGCGGGGCAATGTTTACATCGCACAGCCGCCGCTTTACGGCATTAAGAAAGGCAAATCGCAGCAATACATCAAGGACGACCGGGAATTTGTGCGGGTGATGGTACGGCGCGCGGCTGAAGGCATGACCGTCCGCTACGGCGAGGGCGCCGCCAAGCTGGAAGGTTCTGCTCTGGCTAAATTCATGACCACCCTGAATGAATACCTGGTATTTTTTGACAAAGTCGATAAGCGCATACGCAACGAACGAATCACCGAGTGGCTGCCGAGGCTGGGCATCTCCCAGCGGACAGACTTTGAAGGCGACAAGAAAAATCCGCCCAAGAAGATTGAGCGGTTGGTAAAAGAGATCAACAAACTGGCTAAAGATTCGCAGCTCAAGCAGGTGGAAAACTACTTTGACGAAGAGCACAACGTCTGGGGAGTGAAGTTCACGGACTCACAGGGCGCCGAGCGGCAAATCAATTGGGCTCTGGCTTCCACGCCTGAATACCGGCAGATGATGGCGAAGTTCAAGCTGATTGAGGCCTACATGGAGCCGCCGTTTGTAGTTGAAGTCGCAGGCAAAGCCACTGAAGACGCGGTTGCCGACCTGAGCGACGCAGAACGCGAGGACCTGGAAAAAGCTGCCAAAAAGTCGTCTAAGACGACAATCCGCAGGACCAAGATAG
>JBAVLE010000139.1:0-1522 GCA_049688735.1 Candidatus Angelobacter sp. | reverse complement strand
GATCTTGCCTCCCCACGACAACAATTTCGCCGCCCAAATATCTGAGGATATCGGCCAAGCTTCCATGATCATTACCCAGGCAAGAAAAACCGCCGCGCTGAATTCCGAGGAGCTGCGCAAGATCGATGCCTACTGGGGGGCGTGTAATTACCTGTCTGCGGCAATGCTCTATCTTCACGCCGATCCCTTGCTGCGCGCTCCGCTCAGGGCGGAACACATCAAAGCCAGAGTACTGGGCCATTGGGGTACCGACTCTGGACAATCGTTTGTGTGGGTCCATCTTAATCGCGTGATCAAGAAGCACAATCTCAACGTCATCTATATCGCCGGTCCTGGGCATGGAGCGCCAGCGACGCTGGCCAATAGTTATCTTGAGGGCCACTACTCCGAGATTTACCCAGATTGCAGCCGCGACGAATCGGGCATGCTACGGCTGTTTCAGAGGTTTTCATTTCCCGGCGCTCTGGGAAGCCACTGCACGCCCGAAACCCCCGGGTCGATTAACGAGGGAGGTGAACTGGGGTACAGCTTGTCACACGCCTACGGTGCCGTCTTTGACAATCCCGATTTGATTGCAGTCTGTGTGATTGGCGATGGAGAGGCGGAAACCGGCCCCCTGGCCACCTCATGGCACTCCAACAAGTTTCTCAATCCAATTCGGGATGGCGCCGTCCTGCCGGTTCTGCACTTGAATGGCTACAAGATAGCCAATCCAACCATCCTCGCCCGCATCCCGAACGCGGAGTTGGAGTTCCTGCTTCGCGGCTACGGCTACTTACCATTTTTCGTGGAAGGCAACGATCCGCACGAGATGCATCAGAAAATGGCCGCGACTTTGGAGATCTGCATCGAAAACATTCGGTCGCTTCAGCAGCTGGCTCGAAGCACTGGAAAAGCCGAGCGACCCATCTGGCCGATGATCGTGCTGCGCTCTCCGAAAGGATGGACCGGCCCGAAAGTGGTGGATGGACACAAGGTTGAGAACTTCTGGCGCGCACATCAGGTGCCTGTCCTCGAACCACAAACAAATCCAGAGCACCTGAAGATGGTTGAGAGCTGGTTGCGCAGCTACAAACCGGAGGAGCTATTCGATGGGGCGGGCAAGCTAGTGCCTGAACTGCAGGAACTGGCCCCGATAGGCGAGCGCCGCATCGGCGCCAATCCGCACGCCAATGGGGGAAGATTGCGCAAGCCACTTGATCTGCCCCGGTTTGCAGACTACGCCGTTGACCCGATCGGTCACGCCCAGCGATACGTCTCGCCTACGGCGACACTTGCCTGCTATCTGCGCGATGTAATGAAGCGGAACATGAACAACTTTCGGGTTTTTGGCCCGGATGAAACCGCGTCCAACAGACTTGAAGCAATTTATCAGGCTTCAGAAAAAACATGGCTCGAGGAATTCAAACCTGAAGATGCAGACGGCACGCATATCCGGCAGGACGGACGCGTGATGGAGATGCTGAGCGAACACACGCTGGAAGGCTGGGTCGAGGGATATACCTTGACAGGTCGTCATGGC
>JBAVLE010000138.1:0-9262 GCA_049688735.1 Candidatus Angelobacter sp. | reverse complement strand
AGCCCAGAGTGGTCGTTCTTCGCGGCAGAAGATTAGCACGTCGCGACACGAGATATCAAGAGCCTTCTTAGACGATTGTCAAAGCTCGTTAGAAATGTCCCCTTCTTTGAGTCTTTAGAAATGTTTCTTCTTGAGTTTTTGTTTGGGTTGGATTACACGCGGAGCGCGTTCAGGCGAAACGGCAGTCTTGCTATCAGCCTGCCCGCGCCGGCTGTGTGCTGGAGTCCTCAGTTAAGGGGGAGGTTATCAAAAGCTTCAACAAAGCTCTTACGCTGCATTGAATGTGCAGCCATCTACCTGGCAGGATGTGCCATCCCATAAAGCATGGGCTGGATACAGGACTATCGCAGCAAAACTTCTCAGAATTCTTACGATCAATCAGACTCGGAAAGCCAGTTTGCCGCTGCGGCACGCTCCCGCTGGAGTGAACTGGGCGATGAACTGCGCGCGGATATGCAGGAGTTTAACAAGCAAGGCGCAGGGGCTGAACTGGTGGTTGAAGGGGAAGATACATATCAGGTCAGGAACTCCGGCTCTGGACTCGAACTGGTGCTAAAAGCCGATTTTGACAACCATTCCGTGAGCTACGTCTATAGCGCCATCAACCAGTTGAGCGCCGGCGTTCCTGAAGGCGGCATGCTTTCCATGAGGCAGTCACGCCGGGGCGACGTGGAGTTTTATTCCGCCGACGAGCGGCTTACATCCGAAGAAACCCGTCAGGTATTGCTGGAGCCTCTGCTGTTTCCGAAACAGCCGGCTGCTTAGCTTTACGGCCTTGCCCCAGTCAGCAACACAGAAAGTTCCGCTAGCGAGCTGCATGGGCGGACGATTTGAGCCGTGGGAGAAAGTTCCGGGCTCCACTGCTGAAGTGATAAGACATTCACGTGTAGTTTTGTGGCGCAAGAAATCCCGCGATTTATTACAGGGCATCACACTCAACAGGGAGGAAACGATGCCCGAGAAACGAACTCTGGAACGCGCCGAGCAGGACAAGCGCGAAGGTAAATCACCCAGCACACAGGCCGGTGAATTTGTACGCGAAGAAATTCATCACATTCGTGAAGGCAAACATGGCGCAGCTTCAGCCAAGCAGGCCATTGCCATAGGCCTTTCTAAAGCTCGACGAGCGGGAGTTGATCTGGCTGCGCCGAAGAAAGGCAGTGTCTCAGAGAAAACGCGCAAGTCAGCAGCTCACGACAGCAGCCGCGGCCATAGCCGCAAGAAAAAAGCTGTATCGGCTAGGCGGTCCCGCAGCAGCGAGGCGGCATTGAAGCGTGAGCCTCGCTCAGCGGCTTCTCACAAAGCGCTTTCGCGGCAGGCAAAGAGCGCAGCACGCACGCGCAAGAAATCGGCAACGAGAGCAACGCAGTCGCGCAGAACACAGACGAGGCGCAAGGCAGCCTAGCGAATCTTTGGACAAAACATCATGGGTCGGAACGTCCTTGGTGGGAACCAGAGCAGTTCTTCCCATGAGCGCTTCGGGGCTGCATACTAGAGCCGATGCTTACGCCCGTATCGGACAGTCCCTTTGCCGTCCTCACGCTGATTGCCGCTCCAGCCGTGTTTACCAATGCGTCTTCCGTGCTGGCGCTGGGAACCGGAAACCGGCTGGCGCGGGTGGTGGACCGCACGCGAGCGTTGGTGAAAGACCTGCATGGAGGCGAGATTAGTCCTGCTACGCGGACATTGTGGCTGAGCCATCTGGGGCGACTGGAAAAACGCGGCGCTTTGCTCGTGCGCGCGATGAGTTTCTTTTACAGCGCCATCGGCTGTTTCGCAGCCGCCAGCGTTGTTTCCATTCTGGGCGCCAGCGTAGTTTCTTCAAATTACAAGTGGCCGTTTGAAGCAATTGTGGTCATCAGCTTTGTGCTGGGCACAATCGGATTTGTGGGCTTGGCTGTAGGTTGTTCCCTGCTGGTGAATGAAACACGGCTGGCCTTGCGATCAATCTCTGAAGAAGCCGAACTCGCGCGCAGCCGGTTCACTAATCCGTAAGGCTCAGTTGCTTCCTGCGGCGGCCAACTTGACCTTTTGCAGTTCTTGCCGATCCGCCGTGGGCGGACAATTTTCCCGCAGCTTGCTGTAATAATTTTTTGCCTTGCTTGAATCACCACCCATTTGCGCGGCTGCGGCGGCGCCATAAAGATCATTGAAACGGTTGGGCGACATTTTAAGCACAGATTCATATTCGCCGAGCGCCTGTGCGGGCTCATGCAGTTCCATGAGCATGTCGGCCAGCATTTCCCGTGCAGGCACGGTAAAATCGCCGGAATCTTCTTCATCCTGTTCGGCAGCTGCTGCGCGCATGAGCTTTACAGCTTTTTTATTGTCACCTTTGGAAAACGCGACCCAAGCTTCCACTTCCTGGCGACGATAATCTTCCAACCGCGTGTCCCGTCCACGCTTTCGTTTCATGGCCTTTTTCAGGTTCTTATAATTTTCCTCTGCCTCATGGCGATCGCCAATGCGAGCCGCGGCGATGGAGCGCAACGCGTAAACCAACTGGAACTCGAACGGATCGCCTTGAGGATCAAACGCGAGAGCTTCTTTCCAGCGATGCAGTTCCAGCAGATTTCGGGTTGTAAGAATCACACGCAAATTCTTGATCCATCCTTCTGAAGCACCAGTAACTTTATTCAGGTCTTCAATGACCTGCCGCGCTTTGGCTTCTTCGCCCAGTTGCAGGTAAGAGAAATCAAGAAAATCCATGGCGTGAAACTGATATTGCGCCTCGCCCATGTGGTTTTTGGTGGCCTCAGCCGCTGCGGCAGCAGCGGCGAGATTGGAATCAATCGACTCCTGCCACAATCCCAGGCGGACAAAAATGTGCGCGGGCATGTGAAGCGCGTGGGAAGAATCGGGAGCGATTTTGGCATAGCGTCTGGCAGCCTCCAGTCCCTGAGGTGCAAGCTCAGCGGTGTCCGCCGCGTGTATCAAATAGTGAACCGCGCCAGGATGTTCCGGCTGGGAAGCCATGAGCTTGTTCAGAATGGCGATCACCTGCTCGCGAGTTTTTGTGTCGTCATGCGGCAAGGCGAGCACAGACAAAGCGTAGAAAGCCTGGGCTTCGCCATCGCCGGGATAATGCTTGGCGATTTCTGCCATGGCGCCGCTGTAGGCCGCAAGGCGTTCGTCTCCCAGCCGATGCTTGTCACGGAAGATGATTTCAATGGCGTTAATATATTCCTGCTCGCGCTGGCTCACGGGCCAGTCTTTCTGGATTTGATCCAGAAAATGGCGGCCTTTGTTGAGGGCTTTTTGGTCCGCTCCATCCCATAATGGGCGGTAGCAGGACATGGCCAAGCCCCAATACGCTATGGCGCACTTGGAATCCGCATGGGTCGCCTCAGTGAAGGCGCTTTCAGCGGCCGCATATTGGAAGGAATGAAGTTGCGCGATTCCCTTCAAAAAAGGCGCCTGTGCCGAAGAAGAACAGGAATTGGGAAAAATGACTTTTCCCAGACCTTCCGAAGTTCCCGGATTGGCGGAAACCTGTTGGGCATGGCAAGGAGAGAGCGACGCTAAAACCAGGAAAATTAGTGAGAATCTTAGAGGTAACATCTTCATTATTATCCACAGGCTGAGAGATCCGCTTTTAAGCATGCTTCCTTGGTTAAGTTATTTAGCAACAGCAACTTACCAACTTTGCGGTTGTTTCTAAAGAAATTCAAGGCAGGTAACCTCAGGACAAGTCCTTAGGGTATATGGCTGAGAGCGCCAAATGCCGAAATAATATGTAATGGACGTGTAAAGAGTACCATTGTGGAACAGGAATTAGAACTTCCTTAAGCCACGCGGGGCTTGCTATACGTCGACTCAACCCCGAGAGATTGTGAATTCGGGGCACAAGGAAGGTTCCCTAAATGATCGACATTATTCTTGCAATTGCGCTTACACTAGGTTCGCTCGCTGGTCCGATCGTTCAAGGGCCTAGTGGGCCAATGGGTCCTGTTCCAGCACCCATGCCGCCGGTAAGCGGCGCGCAATAAACTATCGATGAGACATCAACTGCTTACGTTTGATTACGTGTTCTGGTACATCACCATTGTTTGTCAGGTGGCGGCGTGTTGTGCTCTGGTCAGACGTAAGCAGTTTTTCCAGCACTGGAAGATTTTTGCTTATTACCTTTTCTATAGCACTGGCGTTGCAATCTTTATGCTCGCCATGGCGCTTTTTGCGAGCATCAGCGCGTTTGCAACTGCCTATTCAATACTGGGTTTTGTCGAGGCAATTTTTCTCAACTTAGTCTTGCTGGAAATTCTGGTCAAAGTTCTAGACCCATTTGAGTCTCTTCCGGGCCGCACCGTGGCCAAATTTTGTTTCTGGGCGGTGCTCGGCATTTCTACCGCAGTGGCTTTCTCTGTAATGATGCCCTCCGGAAAACACGGTCCCCTATATGACATCCCAGTTACCATTGAACGGACCATTTTTCTGGCCGACGCAGCCCTGCTGTGGACCTTGCTGGTACAAGCCAAAAAGCTGGGCATCACGTGGAAATCTTCTGTAGCAGAGATTGCCATTGGCTTCGTCTTGTATCTCACCGTACAGTCCACCACGCAATTTGTGGCAAGCATTTACAGCGACCGGGTGCTGCGAAGCATTTCTACCGAAGTAGGGCAGTTTGCCTTCCTCATAGCCGTGCTTGGCTGGATATGGACGATAACGCATCGCGATCCTCTGGATACGCCGCTGTCATCCGAGACCGTGGCGAAAATCCAGCAGCCCCATGAAGAAGATGAAAGTGTGACTAAAGAGCGCATTTTTGCCGCAGTGGGAATCAAGATGAACAAGCCGGAAGAGAAATTGGAAGAACCCGCCAAACAGGAATGTGGCGCCAACCTGCACTAAAATTTCATTTAAACCTTAATCAAGTTTGCAGATCAAGTTTGGGTTTTTTCTTTCGGATCCTGAATCCTGCCCTTCCATTCGCCGCCGCGCCCTCTCCAGTATTTCCAGGCTGAGTGAAACGTTGCTCCTACATAGAAAACCGCCGCCAATGGGAGAGCTAACGCCCACAATGGATTGAGTCGATAAAGACGCAGAACGGGCACATAGCTGATGACCATGAGCAGCCATGCCACGCCTGCCAGAACAGCAGGTGCCATGCGATGTGCCGCAAAGACGAGCGCAGGCGGAAACAGGTATGTAACTGCCATTCCTACTATCGATAAAAACAACAAGATATTGGAATGGCGCAGCTGGTTGAATGCGGTGCGAGAGATCATTCGCCCAATACCGGAAAAGCCCTCATAAGGACGTATGCTGCGTGTAGTGGTTGAAGCGCCAAGCCACAAATGACCACCATTGCGCTTCACGCGCGCGGCAAGCGAGCAGTCATCGATGACTTCCTGCCTGATGGCCTGAATGCCACCGGCTTTTTCCAGCGCTGCGGGACGAATGAGAATGCATCCACCGGCGGCTCCGGCGTCTGGGCGGTGTGGATTGGCGATCCACACAGGCGGATAAAGTTTGAAGAAAAAGTAGACGAACGCTGGAATCAAGATTTTTTCCGTCATCGATTGGCAGTGGAGCTTCACCATGACTGACGCCAGGTCATACGCGCCGGCCTGTGCGATTGAAACGAGCTTGTCAACGTTATCCGGCGCGTGCTCAATGTCAGCGTCAGTAAATAGAAAGAAATCCGGCGCAGTTTTGCCGGCCTGCTCGATTCCCTGCTGCATCGCCCACAGCTTGCCCGACCAGCCAGGCGCAAGAGGGGCTCCGTGAACAACAGTTAGATTTTGCGCTTGCCCTGTGGCGATTGCGGCCGCGCGCGCGGCTTGGGCTGTGCCGTCGGTACTGCCATCATCGACCAGAAAAATGTGAAGTGTGTTGTGGCCGGTTTGATGCAGCAGAGACTGAACCGCCCGTCCAACGGCGTCAGCTTCATCTCTGGCGGGAATGATCACGGCAATTTTAACGGCCTTTGCGACCTCGGGATTTGCTACCCCAGAACTTTGCTCCGCGGGCGCGGTGGGCTCGATGCGCCAAAAGCCGCCGCGCGCGAACACAAGATAAACCCAAATAGCAAGGCTGAGAACTCCGGCGGCAATGAGCATTTGCCGCTATTGTACGTCTCAGCGCATTTCCAGCGCCGGTCTTTGATCTATGGATTTATGCGTAATTTATACGCGGCCGGATTGCGCTGCTGAGGCAGCCCGAAAATTGTGCTAGAACTCACATTTGTGAAGCAATCTTACGGAAAATCTAAATTCGCCTACACGAACTCCACGGCTGGCTTGTGCGGAATAATGCCGGCCTGGTAGCCCATGTCCAGCAGTTTCACTACTGCCCTTTTCCCATCTTCGCCGTAATCCAGCGTCCGATCATTTACGTACATGCCCACAAAGCGGTCGGCCATCTGCGAATCCAGGTCGCGCGCAAACTGCATGGCATAAGCCAGCGCGGGCTCGCGATGATCAAGCGCGTACTGAATGCTGTCTCGCAATGCCTTCGTCACTTGGGCAATCAACTCCCGTCCCAGTTCGCGACGAATGGCGTTCCCTCCCAGCGGCAGCGGCAGTCTGGTTTGTTCATGCCACCATTTTCCCAGATCCAGAATGCGCTTGAGCCCAGAGCGCTCATACGTAAGCTGCCCTTCATGGATGATCAGCCCCGCCTCATACTTGCCGGCCAAAACTTCCGGAATAATGCGATCAAACGGCACCACCGCGGTTTCAATTTTCGGCGCGAATAGTTTCAACGCAAGATATGCCGTCGTCATGGTGCCCGGGACGGCAACCCTCATGCTCTTAAGTTCTTCCAGCCCGATCATGCGCGGCGAAATCACCATGGGTCCATATTGTTCGCCTACGCTTCCACCGCAGGTCATCAGCGCGTATTTATCCTGCACGTATGGATAAGCGTGGAAAGAGATGGCGCTCACGTCATAAAAGCCTTCCATGGCCTTGCGGTTCAGCGTTTCGATCTCAGTAAGCGTGTGGGAAAACTTCAGGCCCGGCACGCGGACTTTATTAGTAGCCAGCGCGTAGAACATGAAAGCGTCGTCAGAGTCAGGACTATGAGCGACGGTAATTTCGCGAATGGCGGAAGAAACAGACGAAGATGACATACTTGAAATCCTACAACACTCTGACCGCTCATGCGGGCAGGGGAAGAAATCTATTGGTCGTGCAAGAATGATCGTGTAAACGTTTTCACACCAGCCTGGGTCGGGCGTTCAGAATCCTAATCAGGTCAGATTTTTTCTACAGGCTCGTGCTCCGGGGCCGCTTCCAGTACCGGACTCGGTGGGATGACATGAGGCCGTTGCAAATGCCAGCGCAGCCGCCACACCATGGCGACCACCGCCGCCACAATGGCCACGATCGAAAGCGCTAACAGAACGAACAGGGCCTTCATCAGCATTGCGGGTAGCATAGCAGAGCTGCGCGCCGGCCGACCCTGAAAAAGCTCTTAGAGCCCCACCGGGAAAGGCTTAGTATGCGGCTCCTGCGCGGCCCTGTTGCGGCGTTCAAACCGCCCTTGCAGCAATGACATCAGCCCCGTGTACCAGTACCCCAACACAAAAAGCAGCAGGAACGGGATCGTCCAGTAATTGCCGCTGGTAAAAGCATAAACGCACATCGCCACAAAATAAGTTCCCACCAGCAGTTCCAGCCAGGGAACAATCCCCAGCCGCCGCCGATATTTCTGTCCCTGCGCCTTGTCCGCCTTCGACTGCACAGCATACTTCGGGGTGCGCTTAAACGACGATTTGATGCCCAGCAGTGCTTCAATCACCGCGCGCGTGTTCGTCAGTGTCAGTCCGATTCCTAGAGCCATGAGGAAAGGAAGAAATAAAAATGTGCGCGGCCAGCGGCGCGGGAAAAGCTCCTTCTGCGAAACCAAATAAAAGCTGGATATAGAAAACGTGGAGGCCAGAAAGAGCGGCAGGTCGATTACCAGCATCTGGAACCAGCCGCCAAATGACCGGATAATCATGGCCGGCATGAGCAGCGTGGAAAGAACGATCATCAGCGGATAGCTGAGGTTCGCGCTCAGGTGATAAAACGCCTCAACCTTCACCCGGAACGGAGCTTTGCTCTTGAATACCTTGGGCAGAATTTTTTTGCCGGTCTGGATCAAGCCTTTGGCCCAGCGTGCCTGCTGCGTTTTGAATGCCGTCATCTCAATCGGCAACTCCGCGGGGCATTCCACGTCCTGAAGATATTTAAATTTCCATCCTGCAAGCTGTGACCGATAAGAAAGGTCGGTGTCTTCAGTCAGCGTGTCATGTTCCCAGCCGCCCGCGTCGGCGATGGCCTGCTTGCGCCACATGCCTGCCGTGCCGTTGAAGTTGAAAAACACCTGGCTGCGTGATCGTCCGCCGTGCTCCAGCACAAAGTGCCCGTCCAGCAGAATGGCTTCGACTTCGGTAAGAAAAGAATAATTGCGATTCAGGTGCGTCCAGCGCGTTTGCACCATGCCAATCTTAGGATCGGTAAAGTGGTGCACCACGCGCATCAGCCAGTCTTCCGGAGGAACAAAGTCAGCGTCAAATATGGCGACCAGGTCACCCTTGGCGGTCAGCAATCCATTTTGCAGCGCGCCGGCCTTGAACCCTTGGCGGTTCGTGCGGTGAATATAAGTAACGGGATGGCCCAGTGCGGCGTAGCGTTCCACCACCGCTTGCGCTACTTTTACGGTTTCGTCCGTGGAATCGTCCAGCACCTGGATATCGAGCTTGTCCTTGGGATAGTCGATCTTGCAGATCGCTTCGACCAGGCGGTCCACCACAAACTGCTCGTTGTAAATGGGCAGCTGGATGGTCACGCGCGGAAGCTCCGCAAACTTTGCCGTGGGATCGGTCGTCCGGTTCTTGCGGTTGCGGTAATACATATACACCAGCGCGTACCGATGCATGCCGTATCCGGCCAGAATCACCATCACAATGAAATAAGGAATGAGCAGCGCCAGATCAAAGCCATTCGGGGAATAGAGACCTTTGAAAGTCCGGTCCATGAACTGGCTCTTGAAATAATGGACGATTCCCCTCTGGGAGTTGACCAAGAGGAACATCGCGAACCTGGCGAAGATGCTCAGATACAGACTCCGAAAGGACTAAGGTTTAAAACATTAAATTGTAAATGATGTAGAGAGGATAAAGGGTAAATACGGGCAGAAAAGCTGGTATAGATGTAGAAGCAGATCTGGAGTAGCGAAGGATTACTTTTTCTGTTGGCCGTAAAACTGCCCCGAATACCCCTTCTCAGGGGTGCCTAGAGTCTGTTCAAAAATCAATTGGCACACTGGCATACCG
>JBAVLE010000137.1:0-3201 GCA_049688735.1 Candidatus Angelobacter sp. | reverse complement strand
CCTCGCGCCACCTGCACCCATGCATATCGTCCGTCTGCAAGAGAATGCTCGACCGACTCTGCTTTGCCTAACGCAACGGTATAAAGTTCTGCATCCTGGTACAGCTTGACTGCATTGCTCCCGTTGCCTCCGCTGGGCGAAGCCACCAGCCGCAACTTGCCTTGCTTCTCTTCCGCAGGAATCGCCTTCTGCTCGTAATTTGGCTTGATGCCTTCTTTTTCCGGCAGAATCCATATCTGGTAGAGATGAACCGGTTCTTCCTTTGAGTGGTTGAACTCGCTGTGGCGAACTCCTGTTCCGGCGCTCATCTTCTGCACCTCTCCCGGACGGATCACCGAGCCGGTTCCCATGCTGTCTTTGTGCTCAAGCGATCCTTCCAGCACCACGGTAATGATTTCCATGTCGCGATGCGGATGCGTGGGAAAACCGAATCCCGGCTGCACCCAGTCCTCATTGATCACACGCAGGCTGCGGAACCCCATGTGCTTTGGATCGTAGTAATCGCTGAATGAAAATGTGTGATACGTATTGAGCCAGCCGTGGTCGGCATGGCCGCGTTCATTGGCTTTTCTTACCTGAATCATATTTTTCCCCCCATCTGCTCTAGTTATTTGACCGGTGTCGGTTTTCTTAGACCGTCGTTTGCTTCGTTGACTTTAGATGCTTTGATGTCAAAATAGTTTCAGGGACCCGGGCGCTACCATAAAGTGAATGGAATCAGTCCTTCTTGGGTGCAGGGCGCAGGTTCAGGATAGGTAACAGGCTGCTGTAGTCGTCAGTCCACAGCCTCAGACCCGGTTTCGGGTCGATTTTTGCGCTGGCATCAGCAATCTCCGGCAACGCCAGAAATTTCTCATTAGCGGTTACCAACACCCAATCTGAACTGAAAGCGCCCGTGTCGTCATTGTCCTGGGTTGTCACTAAAACGGCATGCAGGCCCGCATGGTCTGCCTGTTGCTGCACCACGGGAGCCAGATTCAAATAAGAATTGGAGATGTGAAAAGCAATAATCCCACCCGGAGCCAAATGCCGCTGATAAAGCTTGATCGCTTCCGCAGTAAGCAAGTGCACTGGGATCGCGTCGCCTGAAAAGGCATCCACGGCAATCACGTCATAGTTTTCCGGCGGCTCCGCTTCCATGGAAAGCCGTGCATCGCCATGCGCGATCTCAATCTTTGCCCGCGATTCTCGCAGATATGTGAAGACATTCTTGGCGATGACTTCCACGCGCGGATCAATCTCATAAAACCGAAACACGTCTCCCGGCTCTCCGTAAGCAGCCAGCGTCCCGGTGCCCAGGCCGATATCGGCCACCCGACGCGGACGGCCGTTGCAGCAGTTGTCGAGCGCCAACCCGACTCCGGAATCGCGTGAGTAATAAGTGGTGGGCAGCCGCCTCAATTCGTCACTGGCCATGAACTGCGTGCCATGCTGGATGGTCCCATGGATCAGTGTGCGATACCTTCCCGCGTCCTCCGTCTCTTCATCGGTTACGCGAAGAGTTCCATAGAAACTCCTCACCTGCACGATTGCGTCCTCTCGATCGGCACGCTCCTGAAGCACAACCACAGCCAGCAGTCCCGCCGCGGACGCAAGCCAGAAGAGCCGCCACGCCCAGTGTTGCCGCCACATCAAGGCCGCCGCCAGTGCAGCCGTATACACCAGGCTCCATGCCATCTCATAGCTTCCTCTGAAGACCATGGGTGCGAGCACGCCTACAAACATTGATCCCAGCGCACCGCCTGCCGCGATGAGCAAATAGTATTGTGTCAAATAGCGCGCGGACGGCCGACGCAGATAGAGCTCTCCGTGACAGAAAAATGCCCCAATAAATAAAGTCAGGCAGAAGAGCGGAATTGAAATCATGATCGGGACGTCCATCGTCGTATCCACGATCAGGTACGCCACGCCGCCAAGCGCCGAAGGCAGCAATCCCATCATGATCCGGCGGGAATAAATTTTTCCGCCATTGAACGCCAGTACAAACGTGAGGAGATAAATCGTCAGCGGAAGGATCCAGAGCAGTGGGATTGCGGCAATGTTCTGGCTCAAGTGGCTGGTCACAGCGGAAAGCAATAGCGAACCGCAAGCCGCCATCAGCAGCCACAAGGTTTTTTCTCCCGGACTGGGCACAACTTCAGAAACCAAGGACGGCGCTGCCGCAATTCCTGCCTGGGACGTTGTAGATGCCACTCCGCTCACGGCCAACGGTGGCTGTGGCTCTGGCTCTCGAATCTCAGGCGCCTCTCTTCTGCTGGCGATGATAACGCCGCAGACCACAACGAAAAAAAGAAATCCCAATGACCATGCCAGTGTCTGCGTTCGCAGGGTGAAGTTCGGTTCGATCAGCACTGGATACGCCAGCAGCGCCAGCAGCGATCCAAAATTGGAAAGCGCAAACAGCCGGTAAGGCGGCGCAGGAGATGTGTTATCATCTCTCACGCCGCCATGAGCGTACCACGATTGCAGTAGCGGATTCGTGGCCGAGAGCGCCAGAAACGGCAGCCCAATCAGCATGGTCAGCACCCACAGCACGCTAAAGATCGGACGAACAGTAGAAGCATGTGGATGAGGATTCAGGTTGGCAAACACTTGCACGAGACTCAATGCAAGTAAAAATCCGTAAGCCACGAGCTGCAGCCGTCGTGACAGGCGCGTGGCTATGCCGTGTGCGCAAAGGTATCCGAGCAACAAAGCTGTTTGGAAGAATACCAGGCAGGTAATCCAAACTGCTGATGAGCCTCCCAGCAGCGGCAGCAATCGCTTGCCTGCCATGGGCTCAACCAAAAAGAGAAGACTGCTGCTTAGAAAAATTGCGGCAATATAAAGAAAGACGCGTGGACGCATGGACGAACCAAGATAGCAGACGGAATTGGTAATTGGGTAATTTCGTAATTTGGCAATTTCGTAATTTGGTTCCGAGGAATAAGGATTTCCCGTGCCAATCGTAAGCGTTATTTGAAATGGCAGAAGAAGTAACTCTGAAAGACGGGGGCAGAGGTTTTCAAATTAACCAATTACCAGATTACTCAATTACGAAATTCACTCGCCTTTTCCCAGTTTCCTGCACAATTGCCCTAACTGCTCCTGCTCATCGGCCTTGAGGCGGCCCATCACTTCAGTGATCCGGCGCGCATGCTCGGGAAAAATCTTGGCGATAAGCTTTTCACCGGGGGGAGTGATGCAGGCCAGAACAAAACG
>JBAVLE010000136.1:0-3495 GCA_049688735.1 Candidatus Angelobacter sp. | reverse complement strand
ATGACGGACGCCGAGGCCCAGGCGGCGATGAAAAAAGCAGTCGAGATCGATGCTTTGGCCGATCTTGAGCTGCAGGCGGCGGAGCAGATCAACCAGCAGTTGCAGACGGCCGCGCCGGGAAGTGCGCCGATTCTCGAAGCACAGGCGTCAGCATGGCTTGTCCGTGCGAATGCTTACACCCAATCGGCGATGGCTGAACTGGTGCGAGTGCGATCAATCGAGCTGGCCAATAATGGCGCGCAATTAAAGTTCTCGACCGCTCATACCACCAATTTGCATTCAACCGGGAGCCATGTCCTACAGGGAGCGCACTGATCGTGTTTTATTTCGAGCATCTACTGAATACGGCTCTGGCGGCGATCGATGGTACGCGAGTCATTCCGACCATCACGAACATTGCGTTCGCGATCCTGCTGATCGGATTCCTCGTCGGCTTGTACCAGGCAGCGCTACGTGGTGGTGACCTTCAGGCGCTCGCGGTAACGGCGATCAAGTACCTCGTGGTTGCCATGATCCTATCGAACTGGACGACGGTGTTCCGCGATGTAAATGGATCTTTTACCGCAGTTGCGGATTTCGTGTCGAACAGCTCGGGCGCCGGCGACATGTTCATGAATTGGATGACGCAGCTCCAGCAGCAGGCGACAACGAATCCCAACCTCACGTTCTGGGACATGATTACCGGCGATATATCTGGCACGATCACCGTCGGGCTGCTACTGATTGCCTACATTGTCTACGCGCTGGCCATCATCATCTTCTGCTTCTTCTACACGCTCTACGGCACTGTGTTGTATGTCATGGGACCGCTTGTAATGGCATTGATACCGGTATCAGGAATCGGGCAGCTAGGAAGGACTTACGCGGTCAATCTGATGATCTGGAACGCCTGGGGCATTCTCTATTCCGTGTTCGGTGCGTTGATTACGGCCATTCACTTCAATCAGGTCAACAACGTACTCGGCAATGGGTTTCTCGGATTCCTTCAGGGCGTGCCTGATTCGGCCATGTTAGGTCTGGTGAGCATCTTCTACGCCCTTGCTATCGCAATGGTCCCATTTATTGCCAAAGGAATCATCTCGGGCGACGTGGGATCGACGGCATTCGCTTTAGTCCGCGCGGCAGCCGCTGCGGCAGGTGCAGCATTGGCGGCCGTCGGTGGATTTGCCGCCGGTACCGGCGCTGGCGCAGCCGCAACTCCCGCCGCGGCGGGAGCAAGTGCGGGTGGCGGTTCGTCCACCATGGCCATGAGTTCATCCATGCCTCCTCCAACTCCGGCGACATCAATGGCGGGATTCCTGCAATCGGGCTTGTCGAGCGCGATGAACAGCAACAGCAGCCCGGTTGCGCCGGCAGTAAGTGGGGCCACGAACGGGAGTTCCGGGAATGAGAATGGAAGTCATTCGGCTTCGGTTCGCCCGGCGAGATCGGGCGACATTTACTCGCCAAGGTCAGTGACTCAGGCCGTCACCTTCAATATTGCGCGCGCGTTGGGACGCGCAGCAGGACGGCAAAAACCGGAGGACAACTGACATGCCTGGAGGATTGTATGTGGAGACAACCACCGATCTGGGAGCCAGAAGGAACGAAGTTCCGGCCGTACAGCATCACGACCCTGATCTTCTTTTATATCGGCAAACTGTTCGGCCTTCTGTTCAGACGTCGCAGATAGGCCAGTAAGGAAGCAATGAATATGTGGTTCAAAAGGAACAAAGAGCAAGAAGCTGAGCTTCCGGAAAAACTCAGCTACAGCCGCTACTACGAACACGACGGAGCCCTGCGGGCATATGCCAATCGAGCCATGGTTCTGGCGTTTTTGTGTGTGCCTGCCACGTTGCTGGCGCTCGGCTTTGCCGTTTACGTGCGCGTGCAGCCCCCAACGGTAATCCGCGTGGACGAAAATGGCCAGGCAGGAATTCTAGGCCCGCAAAAGCCTTCGCTTTCTATCACGCAGGGTGTGGCAGCGGAGCCGAGCGAATTTGAGAAGAGGGCCTTTGTACGGCAGTTTCTCGAACGTTATCTCAATTTTTCTCCTTCCAACGTCAGCCGCAACTGGGCCGACAGTCTGAACATGATGACTGCCAATCTGCGCCGTAATGCGTTTGGCGGGATGCAGAAAGAGAATCTGGTCGGCAAGATTCAGGACGATCAGAGCAGTTCAGAATTCCAACTCCGCTCGCTTGAGGCCGCAAAGGACGACCCACTGACTTATACCGCCTTCGGAGTTAAGGAGATCCACCACCTTCATGACCACAACGAAAGCGTAGACAAGGTGGTCAGTGAATTCCATGTGCGCCTGGTGGTCGAAAAGCGTTCAGAGCAGAACCCGAGCGGCCTTCTCATTGGTGAGTACTGGGAGCGGGCGATTGAGGGCGAGAAACGCGATTGGGTCCTGCAACAAGCAGATTTTGCTGGACAGAAATGAAGGAGTATCGCAATGGACAACAGATCACCGGCAGGCGCATCGGCGGCGCCGGCAGCAAACGATGGAAGCACTCGGCGAAAGAGACGAAATGGGGTTGAAGTGTCTCTGCGCTATTTCTTGCCAAAATCCGGCTCATCCCCCGGCGTACCCGAATTAGGCCCGGAAGTAGCGAGCGAAGGCGAGGCCCTGATTCAGTCTTTCAAGAGCGGCCAACCCTTCTACACGTTAGCGGTTTGGAAAGCGGTTCCGGAGGTAAATGGCGGCGGCAGTCCTGTGATCGTGAAGCAGGCTGTCACGCGAAATTGAGTTTCTCTTTAACAACACAGCACTCGACTTCTCAGATGACCAATGCAAGTGATTTGGTCCTTTGAGCGCCCCACGGCTTGATGTGGGGAGATGTGCTGACCGGGCTCCTCGCAGTCGAGGGCCTGGCCGAGCGAACCCGAACAACGGGAGGCCAGGCGAGACAACGAGAGCTTGCGGTTACGCAGACTCCTTAACTCTCTCCGGGTCTCCGGCGGGAACAAATAGTTAAGGAGAATAAAAATGACGAAGAATACGAAGACGAAGAATTACAGAATTCCGGCTGACCAGATTCAGAACCTTGAGATCGACCGCAATGGCAGAGTAGCGCCACGGCTGCATGATCTTGAGCCCTTGAAAAACACGCTGCTCAGCGTGCTCTATCCCGGAATCAAGGTGGCCAGCGTAAACGTACCGACCGAGATCCTTGACGACTTTGAGGAATCGCAAGTCGAAAACAGGCTGGCAAAACTTGTCTGGAACGGAATTCAGTACAAATTAGTCGGCGCGAGTGGTTCGGCAAAGAAGGGCAAGTTTTACTTTGTTGACCAGGAGCACAGCCGTGCGATTGCCGAGCGGTTCCAGCATTGGCCGCAGGCGGCAATCGTCTATTTCGGGATCCTCGTTTCCTCATGCAAGGTGATGAGGGAGGAACCCGATGCGCGTGTGCTCGTCGTGCCCGATGGGAAGCTGGGAACGAACGACTGCCGAGGATGGATCAGGCGTTCATTGTTCCTGAAGCTCCAGCAAACCCATGAGCAACAGCT
>JBAVLE010000135.1:0-57127 GCA_049688735.1 Candidatus Angelobacter sp. | reverse complement strand
GCGTTAAGAAGGGTCTTCAACTCAGGGGAATCGAGAGGAATTCCGGCTTTGCTTTCTTCCTGGCCGACTTTAATTTCGATCAGCACATCAAGTTTCTTGTGTTCCTCCGCAGCGGCTTGGTCAAGCTTTTCCGCCAGACGTAGGGAATCGACCGAATCGACAGCGTGAAACAGCTCGGATGCTTTCTTTGCTTTGTTGCTTTGCAGATGGCCAATCAGGTGCCATTCAGCTTCTTTTAGATCACTGAGTGCCGTGGATTTGCCTTCGAATTCCTGCACTCGATTCTCGCCGAACACCCGCAGCCCGGCCCCATAAGCTTCCTTGATCCGCTCAGGTTCCACGGTTTTGCTTACGGCCATGAGCGAAATTTCGGCTTCCTTTCGGCCGCTCCGCTTGCAAGTGTGGAATATCCGTTCGCGAACTTGAGCGACTGCTTCCTGAAGCATGAAGCGAGTTTAGCAGTAGACGGTTCAGACAGAGCTAAATATGAAAATCAGGATATTCCAGTCCTAAATACTACAAAAATTAAAACATTTTTAATTGTAAATTAATGTAAGTACCGCCTTTACATCACCTACGTGAATGGCACCTGCAGTGCAATCTAGGGACGAAACGTACCAAAACAGGGACAAAAGCAGAGAGAAAAAGACCGGTTGAGCAAAGAAGCATAGTCCACAAGGCTTATCCATTTCTTGAGGAGAGAAAAGAATGAATTTTCAGGAGAACCCCTTTGGCTGCAATAGAATAGTGCGAGTTTTGCTGATAATCGCAACTCTTGCTCTATTTTCCTTGTCAGCCTTCCCCCAAGCGACCACCGGAGATATTTCCGGCGTTGTCGTTGACAACACCAACAGCCTTATCCCAAAAGCAAAAGTGGTTGCAACCAGTAATGGTACAAACCAGAGCTTCACTGCCACCACAAACGCAAATGGAGAATTTAAGCTGCAAAACCTGCCGGTAGGGTCTTATACCGTCACTACTACTGCGATTGGCTTCAAAGCTACTGTTTTGAAGGATTTCCCGGTCGAACTAAACAAGACAGCGACCGCCCACGTGCAGATGCAAGTAGGCGAAGTCAACGTAACCGTGGAAGTGAGCAGCGCAGCATCTACCATCGATACGACTACCGACCAGCTCGGCACGACCTTTGATTTCAAGCTGCAGGATTATCCCACGGTTGCAGCCGGCGCTTCAGGCGTGCTGAATCTTGGTCTGCTCCAGCCTGGGGTAGGCAGCAGCGGCGGCATCGGCGCTGGATCAGGACCATCTGTCGGCGGCCAGCGTCCACGCAACAACAACTTCACCATTGACGGCATTGATGACAATGACAAAGCCGTAACCGGTCCATCATTGGTTGTCCCGAATGATGCCGTCCAGGAACTTACAGTTCTAGAAAACGTATTCAGCCCGGAGTTTGGCCACTCTAACGGCGGTCAGTTCAATCAAGTGGTGAAGAGCGGCACCAATACTTTCCATGGCATGGCATACGAATATCTGAAAAACCGCAATTTGAATGCGATTGATGCAACTGTCGCACGTCCGGCAGTCGAGGCTGGCCAGGTTCCGAAAAATCCTCGCTTTGACAATAATCGTTTTGGAGGCCAGATTGGTGGTCCAATCCTCAAAAACAAAGCATTCTTCTTCGTGAATTATGAATACAATCCGGTGGGACAGGCCTTTCCTCCTGCAGGAACGGTTCTTACGCCCACATCTGCCGGTTATACACTCTTAGGAGGCATCCCGGGTGTCTCCTCAACGAATCTTGGGGTCATGAAGCAGTTTGTACCGGCTGCCCCGGCCCAGACGAATACTGTAACCGTTGGTGGAACACCAATTCCCGTGGGCGCATTGCCTATTAATGCTCCCAATTTTCTTAATACCAAGACACTCGTTATCTCAGGCGATTATGACATGAGTACGAAAGATCGCCTGACGGTGCGTGACATTTACAACCAGCAGAGCGCGATTGATATTGCTTCTGAACTGCCTGTGTTCTTCACGAACCTGCCGACCGTCAACCACTTCGCCAGCATCCAGGAGGTCCACACATTCAGTCCTGCGGTGCTGAACGAGCTACGGTTGGGATTCCATCGCACCACGAACACTATAGATACTGGCAACTTCGCCTTTCCAGGTCTCGATAGTTTCCCGAATATCCAAATCGCGGAATTGAACCTGCAAGTCGGTCCGGATCCGAATGGCCCGCAGTTCACCATTCAGAACGTCTATCAGGCAACTGACAATGTTTCATGGAACAAGGGGAACCACAGCTTTAAATTTGGCGGCGAGCTGCGCAAGTACATTTCCCCGCAGCAATTTACTCAGCGGTCCCGCGGCGACTATGACTACAGCGATCTTGACTTGTTCCTGCGTGACCAGAGCCCTGACCAACTGGGTGAGCGCAGCACAGGAAACAGCAACTATTATGGCGATCAGATCGGCTTCTATTGGTTCGCCAATGATAACTGGAAGGTGCGCCGCAACCTGAGCTTGAACCTGGGCTTGCGCTACGAGTACACCACTGTTCCGTTCACTGAGCGTTTGCAAACGCTGAACCAGATCGCAAACGCACCTGGTGTGATGACGTTTGGAGAGCCCCACGATCCGAAGAACGCCTTCGCGCCGCGTGTTGGATTCGCCTACACACCGGGATCGAACGATAAAACGGTTGTTCGCGGCGGAATCAGCATGGGCTATGACGTGCTATATGACAACATCGGTGTTCTGTCATTGCCTCCCGAGTTCGGTTCCACGATTGATGTCGACGTAACTAATCAGACGCCAAACTTCCTGGCCAACGGCGGTATTCATCCAGGGGGCTCGGGACTTACAACCTTTACAACTCCGGCGGACGCAAGGTCCGCAACCTCAAACCATGTTGTTGAAGACATCAAATTACCTACGGCGATTCAGTGGACACTTGGCGTTCAGCACGCGTTCGGCAACGCCTATACTGTTGAAGTTAGGTATGTGGGAACCCACGGCTATCACCTGAACGTGCAGGAGCAGATCAACCGAGCGGCGAGAGTGACTCCAAGCGCCTTTCTGCCGACTTACTTGACTGCGCCGAGCCAGGCCACGCTGGATGCTTCGGCAGTGACGCTGGGATCACTCCTGGCCAGCAATGGTGGCTCGCCAATCCTGCCTGCTTTCCGGGCAGCAGGGTTCACGGGACCCATTACCCAGTTCACACCGCTCGGCAGCTCCATGTATCACGGGCTGGATGTGCAGGTGAATCGGCGCTTTACCAATGGTTTGCAGTTCCAGGCCGCTTACACGTTCAGCCACAACATCGACAACAGCACGGCTGATTTCTTCAGCACAGTCATTACTCCACGCCGCGGCCAGGACTTCCAGAACCTAGCCGCTGACCGCTCGGCCTCGGCCCTGGATCACCGCAATCGCTTTACCTTTGCGGGGATTTACGATGTGCCGTGGTACAAGCATGCCAATTGGTTCATGAAGAACTTGGTTGGAAACTGGCAATTCGCCCCCATCTATACCTACGAAACAGGCGAATGGGCTGACGTTCAGAGTGGGATCGACAGCAATCTGAACGGCGACACGGCCGGCGACCGCGCCATTTTCAATCCAAATGGCGCTCCGGGCACTGGAAGCGATGTCACGCCCCTGTGCAACAGTTCGCTGCCAGCAGCAACAAAGTGCGGAAGCACAGCATCCCGCTCGTTCCTGGTTGGCTATTTGGCAACGAATGGAAATGCACAGTACATCACTGCTCAAATCGGCGCACTGGCCACTGCTGGCCGCAACTCAGTCCAGGTTCCACCCATTGACAATGTTGACCTGAGCATTATCAAGCGATTTGGCATTACCGAGCGCGTAAACTTTGAGTTCGGCGCCAACTTCCAGAACCTGTTCAACCATCCGCAATTCGTTGCCGGGCTGATCAACGACGTTGCGTCATTTGGCAATACAACGGGCGCCGCCAGGAGTTCATACCTGAATCCTGCGGATCCAAACTTCCTGAATCCGAAATCGGTCTTCTCGAGCAACTCGCGCACTATCGGATTGCTCGCCAAGATCAAGTTCTAACTTAAACCGATATGCACCAATGGGGCCGGTGAATCGGCCCCGTTTTTTATGGAGTTGTCCCTTCGCTTCTGTTCCTCGCTGGTGATTACCTCTTGTCGCCTTCCAGCGGCTTGCGCGCAAAGTGGTAAAGCGAAGCGGCCAGCAATCCGAACATGATCACAGCAAGAATGTTGGCGAAATCGGCGTGGTCGGCAATGAAATGAAGCTTCGGCCCCCAGGCAATGGAGTTGTCCGGCAGCCAATGCCGGCCTTCCAGAACCTTGATGACCATCCCCAGCAGGCCGACAATGCCGCCCGCGGCAATGAGTCCGCTGGAATAAAGTGAGCCCGGGCTGACTTCGCTTTCTTCTGAAACCTGCCCTGCGCGCCTGCTCCGATATTCCACCAGCCAGCGGACTACTCCGCCGGCAAAGATTGCCAAAGTGGTCGCGATGGAGAGATAGAATCCGACGGCGAACGAAAGAGACCGAATGCCTAACAGTTCAACGGCGACCACCAGGAAGACACCGAGAAGAATCAATCCCCAGGGAAGGCGCCGCTGGAGAATGCCATTGATGACAGTTGCCATGAGTTGGGCCTGGGGGGCTGACGCGCTATCACTGCCGATACCCTGGATCCACTGAACCTGAAACTTCTGGCTTGCCGGATTGTAGAAGTAGTAGCCATTGGGCACAGTGGGCGAGTTGATGGCGGTATACAGCTTCATGCCCTGGACAGATTGGTCGGTGGTTGGCCCGTTTGCGACCGCGGAAACTGGAACGTTCTGGCGATCGAATTTTCCTGAGTATTCAGAAACGCCAACCGGCGGGTTGTGAACGTCAATCGTAATATTGGCAGGGCGGAAGCTTTCCAGGCCCGCGTTCATCAGCCCCAGTGTCATGCCGATAGCGACCACAGAGACGGTTACACCCACCATCAGCGCTATTTGCTGTTTGGCCGGCGTCGCGCCCACCAGAAAGCCTGTCTTCAAATCCTGCGATGTATTGCCTGCGTTGGCCGAGGCGATGCAAACCACGCCGCCGATGGTGATGGCAAGCGCTGAAAACGCGACTGCGGTCCAGCCCATTACCAGAAACATGGCGCACGTAGCCATAAGGGTAGCGATGGCCATTCCGGAGATCGGATTGGACGAACTGCCGATGAGTCCCGTGATTCGTGACGAGACGGTAACAAAGAGAAATCCGAAAACAACTACTAAAATCGCGGCAAGAAGATTATTGCCGGCTGAGGTTTCGGCATGCAGAATGGGCTTGAAGGTCAGCAGGGCCCACATAAGCACCAAGAGAATGCCCGAGCCGAGCACCGCCCATTTCAAGTTGAGGTCTCTGTCCGTACGACGAAGGCTGGCGGCGGCTGCAGCGCCCTTGGCCAGGTCTTTCGCGCCCGCGCGCAGCGCATTGACGATAGTCGGAATGGTACGCAGGAGAGTAATCAGACCAGCTGCGGCCACAGCGCCTGCGCCCATTGGGCGGATATAAGCGCGATAGATATCGTCAGGGCCCATGTCTGCGATGGGCATCGTACCTGGAAAAATTGAGCCGGTAACATGCGATCCAAAAAATTTGATAGCCGGCATGACTACCAGCCAGGCAAAGACGCCGCCAGCAAAGATCACGCCGGCAATGCGCGGTCCAATGATGTAGCCGACTCCAAGATATTCAGAGGTTGTGTTGGCCCGGATCGAAGACCCGGGATACCAGCCGGGCGTGTAGGTCGGGGTTGCGGGCCAGACCTTGAACATGTACTCGTTCTGAAAAAAGGTATAAAGAGCGCCCAGTCCAAGTCCGGCAAAGACGCGGCTGGCAAATGATCCGCCTTTGTCGCCGGCGATCAGAACGTCCGCGCAGGCTGTGCCTTCAGGATAAAGCAGGTTACCGTGCTCCTTCACAATCAGCTGCCGCCGCAAGGGGATCATGAAGAGGACGCCTAGCCATCCGCCAATGAATGCCAGAAGAAAGATGCGAGCGTATTCCAGAGGAAACCCTAAAAAGATGAGCGCAGGCAAGGTAAAGATGACACCGCCCGCCACGGATTCGCCGGCTGAACCTGTCGTCTGCACGATGTTGTTTTCAAGGATGCTGGCCTTGCCCAAGGCACGGAGAACACTGATGGAAAGAACGGCAATGGGAATCGATGCTGAAACCGTCAAGCCGGCGCGCAGGCCAACGTATACCGTGACCGCGCCAAAAAGGATTCCAAAGAGTCCGCCAAAGAAGATGGCGCGAAACGTAAGCTCCGGCCGGACTTCGTCGGGGGGCACGTACGGTTGAAATTTTGGTTCATCCACTTTCGCGATTACGGTTTCGGCCACAGACTCCTCCGTTAATTCAGGCACGCATGAAATCGAGGGGCAAGTTAGCACATTGGGATGGGTAGTTACAAATTAGGCCGCTTGGTAGCCGGGTGATGCGGCGATCTGTGAAAACAAAACCTACCATAAGACACAGAGGTACGGAGAACTTCAGGAAAAATCAGAACGGGAATCCAATCGTGAGTTGTTTCTCACCTCCCTGATCGGCTAATCAAATAGTACGACTCCCGATCTCGGCGCGAATTGACGCAATCTTAACGTCAATTACGTTGCTCTCTACCAGCAACACAGCTATACTCTGCTTGAGCACAGCCTTTCCAGTGGTTTTTTGAGGAGGGTAGTCTTCAGTAGTAGTGTCTTAGACCGGGCTCAGCGGGTTCCCCATCGCACCACACAATTGCGCGATGCGATGAAAAGTGCGGCCAAAGCTGCCTCGTCCAGCCTGTTTTCCATCCTGTTTCCTTCCGATTGCCGCATCTGCCACGCTGCTCTCACCAATATTGGCATTCTTCCGGTTTGCGAGCCTTGCTTGGCCCAAATTGTGCCGCTGCATGGCCCTTTGTGCCAAATCTGCGGAGAGAAGCTGTTCCATGCCAATGCGGAAACAGAAAATACACCTTTATGTGGAATTTGCCGGCGTGTGGGGGCGCATTTCCGCCGGGCCGTGGCATATGGAGCTTACGAAGGCGCGTTGCGTGAACTGATCCATCTGTTTAAGTACAACGGGGTCAGGCCAGCCGGAAAAGTTTTAGGTGGTTTGCTCAATCAGACAGTCACCGCAATGTCCTTGCCGGAGTCTCTGGTTGTTATTCCGGTGCCGTTGTGGTCGGGTAGGCGTACGGCAAGAGGTTTCAATCAAGCTGAAGCAATTGCCAGAACTTTCATGCGCTTTCAGAGTTCCGGCAGCATCCAATTAGATACGTCAATCCTGGCCAGGACACGCGAGACCGCATCACAGACGGGGCTTACGCGGCATCAGCGGCGGGCCAATGTGCGCGGCGCATTTGCCGTTTTAAAGCCGCAGAGGGTCAAGGGCAGAAGCATCCTTATTGTGGATGACGTGATGACGACTGGCACTACCGCGGGCGAATGTGCCCGTGTGCTGCGAAGGGCAGGCGCCAAAGAAGTTTTTGTGGCCACGGTTGCGCGGGCCACCAAAGAAGCAGGGAGGGCTATGGCAATGGCGGCCGGCGCTCTATCCGGAGGAACACAGGGCCATGCATGAACGGGACAAACGAAGCAAACGCCACTACGGCGAGACACCCAAGGAACCACCCAAGCCGCGGAAAAGCATGCTCATGCAAACTCCGGTGCTGGTTCTGAACGCGTCGTATGAGCCCATCAACATCTGTGCGGCTCGCCGGGCCATCGTGCTGGTTTTGAAAGGATTGGCCATGCCGGAAGAAGAGAATGGACACTTTTTGCATGCCGCGCGACTGGCCATGCGAGTGCCGTCAGTGATCCGTTTGCTGGAGTATCGCCGCATTCCGCACCAGACGCGAGCCTTGTCCCGCAAGAACATTCTTCTGCGCGATCGCAACACCTGCCAGTACTGCGGCGTGCTTCTGTCTTCAGCCGATCTGACCTTGGACCATGTGATCCCACGCTCCCGTGGAGGCTCGTCCACGTGGGAAAACCTGGTGGCCTGCTGCCATCCGTGCAATCGCCGTAAAGGCAACCGGCTGCTGGCTGAAACCGATATGAAGTTATTTAAAGAGCCTCGGCCCTTTACCCTTCATACCAGTCGCCACATTATGCGGATGATTGGGCGATCAGATACCAAATGGAGAAAGTACCTTTTTTATTAAGAACTTCCACTGCAAAGAATGTCTCTTAAGAGGGCTTTTTTGCGCCTGCCATTCCGAATATGAGCATGATACTTCCGCAGAGTAAATTTTGCTCTCTGGCAACACCAGCAAATCATTCGTCATCAATCACTTAGGGCTGAGCTGGTAAACCTCTGTTGGCCCTAAAAATGCACTTACCTTTGGTGCCTGCCGTTTCGTCAGTTAGCTGTCGAAGCAAAAAATACAACGAGAAAAAGGTTCCCTGGTGCGTTGCCAACGCGCCTTGAGAGCTATTTACCCAGGGAGATTGAATGGCAGAAACGGTTTTGGAGCAGATTCTGGATGATTTGCGCAGTCAAGCGGTAACGCATTATCCACAACATAGTGATTTTAAGAATTTACGGGTTGTAGGCCACACCCCGAAGAATGACCATTTTATTTATGACGTTTGCATTGATTTTGGCGCAGGCAGTGAGCGCGTAGCCATTAAGATTTACCGGCCGGGTAAAACCAGTGGCAATGCCAAGTCCATGGCGCGGCAGGAGAACGCCAACCTTCAATATGCCAACCAGACGCTTACGGCGAAAAAGAAGGTTGATGGGGTGCCTCGCGTTCTGGGTGATTACAGCGACCTTGGCGCCGTAGTAACAGACAAAGTATCTGGCCTCCCGGTCCAGTCGATCATTATGAAAGCAGCTTTGCTGCCGGGCTTTGCCGACAACGGCAGTATTGCTTTGGTTGCGCTCCGCGCTGGTGAATGGCTGCGCAGCTTCCATAAAGCGACGGCTGATGCCCCGGAACCTTTTGACGGCGTCGCTCTGATTGCCAGCATGGAAAAACTCTGCAAGAGCTGCCAGGCAGAAGGCCTGGACGACGGCGCGATCGAGATGATCATGAGCGGCGCGCGCTCGGCGCTTCCTCGCAATCGGAAATCGCTGCCGAGTTCCGCCGTATTGTGCGACTTTACTCCGCTCAACGTCTTAGTTACGGAAAAGGGAGTCGGGTTCTGCGAGTTCGCGCGTATGAAGCGGCGTGGCAATTCTTTTGAAGACCTGGCTACGTTCCTGGCTTCAGTTGAAGCTCTGGAAAAGTATCCTTTCTGCAATCGCGGCATTACCTCTCAGATTCAGGAGAACTTCTTGGACGCTTACAACGTCAGCCAGTCTGACGCGGCGATTTTGCGCGTCTTCAAAATGAAGGCATTGCTGGGGATGTTTGCCCAAGGCCGAACAGTGAAAGAAAGCGCGTTGCGGAAGAAAGTAATGTGGGCCAACGTGATGAAGAAATTCATCAATCAGGCGGCACAGCGATCCATGTCACCGGCAGCAGCAGCCTAGAACAAAAACACTTGAGTGAGGACAAGGTCACCTTAAAATAGGTGGCCTTGTCTTATGTAAGGGACTCTGATCCGGACTTAATCCTCTCCTCGATTTTCCTTCTTCTTGTTTTGAGCAGTAACAAACGCTAAACCCTTAGTCACTTGTTACGGCAAAATAATTCTGCTGAAATAATTCGCGCTTCATTAAAATTCATTCACACAATCCACGCATTGATTGCCGCCTGGTGAATTTCATCTTTTCGGAGCTGTAGTATGTTTCCCCGTTGTACCCGCCTCGTCGTGCTGGCCGTTTCTGGGTTTCTGGCTAGCCCTCTTTTCGCGCAGTTTCAGGCCACTACTACCTTGAGCGCGGAGACATCCAACGATACCAGCGCGGCTGACAGTTTCACTGCCCAAAGCAACGGCAATGCCGGCGCCGGGAACGTGAGCAAGGCGCCAACCCGCACAATGTTGTATGCGGGAACAACCGCCAAAATATTCGCTCATTTCATGCCGTGGTTCGGCGGCCCGGAACATATGAACGTGGGATATATTTCCACCGATACGGTAGTGATTCAGAAGCAGGTGAATGACATGATCAGCCGGGGGCTGGATGGCGCGGTCATCGATTGGTATGGGCCTGGGACCTCCGACTCTAACTTTAGCCGCTATGATCAGGCGACACAGGGTTTCATGCATGAATCGGAGTTGCACACGGGATTCAATTTTGCCGTGATGATGGACTTCAATGCGCTGCAATCGTGTTCGTCCACAGCGGGCTGCGACGTGACTCAATCGCTGATCAATTATTTGAATTACGCGAACACCACCTACTTCGGTTCGCCGGCATATCTTCAATACAACGGGCGTCCGGTGCTGTACTTCTTTGGGCAGGAGTTTTATACCGTGGACTGGACAAAAGTAAGGTCCGGAGTAGCGGGAAACCCATTATTCATCTTTCGAAACAACGGCGGGTTTACGTATGCAGAGAGTAACGGCGCGTTTGCCTGGTCAGGAGTGTCCGCGGCCACGTCCACGGATCCCACGGGACTCAATTATCTGGACAGTTTCCTCCAGACTGCTTTGGGAGCGTCTCCGGCGTATGCCACTGGTTCCGGCTACAAGGGCTTTAACGATACGCTGGCGAGCTGGAGCACAAACCGTATTATGAGCCAGCAATGCGGACAAACGTGGCTGCAAACTTTTGCGCAAGCAGCCAAGTACTATTCGTCCTCAATCCAGATGTATGGCATTCAACTGGTCACCTGGAATGACTACGAAGAAGGAACAGAGATTGAGACAGGTATCGACAACTGTGTGACTGTTTCCGCGAGCACCAGCGGCAATACAATTTCGTGGACGGTGAGCGGAGATCCTGGCACGGTAGATCATTATGTGGTGTTCATTTCTAACGACGGAGAAAACCTGATGCGATTGGCGGATGTGCCGGTCACCGGAAGCTCGCTGGATGCATCACAGTATTCTCTTCCGGCGGGAGATTACACGGTTTATGTGGAGGCGATCGGGAAGCCTTCAATGCAGAACAAAATGTCGGCGGCTGTGCAAATCACAATAGGACCCTCTGGAGGCCCAACGCCCACGCCTTCGCCAACTCCGTCCCCAACTCCTGCGCCGAGTCCTACCCCAACGCCTGCTCCAAGTCCTACACCTGTTCCCAATCAAACTCCCGTCGCGAAGCTCAGTGTATCTCCCATTTTAATTCTGGCAGGAGCTTCGGTCACGGCCAGCACCTCGGCTTCAACTGACTCGGATGGAGCTATTGTGAGCCGGCAGATCAACTTTGGCGATGGTACCGTTGTGAGCGCGACCAGCGCTACACATCAATACAAGAAGGCAGGTGCATACACGGTAGTGGCCAAAGTCACGGACAATTCCGGAGCATCCTCCTCCGTGTCCGCCGGGGTTACGGTCAAACAGCAATACGTTCTGATTAACAGCCCCACAAGCTCTTCTTTTACGGGTTCAACATTCCACGTGGCCGGCACCGCCTACTCAGGCTATCCAGCCACGGCAACACAAATTTACGTGGATGGGATCCTTAAATACAGGACCTCTACCAATGCGGCAAGTGCTTATCTACCTTTAACTATTGGCAAGCACTACGTTGCCGTGCAGGGGTGGGACTCTTCAGGAGCAACGTTCAAATCGCAGATTACTGTAACGCGGACAAAATGAGTCATCGAAGATGAACAGAAAGAGAGAAATCGATCTAAGCTGATCATTTGCCGGTTTGCTTTTTTCGTGCGCCTGTTCTGCGAGTAGTTGTTTTCTTTTTCACACGCGAGTTCTTCTTCTGCCCGAAGAGGAACTCGAACTCCGCCATGCGCACCTTCTTGCCGCTGAATTTGACACCTTCCATTTCCAGGCGAAAGCGCTGATCAAGGCCGCCTTCTCCGGGGATCGCGATCCTGCCCCCGGCAGCCACCACGCGATGCCAGGGAAGGCCGTGCGACTGGCCCAAAGTGCGGACAACGAGACGCGCACCGCCGGGAAGTCCCGCTGCCCGGGCGACCGCGCCATAGCTGGAAACATGACCGCGCGGGATCTTCAGGATGGTGGCGCGGATCTTTGCAAACAATAAGTTGGGCCTCGTGTCTTTGGGCATGACGGACATTTTAACCAAGGGCGCCTATCGAGTTAATGTCCGCAATAGTTCAGCCTCCTATTGGTCATTGCATCCCGCCTCAGCGGTGATAAGCTTCAGCCAATTAGGGGAGGTGTTATGGCATTGTGGGTGGAAAATGAAGCACGCAGGGCGAACCGAAACCTGCTGCTGGTGAATGGTGGAATGCTGGCAATACTCATCTTGATTGTTGCGGGCAACTACCGTTACTGCGCGAACTTTGTGCTGGGCTCACAATCCATCTCAAGCTCAGAGCTTGCGGCCCTTACATCTCCGGAACAGCGCTGGCGCAACTTTGTGTCGGTGAGCGGCACAAAATCCATCAACACTGAATATCGTGACGTGGTCAACCACATGGACGGGGGCCGTGTTGTCTCAACCGACACCAAGGATGAATACATCTTCCTTCGCGTAGGGGAAAAGATCCTGCTGGTGAAAGCTGATCCCGGCAAGAAAAAGCTTGAATATTCCGGCGAACTGGTGGCCACAACTGATCGCGTGAAAGAGGACTTGCTGCAGCCCCTGGCGACGGAAGACGCTGACCTGGCCCGTGAAGTCCTGCCATTCACGCTCAATGCCGCCGATTATCGCAGCAATGGCTATACCATGCTCATGATAGGGCTACCTGTACTTGCTCTGGCGCTGTGGAATTGTCTCAAGGCGATGCGGCGCGCCTCGGAGATACAGACCTCGCCGGTATGGAAACAGCTGGCCGCATACGGCAATGCGGAGCAGCTTTCACAACAGATTGAGGCTGAACTGCAGCCGGCCATGATTCGGAAGTATGGAAAACTGCAGATCGCACAGCAGTGGATGGTGCGGCGCAGAATGTTCAGCACATGGGCCTCGCCGATCGCTGACCTGGTGTGGATCTATAAGAAGGTGACCAAACATTCTGTCAACTTTATCCCCACGGGGAAGACCTATTCTGTGGCGCTTGTTGGCCGCCATCGCCAGCAAATTGAAGAACAGATGAAAGAAAAGGCCGCAAATGAAATGTTGGCGGACTTGGCGGCGCGGGTTCCCTGGGTGCTCTTTGGTTTTACCAAGGACTTGGAAAAAGCGTGGCAAAAAGATCCTGCGGGCGTGATCGCGGCAGTGGACGTGCGCTACCAGCAACAAAATAACAAGGCTGCGGCGGCCGGGACGTAGGGCTGTAACTGCTTATTGCATATCGGTTTACTCTTTCCTCAAGCCCTGCATTCGCGGGCTTTCCAGTTCTGGTAGTGTCGCCTAAATTTATGTGATCCAGATCATTGACCCCTCAAAAGCTCATGCTTTACACTGCTGTTCCCGTGATTTTGAAATTGAAATTCAATTTCATTTTCAAAATGGATCTTCGCGAGATCAGGAGATGCTGTGCCATCGAACGGTTTAAAAGCGATCGCCATGCTGCTATTGCTGGGGGCGCAATTGTTGACAGCGCGTAAGAGCTGCGCGCAGGGGAATTACTTTGTCACCTACACGCACCATATGGAAGAGCCCGGAAACCTGGAGTTCGCCACTAAATCCGTCAGCGGGTTTCCTGGCGCCGGCAATCCCTTCTGGGGAAATGCGGTGGAGATGGAATATGGCGTCAAGACCTGGTGGACATCTGAGCTTTATCTGGATTCCCAAGTCACCGCGAATGAGAGCAGCCTATTCACCGGTTTTCGTTTTGAGAACCGCTTCCGCCCGCTTTTGCAGGAGCACTGGGTCAATCCTGTGCTGTATGCAGAGTTTGAGGACATCAACAGCGCCGACAAAGCGTTGCTGGAAGTAGTGGGACACGATGGCGTGGCCGATTTCTTGGGCAGAAATGACCGCAGCGAAAAAGAACGCGAAGTGGAGCTGAAGCTGATCCTGAGCAGCAATTTCAAAGGCTGGAACATTGCTGAGAACATGATCGCAGAGAAGAACATTGCCGGCGAACCGTGGGAGTTTGGCTATGCCGTAGCGGTGAGCCGGCCACTGTCGCTGGCGGCCAGCCCCAAGGCCTGCCGATTCTGCCGCGAAAACTTTACGGCGGGGGCGGAGCTTTACGGTGGCTTGGGCGACCGCTACAGCTTTGGCCTGCACGACACTTCGCATTATCTCGCGCCTACCATGGCATTTCACCTGCCAAGCGGTCCTACGTTCAGCGTCTCTCCTGCCGCCGGATTAAACAGCAATAGCCATGGTTTCTTGCTGCGCTTTGGCGTAGCTTATGAAATCAATCAGTTTGTTTCACGGCTAAGGGGGAAGTGAGCATGAGAAAACCCTGGCTGCTGATGGGCCTGAGTTTTATTCTGGGAGCTTCACTGCTTTTTGCCGCCGCTGGCGATGGCCTATGGATGACGAAGGTCCCGGAAAGAGATCGCGTGCGGCAAAATCCATTTGATACCGACGCCAACGCTGTGGCTGCAGGCGCGAAACTCTTCCGCCAAAATTGCTCCTCATGCCACGGCAGTGAAGCCACAGGGCTGAAGAACCGTCCGAACCTGCATTCTGATCGGATACGCGTAGCCACACCCGGCGAACTGGAATGGCTCCTCAAAAATGGCAGCATGAAGAACGGAATGCCATCATGGTCGCGCCTGCCCGAGCAGCAAAGATGGCAGATTGTGAGCTACTTGAAGAGCCTGCAATAGGAAACTTAACCACAAAGGACACGAAGAAACGCGAAGTAGTTTTGCTCTTGCTGACAAACCTTCGTGAATCTTCATGTTCTTTGTGGTTAAAGCTTTTGCGGTTAAGTGCTAGTTTCCGTTCGGCCTGCGTTCACGCTCGTAAGGTTTTTCCAAATATTTCCTTGCCTCGTCCATAGCGCCCTGGGTGGGGTCTCCGGTTTGGATGGCCTGGCGATATTCATTCACGGCGCGCTCACGCTGGCCAGTAGTATCAAAGATCTTGCCCAGCATAATGTGGCTCCAGACTTCAGTCCAGTGAGGATCGCCATCACCATTGAGCGCTTCGCGAAATTCATTGGCCGCCGATTGGTAGTTGCGTTGCGCAAAGAAAATATCGGCAATGCGGTAATGGGCCAGAGAACTATTTTTGTTTACGTCCAGGGCTTTGTTCAGCTCGGTCAGCGCTTCAGATAGATTGCCCTGCGCGGTAAGCTCCTGTCCGCGCCGGATGGCAACGCGCACCCGCAGATCGGGAGAGTTCTTCAGCACCCAGTTATTAGGATCGAGCACTAGGCGGCGCGGTTTGCCGAAAGTATCAACGGAAAAAGCGGAATCCGTGCCGACAACCTCAATGCGCTTCATTTCGGTCTGGCCGTCAGTATCAACTTTCAATTCCAGCGGCATGCGGAAGAGATCAAGGTCCTGAGTGATTTCACCCACCACTCGGAAACCTTTCTTCACGCGATAAACGGTGTACTTCATCTTGAATTCAGGCGCGCCGGTGCCGTCAACCCATTGCGCGAAGAACGCTGTGAGTTTGTCACCGTGGTTCTTTTCGGCAATCGATTCGAAGTCAGCGACCGAAGCAGACTTGCCGGAATACTGCGCCATAAAGTCCTTCATCGTTTTGTCGAACGCGGCATCGCCGATGACCCAGCGCAGCATGTGAAAGATCATGCCGCCTTTATCGGTGACGAGCGCCTGGAACTGCGGCGAGAACGTATCCAGCTTGCCGATGCTGCCCAGCGGCGTGGTGTCATACGCCAGAGCGCCCACGGCCATATCGCGCGAGGCATCTTCAAAAGCCTGCTCTCCGGCGGTGCTTTGCACGTAACGCATTTCAGAGTCGCGCGCGCCTCCATCCACCAGCCACCAATCGTCTTTGCTGGCTGGGCTTACCGTTGCGCCCCACCATTGATGTCCAATGGCATCGGCCAGAAAGCGGTAGTTGGTTTTTTCGCTGATGTCGCGCGTGGCCAGGGCCGCAATTTCCGGCGCCCACCACATGGGAACGGTGTCATCCGGCAACTCAACAAGCTTTAGGGTCCCGCCCGAAATTGAAGGACCATAAAGCGATGCGAAGTATTCCAATTCTTTGTTGGCGGTATCGCCATAGGCAGGGGCAAACTGCTTTTTGTTGGCGCTGAAATAAACTTTTACGCTGCCAACTGAACTCTCCTGAAAATTGCCTGCAACAATCGTCCCAGGAAAGCTCGGCTTATCCCAGGTAAACGTAGTAACGGCTTTGCCCGCCGCAGCGGGTTTGGCCACGCCGGGGCCGCCGCTGCCTACCACGGTGATCCCTGCGGGCGCAGTTACGTTAATGGTTGCGGTAAAGCGGTCAATGCCGTAATTGGTTACGGGGAACCAGCGTCCAGGATAAAGAAGGTAGATTGCGTCGTCGCCTATGTAAGCCAGCTTAAGCCCTTCCACTGGACTGTCATCGGCATTGGCCAGCGCGCCTTCATAGTCGAAAGTCAGGGTGGTGCTGGAGCCCTTGGTCATGGTGTTCGGGAAGCTGATGCGGACAGTGCTGTCCTGGGTGACGCGCTCCGCCGTAAGCGGCTTGCCCTTGTCGTCAAGCACCTTGGTTACACGCAGGCCATTGTGCAGGTCAAAGCTGGCGAAATTGACATCTTCCAGCGCGGTAAACTTCACTTTGGCTCGCGCTGTAAGATGGTGGGTTTTGGGCACGATCTCTGCGTCAATCACGTAATCTTCAGCCTTTACCCGTGGGCGGTCAGCCGCAAGGGCGGGCAGGCAGAAAGACGCGATCAGGCCAATAAACAGTACGGCACGTCGCAGGGGTCGTCGTGCGATTTGCATGTATTTCTCCAAAGATGCTGAAAAGTACTCAGGTTAGATGTAAATTTTCCCAGAAAAGCTGCCTTTAATAACAATTGAAACATACAGCAGAGCGCTTACCGGGACAGCAGGGGCCCTTTGAGGAATTTCTAAAACGGCTCTCTTGTCGATTTTAAACCTTTGCCATGGCCCCAAGTATCTCCTTGGCTGCCCGCTGAGCGGGCGAATCCGTATGCACATTGTCTCGAAGTCGCTGTTGCATCATTTTCAGGTCAGATTCCATCTGCTGCCGCGCGGGTCCATCCGGGATGATGGCATTGAGCGCCTTGAAAACGTTTTGGGTGGTAAAGTCTTGCTGGATCAGCTCAGGAACGATCTTCTTGCCGGCGATTAAGTTCGGCATGGCGAATGTGTCCAACTTGACCAGTCTGCGGCCGAGGAGCCATGTAAGAGGAGCCAGCCGATAGACCACGATGAACGGCGTCCCAGAGAGCGCGGCTTCCACGGTGGCAGTGCCGCTGGCGATTACGGCAGCGCGAGCATGCTTGAGGGTGGCGCGTGCGTTGTGGGTGAGGTGAATTGGAATTATCTGATCTCCTTCCCCCGGGTTTTTCACCTCAGCGGCTGAAGCCGGGGTATCCAGCGACTCTCCCCGCAGGCCTGAAGGCCTGCTCCACCCCGTGACAGCGGGCGGCTGCTCAGCACCGGATGAACCTGAAGGCCTGCTCCACCCCCTGGTAAGAAGGTCGAGCTGCTCGCTCAGCCAATCCTCGCTCAAGGTCGAGGCTACCGGCAGAAGGAATCCGAACTCTGCTCTTTGCTTCCGCAAAAGCTGCGCCACCTGAACCATCGCCGGCAGATTCAGCCGAACTTCCTTGCGGCGGCTTCCGGGCAGCAGCGCAATCCATTGCTTCTGCGGATCGAGCCCATGCCTTCTGGCAAACTCTTCCCGCGAAATTTGGGGCGGTGGCTCATAGGCCAGCGGATGCCCCACGTAACTCACCTCAACGCCGTGCCGCGCATAGAACTCCTGCTCAAAAGGAAAGATCACGATCATCTTGCGGACATATTTCTGGATTTGCTTCACCCGTCCGGTGCGCCAGGCCCATATCTGTGGGCTCACAAAGTAGAACACCGGTATCCCCAGGCCATGCAGTTCGTGCGCTAGGCGCAAATTGAAGTCAGGGAAGTCGATCAGGATAGCGGCGTCTGGTTTGCGGCGCGCGGCTTCCGCCACCAGATGCTTGAATCGGCGGCGAATATCCGGAAGGTGTTTTACCACCTCAACCAATCCGACGACAGCAACCTCATTGGCATGGACTAAAAGCTCCGCACCGGAGGCACGCATCTTTTCTCCGCCCATGCCGAAGAAGGTTGAGCTGGGTGCAAGCCCACGCAAAGATTCAATGAGCTGCGCGCCGTAAGTGTCGCCTGAAGCTTCGCCGGCCGAAAGAAGGAAGTTCATGCTTTGTGCAATCCCGAGCCTACGCGAGGGATCCCTACTGCTGCAAGAATCTCATGTCTGAAGCGCGGGCGGAGAGCTGCTTCCCCCCCCGATTACGGCTATGTCGTCGATGACGCTCGATGTGGGCGATTACTCCCCCACCCTCTTTTTTGTATTTCTGTTGAAAACAAAGGGCCAGGCACGAATCTACCCATGCGCTACCCTTGCATGACGCTTGGACGGCCCTTGCGTGGCCCAGCGTGGCCCAAAGGCCACCCAATCCCAGATTCAAACCCAGGATCGGCAGAGGGTCGCAAAACTGTCCAGGGGGCTGACTGCTGAGCACCGAATGCTAGGTTGTCAAAGAGCTTTACATGGATCGCTGGCGATCCTCGCATTATCATGCCGCTTTTTATTCGCTCTTGTCAAAAGGCTGAACCGCAGCGTCCGAGAGAACTTCAAAGAATCCCAACACTCCAGCCCAAAGGGCGAAGAGTAGTTCAGGGTTTGGCCGCCATTGCCGGGCTTTTACGATCCTGCAGTCGCCAGTGCTTCTCAAGCAATCCCAGCAGCTCCTTTTGCCGAGCATCGACTATTGCCGGAGTCCAACTTCCGCCACATGCTGGCTTTGCAAAGCGGAGAGCGCGAAGATGTAATCGCACTCATTCCCATCGGCCAGCGCTCCGCCAGGTCCAAAGTATCCCTGAAATGCATCTTCTCTCCACCCATGCCAAAGGACGTTGAACTGGGCATGTGGGGCTCCGGGCGGGCCGGTTTTGCGCGTCCTGGGGCGGAGGAGCGAGTTGGCGCAGAGCTTCAATGAGCTGCGCGCCGTATGTATCGCCCGAGGCCTCGCCGACGGATAAAAGGAATTGCATTGTCTCTGAAATCCCGACCCGAAAGGGAAGGAGTTCTATCGTAATGAAAATTCGTTTCTAAAATGAATTTCACGGCTCTCGATAAATCTTTATGCCCAGTTGCCAGAATAAAAAGCTCCAGACATCGACGGCATCATCCACCAGTTTTGCCATCGGTTTACCTACTCCGTGTCCCGCTTTGGCATCCACGCGCAGAAGGATTGGCCGCTCAGAACCATTGGCCGCTTCCGCCTGAAGCAGCGCCGCCATCTTCACCGCGTGCATGGGATCGACGCGCGTATCGCTCTCCGCCGTCATAAGCAAAACAGCCGGATGCTGCATGCCTGCCCTCACGTGATGATAAGGCGAGTACGCGCGCAGATATTCGAACTGCTGAGGATCATCCGACGATCCGTACTCGGGAATCCAAAGCTTGGCAATCTGGAAATTCTGATAGCGCAGCATGTCGAGCAATGGAACCTGGCACACCACGGCGCGGAACAAATCCGGTCGTTGCGTGAGCGCCGCGCCCATCAGCAGGCCGCCATTGCTTCCGCCCTGGATCGCCAGATGCCCGGGATCAGTATATTTTTCCTCGATCAGGTGTTCCGCCGCGGCAATAAAATCATCAAAGACGTTTTGCTTCTTCTCCAGCATGCCGCCGCGATGCCAGTCTTCGCCAAACTCATTTCCGCCGCGCAGTTGCACGTCAACATAAACGCCGCCTTGCTCCAGCAGCACCAACATCGCATTGCGATTGAAAAATGGCGTACGACCAAGATTGAAGCCGCCATAACCAGAGAGCATCGTGGGATTGTGCCCATTTTTTAGCAGGCCTTTTTTGCTGACCACGAACATCGGCACGCGTGTTCCGTCTTTGGAGTTGAACCAGAGCTGGTCCACCTGATAGCGAGTTGGATCAATGCCTGACTCCACACCCGCCCACTCCGTGGTCTCACCGCTTAGATTGACTTCAAATACTGTTGGCGGGATAGCGTAAGAGACAAAGCCGAAAAAGCCTGATCGGCTGTTCCAGTTGCCCCCCAGATCAAAGATGCTGCCCAGCGCAGGCATGGCGACATTGGCCGCTAGCTGGCCGTCAAGTTCGAACAGGCTAAGCTGCGAACTGGCATTTCTGATGGAATGGACAAAAAGCTTACGGGCGATAACGACCGCGCGCCCCTCAATCACTGCATCGCTTTCCGGGATGATCTCTTGCCAATTTGCGCGATCGGGCGCAACACATGCCGCTGTAAAGACCCGGAAACGTGGCGCACCTTCATTGCTGGTGATATATAGCTGGCCATCGAGCACTTCACCGTGATAAATAAAATTTCCGCCTGTGGTGATCCGCTGAAAGCGGCCCTGCGGCGCGGCTGAGTTTCCTGGATGAGCTCTTAAGGAAAGATTTTTTAGATAAAGCTCTGTTTTGGTCCAGCCTTCGCTCACGTCCACCAGCAGCCAGCTCCCATCATTGGAAATGGAGACGTTGGGCCAGTGCTGCGGAGCTAGTTCCATCCCATCGGCCGGAAAGATTAAAGCATCATCCGCGCCGCCGGCATTCTCGCTAGAACTTAGCTGGTGAAAGAATACGCGGCGGTTGTACATTTCTTCGCCGCTCGGAACGTCTCCAGGGCGGGGATATCGCGTGTAATAGAAGCCAGAACTGTCCGGCAGCCATGCGATGCTCGCGGCGCGGGTGTGTTCAATCTTTTCCGGTCGCAGCTTGCCACTGCCCACTTCAATCACCTGAAGCGTGCTCAACTCTGATCCATTCGCCGACGTACCAAACGCAACGTACCTGCCGTCTTCCGACGGATACCACCAATCGAGCGCGATGGTGCCATCGGGCGCCAGAGCGTTTACATCGATTAGCGGACGGTCGTTTTTCTGAAGATCGTGGCCTTGGCGTTCTTCGCGTACATAGACCACTGCCTGATTTTGCCGGCCATGGCGACGCTCATAAAAATAATTATTTCCGCCGATGCGTGGCGAAGCCACGCGCCCAATGGTAAAAAGCTTTTCCACGCGACGCCGCAGCTCGTCACGACTGGGGATACTTTCCAGCACGCTGCGCGTGTACGTATTCTGCGCCGCAACAAATTGTTGCGTCTCCGGCGCGGCTGAATCTTCCAGCCAGCGATAAGCATCGGCGATCTGCCGGCCACGGTAGTTGTCGATGACGATTTTCGATTCTGCTTTAGGTGGCCCGGATGATTTTAGGAGTGCAGCTTTAGATTGATCATTCATCGTATTTTGGGATTGCTCAGGGACATACCTTTTCAGCGTGTTGTTGATGATTCGCAAACATCTTCTTTATCTTATCCAGTTGTGGCATTTGTGAGCGGCAATTACGGTTCTAGAGGGCTTTCAGCTGTCTGCGGGGCGATTTCATGATTGCTAAGCGCGGCAAATGCATGTTATTTTTAACAAGACAACTCGAGCGGCCGACAATCTCTCTGGCGGCCTGCTTGCCCACTCCTTAGTAGCTCAATGGCAGAGCATTCGGCTGTTAACCGAAGGGTTGTAGGTTCGAGTCCTACCTGAGGAGCCAAATCTTTTCACACTTACTGGACTTGCTCCGATTTCGATTCCTCCCACTGTGCCCCATTTGTGCCCCCTCTCGGTCAAATTTTGTAGCCTCACCGAGCTTGTCGATTGCCTCGCGCCGCGCCGTGTGTCCAATGTGCGTAGCGCGCTAAACTTTCAATGGCCTCCTCTTAGATTGAGGATTGAGCGGACCCAAAAGCTCGTAACGGAAACGGGAAGGTGATTTGATTATCAGCAGCCAATCGTGAAACGTGATCGATCTTGAAACTGTCATCCGCCCGCCTGTGGTCTATCTCGACAATTGGGCGATTGCAGGCGCTCTGGCTAGCGATGGCCCGCGATGCAACAGATTTGTTGAAATGTTCCAGGTGAAAGGAACACTGCTGTTTTCTTCGGACCTGTTTCACGCTGCAGTGCCGGTGGCGTACAGCGATTTTGTTCTTCTAAATAAATCGTGGGCGAAACGCAAGCGATTTCCATTTCTGACCGTCATATCTTTTATTAAGAGGAGGTCGATCAGTTCCTAGATAGATTCGAGCATTGCGAGATTGTTTCGAATTGCGGCCCAGATCAGGACCTAGCCGCGGCTGCCTTAGAACCATCGAAGCAGCTGTGTTGCCCTCTGTATTCCGTACCGTCAATTTGCATTTGAGCGGGTGCAAAATTTTTCCGGCAACGCTGAGTAAATCGCAAACGGAATTGAAGCGGGCGATCAATCGTTGGCCGCCTACCTCGACGTATCCACGGACGTAATCATTGCCGTTGCCTACGGAATGATTCGCCATCGTGCCCGGAACCATACTAAAGGGGCTGGGTTGCACTTTTTTCAGCGTTTGAATTTGTGGCATTTCTGGAGACAGAATGTCATTGGATTCGATTGTTGCGGTACGCGGCCCTTTGTTCTCGATGGTCACATGCGGTTCTACGTACAGTCCAACCTCAGCATCTTGAGGGCGGTCATACATCCTTATGAAAGAGCCACCTTCCTCTTCTTTGAGAACAAGGCGTGCCCGGCGCGGTTGCTCTATGCGTGATTGCAACTGCTCAATTCGTTGTTCCTGTTACACATAAAGCCAAAGCTTTACAATAAGAAGGATGGCATTCATACGCCACAGACGATAAGGGGAGCGGATGTACGAGGTTACGGTTGAAGATTCATTTGCCGCGGGGCATTACCTGCGCGATTACAAAGGGAAATGCGAGAACCCGCACGGGCATAATTACAAGGTGCGCGTCACGCTGACCGGGCCAACTCTGGATAAAGCCGGCCTGCTGCTGGATTTTAAAGAACTGAAAGAAGTCATGAAGCATGTGATTGACCGCCTGGACCACCAGATGCTGAATGAGATTGAGCCTTTTATCGCGCTTAATCCTTCGGCGGAAAATCTGGCAAAATATTTTTACGATCAGACGAATGGCCGTCTGAAATCGCTTACCAGCGGCCGCGTTGCGGTGAAAGACGTTACCATCTGGGAAACTGATACCACGACCGCGCGCTACTCGGAATAAGCTTTGGAGCACAGCCGCGCTCGGCTGTGTTTTTCCTGGAAACATGCAGATCATCAATCATGCAGATCATCGAAATCTATCGTTCCATTCAGGGGGAGTCGTCTTTCGCGGGCGTGCCATGCATTTTCGTCAGGCTGGCGGCTTGCAACCTGCGTTGCTCATGGTGCGATAGCGAATATACATTCACCGGCGGCAGAAAGATGTCTGCCGATGAAGTCGAACAGGAAGTTTCTAAACTTGCCCCCACAGGTCTGATTGAGTTCACCGGAGGAGAGCCCATGTTGCAGGAGCGTGAACTCCTGCCATTAATGGATCGCCTGCTGGCCCGCGGATACACGCTTTTGCTTGAGACCAGCGGAGAGCGTCCGCTGGAACATGTTCCTAGCGCCGTTCATAAGATCGTGGACGTAAAGTGTCCTGGTTCAGGCGAAAGCGGCACGTTTCGCATGAGCAATCTGGCGGCGCTCAGTAAAGCAGACGAAATTAAGTTTGTGCTGGCCGACCGCCCGGACTATGAGTTTGCGCGCGACTTCACGCGCCAGCACGGGTTAGTAGAGAAAGTAGAGGCGGTCTTGTTTTCTCCGGCATTTCTTAAAAGTCCCAGCCGGGAGCGTGATACGTCCAACTGCCAGCTTGATCCGCGTGTTTTAGCCGAATGGATATTGTCGGACGTGCTCAATGTTCGGCTAAGTTTGCAGATGCATAAGTTCATTTGGGAGCCAGCAACCAAGGGCGTCTGACAGGCGGCTGCAACCCAGCATAAACAATGAAGTTTTGCGATAATTAAGAAATAAGGTGGGCAGCTATTCCGTCTGCCGGGCCATCTGAAAAACTAGGCATCCGCACATCAGGGGTTTTATTTTGGCAGGCGAAAAATCGCGCTCGGTGGTGTTGTTGAGTGGAGGCATGGACTCCTGTGTCTGCGCCGCATTGGCCGCACGGGATACAGATGCCGCCGCTCTGCACGTCAGTTACGGGCAGCGCACCGCGGAACGTGAGCAATGGGCATTTGAGCGGATTTGCGATTTTCTGGGCATAAAGCGCCGGTTGGTGATGCGAAATGAAGCGCTGGGCATTATCGGCGGATCGGCCCTCACCGATAAAGACATTGAAGTGCCCGAAGCTGGCGAGGAAATTGGCGCAGACATTCCCATAACGTATGTTCCTTTCCGCAATGCTCACTTCCTGGCTGCTGCCGTAAGCTGGGCGGAAGTGCTGGACGCCAATATGATTTATATCGGAGCAGTGGAACAGGATAGCTCAGGCTATCCTGATTGCCGTCCCGCATATTATGACGCGTTCAATGCCGTGATAAAGGCAGGTACGCGCGAAGGAACAATCCAGGTAGTCACCCCACTGATCAACCTGCGCAAGGTTGAGATTGTGCGCCTGGGAATAGAGCTTGGCGCGCCGTTTGATTTGACCTGGTCTTGCTATAGCCGCGAAGATAAAGCCTGCGGCGTGTGCGAGAGTTGTGTCCTGCGGCGGCGTGCATTTGCTGAAGCCAAAATGCCGGACCCGATTCCTTATTTGCCATCGGAACATTTACAAAAAGTGGCAGGCCGTTAATTTCAGATTCAAGTTGAAGCCGGAGGCTCGACAAAATGAACACAAAACTTACGTATTCAGTGATGGTGATTGCGCTTTTCCTGGCGGCCACAGCAACCGCATGGTCCCAGGCCACCGCAGGCAAAGTTCAGGGAACCATTACCGATGGGGGCAAGCCGGTAGCCAATGCTGACGTGGTATTGACCAGCCTTGCCACTGGTCGGACCTTCAAGATGAAGAGCGACAAGAGCGGGCAAATCTCGGGCGTCGGAATTCCGTTCGGCGATTACACCGAGGAAGTCACCGCAGGTGACAAGCGTTTCAAGAAAGAAGTCCGCATTGCGGGCGAGGGCGGCGCGGTAGACGATATATCGGTGGAAGTCACTTCCGGCAAGCCGGGCGCCGGACCCAGCAAAGAAGAACTGGAAAAAATGAAGGGGGAGCGGGACAAGGCAATCAGTGAAAATGCCCTGATTGCACAATTAAACCCCGCATTGCAGGCCAAAGACTGGGCGACAGCCGAGCCGATCCTTACCAAATTGATCGCAATGAACCCGAATCGCTGGGACTACCAACAGGCCTTGGGCAATGCGCAGTTCGGTGAAGGCAAGTTTGAAGAGGCTGTAGCAACCTATGAAAAGGCCATTCCCATAGCGGAGAATGCGACCAAAGCGGAGAATGCTCCCAAGGACGCAAAGGTCGATCCGGCCAAGGCGAAGGCTGGCGTCTCCCAGATGCTTACCAACGAGGGCAATGCCTACCTGAAGTTAAAACAGAACGACAAGGCGATTGCAGCCTACACCAAAGCCGCCAGCATGGATCCTAACCCCGCAACCGCCTATTTCAACATTTGTGCAACGCAATACAATGCCGGCAACACGCAAGGCGCATTGGCCGCGTGCGATAAAGCAATTGCTGCCGATCCGAATCGGGCCGATGCCTACTTCATTAAAGGTTCGCTTATGGTGGGAGATAGCAAGTTAGATAAGGACGGGAAAATGCAAGCGCCCCCCGGAGCGTCAGACGCATTGAACAAGTATTTGGAATTGGCCCCCGACGGGCCGCATGCCAATGACGTGAAAGCCATGCTGCAAGCCATTGGAGCAAAGATAGAGACTACGTATCACGAGAAAAAGAAAAAATAAGTGCCGCGAAAGTTAAGTTAGCAATAACATGAGCGCCCTCTTGATCATTCGGCGGTTTTCCGCGGTGATTTTAAGGGGCATTGATTCAGAGAGGAATATGAAAAGGATCGCTATTGTTCTTTCGTGCGGGTTTCTGATTTTTTCCATGAGCAATTTATGGGTACAGGCCCAGACGATCGGCGCGCACGCCGAAGGTACAGTCACGCAGGAAGGAAAGCCTCTTCCCAATGCTCAGGTGGTGTTCACTTACAGCGATAACGGCAAGGTTTACAAGACCAAAACCGATAAGAATGGACACTTTGTTATGGTAGGTGTGCCCTATGGCTCATACCAATTGGACGTTCTGGGCGAAACAGGAGAAAAGCTGTTTAGCCAGAAGACCAGCCTGGGCCACGATGACACATCCAATCCTGACGAACTCAAGATTGATATTCCGAAAGGCGGCGCGGTTGCAGATGATAAATTTGGCCTGACGGATGCTCCGGCTCCCAAGCTCACCAAAGAGCAAATTGCGAAAATCAGCGCCGATAATAAAAAGATCGCGGGCTTGAACTCACTTATCAGTGAAGCGCAAAATGCGCGGCAGGCGCAGGACTGGCCCAAAGCTGAAAACGCGCTTAAGCAATTGATTGCGGCGGCTCCGGACACAAACCGCTGGGACTTCTATATGGCCCTGGGGGACGCGCAAAGCAAATCCAACAAGCCGGCTGAAGCGGTTCAAACGTATGATAAAGGCATCCAGGTAGCCCAGTCCTTGATCTCCGGCTCGGCTCCAGCCGATCCGAAAGTTCCCAGCTTGAATCCATCTGCCGCCAGGCAGGGAGCGGGGCACATGTTGACCGCGCAAGGCAATGATTATCTGAAATTGCAGAAGTCCGATGAGGCAATTGCTTCATTGAAGAAGGCAACAGCAGTTGATCCCTCTTCTGCCTTGTACAGCTATAACCTGTGTGGCGTGGAGTTCAACGCGCAGAAGTTTGATGACGCCAAAATTGCCTGCAACAAATATCTCCAGCTTGAGCCCAGTGGCACCCATGCCGAGGAAGTTAAGACGTTCCTGGCCGAGATGCCGGCGAAATAAGCCGCGACGAAAGAACCATCCATAGCAAGAACGGCCTGCTTGGGCCGTTTTTGTTTTGGGTAAAATCTAATTTTCACTGCAATGGCTCCCAGCTTCGCAATCCGACCGGCCGTTTCCGCCGATATACCTATTTTACGGGACTTGATTGACGCTTCAGTCCGGAGATTGCAGTCCGGTGATTACTCGCCTGCGCAGATTGACGCCGCGCTCAGGACGGTCTTTGGCGTCGATAGCCAACTCATCGCAGACGGCACATACCTGCTGGTTGAGGCCATTTCTGCGGATTCAAATAAGAAAGCACTGATCGTTGCCTGCGGCGGCTGGAGCAAACGTAAAACGCTTTATGGTGGTGACCGCTGGCGAGATCGCCAGGACGACATGCTTGATCCTAAGACTGACGCCGCCAAGATTCGCGCTTTCTTTATTCATCCTGATTGGGCGCGGCAAGGCATTGGCACCCTGCTTCTTGATGCCTGCGAATCAGCGGCGCGCGCAGCGGGTTTTACTCGTTATGAAATGGGCGCGACTCTGACCGGTGTAAAGCTCTTTGAGAAAAGGGGCTATGTAGCGGTGGAACGCCTGGAGGTCTCTCTGGAAGACGACATCACAATGCCCATCATCTACATGGTCAAGAAGCCGTGAACACAGCAGCTCTTTTCACTCATGGACAAGCGTAAGCGCCCGGAACCATGTACACTTGTCTGCCAAAATGAATGGCTATTCATTGAGTGACGGCCGGAGGACGGTTTCGCCTGACTAGCGTAGTGCCGGACGACGTTTTGGCACCCATGGGAGGAATCTATGGATCTGAATCTTAGCCCCGACGAAATAAAATTTCGAGATGAGTTGCGCGCCTGGCTTGCCGCCAATGCTCCCACGGATTGGGATGAGCGTCGCGAAGAGTCAATGGAGTCACGCTTTGAATACCTGAAGCGCTGGCAGCACAAACTTTATGAGGGCGGCTGGGCCGGCATCTCATGGCCCAAAGAATACGGCGGTCGTGGCGCGAGCCTGATGGAGCAGGTGGTCTTCTGGCAGGAGATGGCGCTCGCTGCCGCGCCTCCTCTGGCGAATGTGCTCGGCCTGGGAATTATCGGGCCGACCATCATCGCTTTTGGTACGGAGGCGCAGAAGAAAAGGCATTTGGCCAAAATCCTGAGCGCAGAAGAAATCTGGTGCCAGGGATTCTCCGAGCCTGACGCAGGCTCTGATCTCGCTAACGTGCGCTGTGAAGCCAGGCTCGATGGCGATCACTACGTTGTAAACGGCCAGAAAGTCTGGAACAGCTATGGCTGGGCCGCTCACTGGTGCGAACTGGTGGTCCGGACCGATCCCGATGTTCCCAAGCACAAAGGCTTGACCGTGCTGCTGGTGGACATGAAGACGCCCGGAGTTGAAGTGCGTCCATTGCGGCAGATGACGGGTGAAACCGAGTTCAATGAGCTTTTCTTCCATGACGTGCGTATCCCGGTGACAAATATCATGGGTAAGGTGAATGAGGGTTGGGGCGTCGCCATGGGGACGCTCATGCACGAACGCGGCACCTTTGGCGCGGGCCTGCAAATTACTTATCGCAGAAATATGGAGCGGCTGATCGATCTGGCAAAGACCACGGAACGCGATGGCCGCGCTGCGGCGGAGGATCCTGTCCTGAGGCAGAAGCTGGCGCAATGCTATGCGGAGATTGAAATCATGCGCTGCAACCAGATGCGCGCCTTCAGCCGCATCAATGCCACCGGAGTACCTGGCCCGGAAGGTTCCATCCAGAAAATTTTCTGGAGCGAACTGAACCAGCGCTTCCAACAGGTCGCCCAGGAACTAATGGGGCCATACGGCCAGCTTGAGGCGGGTGACGACCGCGCCATTGACAATGGCATGTGGGCATACGGCTATTTGCGATCACGCGGCAACACGATTGAAGCGGGCACGTCAGAGATCCAGCGCAATATCATCGGGCATTTTGTGCTGGGGTTGCCGAAGAGTTATTAGCGAGCATTCAGCAGTCAGCAGTCAGCCAAAACAGTTCACCGCAACGGTCGCGAGGGGCGCAAAGGAATGATTCAGAAATTCACCGCAGAGAACGCAGACTAAGAATGGGTTTCTCCGCGCTCTCTGCGGCCATCGCGGTAATCCGGTAGCTGAGTGCTGAATGCTAGTGCTGCAAAGGAGTACGAACATGCAATTCGGATTAAGCGAGAGCCAGCAGATCCTTAAAGACACGGCACGCAAGTTTTTTGCCGGTGAAAGTCCCATCGCGGCCGTGCGCAAGGCCATTGAAACTGACACTGCTTATGACCTCGCGCTGTGGACGAAGCTCGCTGAGCAGGGCTTCACCGGAATCGTTGCGCCGGAAGAATACGGCGGCATGGGGCTGGGAAAAGTAGAGCTGATACTACTGATGGAAGAAGCGGGTTACGCACTGCTGCCGGGACCATTCTTCTCAACGGTCGCTCTCGCCGGAACGGTGATAGATGCGTGCGGCTCGCCTGAGCAAAAGAAAAAGTATCTCGGCCGCATCGCCGCAGGGCAAGCACGGTCAACAGTCGCGCTGGTTGAATCTGCGGGAAGTTGGGATATCGATAGTCTAAAAATCAGCTCTGCCCACAATAAGCTTACCGGGAAAAAGCTCTTCGTTACTGACGCTGCCATTGCTGACTTTATCGTGGTAGTCGCGCGCGACGGCGTTTTTGTGGTCAACGCTAAAGCGCCTGGCCTGCATATTGAGCCGATGAAAGGCATGGACCTGGCAAGAAAGATCTATGCCGTGGAATTCAAAGACACACCGGCAGAAACGCTTGGCAATTCCGGTGGCCTGGCGGGTGCTCTGAACGTTGCCACAGCAGCTCTGTGTGCGGAGATGACCGGCGGCATGCAGCGCACGTTGGAACTGACCGTGGCTTATGCCAAGACGCGCAAGCAGTTCGGCAAGCCGATTGGCATTTTCCAGGCCGTGCAGCACCTCTGCGCCGATATGTATCTTGAAACCGAGAGCTCGCGCTCTGCCACTTACTACGCGGCGTGGGCGCTGGAAGAGAATACGCCGGACGCAGCTACCTCTGTATCGGTGGCCAAGATGTATGCGAGTGACGCGGCGCGCAACGTGGGCAATCGCGGCATACAGGTCCACGGTGGCATGGGCTTTACCTGGGAGAATGACATTCATCTTTATTACCGGCGGGCTAAAGCTTCAGAGACTATGCTGGGCGACGCAGCGTTCCATCGCGAACGGATTGCGCGGCAGGTTATTGACGCAGCATCAAGCGGAAAAAGAACAGAGCGTCCTCAGCAAGCAGCGCTCGCGTCCAGATAACATGTGTGTCAGCGGATTTAGCGGTTGGTTAAGACCTTATGGCTCAAGAACAATGGACCGCCGTCGACAGCTACATTTCTGATCTTTTTATCGCCCCCGACTTTGCCCTGGAGGCGGCGCTCGATTCCAGCAAAGCCGCCGGATTGCCGACTATCAATGTATCTCCGGCACAAGGCAAGCTCTTGCATTTGCTGGCCCGGATACAAGGAGCCCGCAAGATCCTGGAACTGGGTACCCTGGGCGGATATAGCACCATCTGGCTGGCGCGCGCTCTGCCGCCCGATGCCAAACTGATATCGCTGGAGATCGATGCTAAGCGCGCAGAAATTGCTCGCGCCAACATTGCGCGTGCGGAACTAGCGAATCTCGTCGAGATACGGCTGGGTCCGGCGATCGCTTCACTGCAACAATTGGTGGCGGAAGGTGGCGGACCGTTCGACCTGATCTTTATCGATGCCGACAAGCCCGGCTATGCGGAATACCTGAAATGGGCGCTCAAGCTATCCCGGCCAGGCACGCTGATTATCGCGGACAACGTGGTGCGCAAAGGCGCTGTTGCCGATCCAGCCAGCGGGGATGAGAACGTGCAGGGCATCCGGAAATTCAATGAAGCACTGGCTGCGGAAAAACGTGTGACCACGACTGTGATCCAGACTGTAGGCTGCAAAGGGTACGACGGGCTGGCATTGATTCTGGTTATTGCAGATCCTTCCGGTAGTTTTTCACAAGAACGCAACCCTTACCACGGATGACGCTGATAACACTGATTTACACGGATGAAAAAGTTCGATAGGACCATTCTTAAGTCTATAAATCCGTGTCATCCGTGTTGAGATTTGCTTTGTGCAAAGCACCTTCAGGCCAGTAAAGTCTCTTGTTCACTCCGACTTTTCCTTGCATTGTTGGCCATGAGCGCATTGCAGTTTTGGCTGGTTTAAAATTTGTTGATGTCCCGTTTCTCTGGTTTCTCCCCTGATGCTCTTTCATTTCTGCGCGCGCTCAAGCGCAACAATCGGCGTGAATGGTTCCAGCCGCGCAAAGAAAAGTATGAAGCCCTGATTAAAGCGCCGATGCTGGAATTTGTCGGGTGCCTGAATGAAGAAATGGCCCGGTTCGCGCCGGCATATATGACGCCACCGGCAAAGGCGGTATACCGCATTTATCGTGACACGCGTTTTTCTCCCGACAAGACGCCCTACAAGACGCATATCGCGGCCATCTTTCCGCATGGCAATGCAGTGAAGCGTGAAGGCGCGGTGTTCTATCTGCACTTCACGGAAAAGGAGCTGCTGGCTTTCGGCGGTGTATGGGGGCCGGACCGCGACGAGCTTCTGGCCTACCGCACATTGCTGCAACAGAATCATGGGGAGTTTGCGGAAATCCTCAAGAGCAAATTTTTGCGAAAAATGGTTGGCGAGCTTCAAGGCGAGCAGCTAAGCCGCATGCCCAAGGGATTTCCCGTGGACCATCCTGCGGAAGGGCTGCTGCGGAAGAAGCAGTGGTATCTGGAGTCCACGCTCCCGATCAGCGTGCTCACTACATCTCGCATTGTCCCTGAACTGGCAAAACGATTTGCGGTGATGGCGCCTATGGTGGAATTTCTCAATCGTCCATTCGCGCAAAAGAAAGCGCCGAAAAAGATGCTGTTTATGGGGTTCTAATGGCTTTGCACAAAAAACCCAAACCCCACCACGGATAAACACTGATAGCACTGATTTACACGGATCAAAAAATGTCGGGCTTTATTCTTCATGGGACGTCGCCCCAGTGCTCCAGCTCACGCGAAAAGAACACTGACCTGTTTCGCAATTAATTCGCAAGTAGAAGAGGGTTAATATGCCGCATGCATGTTTGTAAAGTAGTAAATTTCATGGTCATAACCCGACCCCCCCAGATGGGATGGAGCGCCCTAGACTGGGATGGGGATAACCTACGCCAAACTGGGATCGGGTGGGATATTCAGGGAGGGGTAGGAGAGGGTGAAAAGTTAACCAGAAGGTAATTTTCTGGATGTTTACAAGGGCCGCCGAGGCGGCAGGACAAGATACGGTCTTTGACAATTTAGGCTGCTAGTTGCTGGCTTCTGGCTAAAGCTTGTGGCGATCAGCGCCTTTCTTGAACCTTGAGAGCAGCAGAGCCTTGGGCCCTGGCTGTAAACGGCACCCAGCGCAGGAATGGCGAGTGGGAATTTATTGGAAGAACTCCTGCATGGTCGGCGCGGTAGCTGAGTTTCCGGGATGATCGGCCACGCGCAGCAGGTCCAGCACCAGCCGCAAGGTGCTTTGGTGCTGATATAAGGTTGTGGACTTGAATCCTCCTTTAACGTGCGAACCGGCCATTACCATGGCCACTTGACCGCCGCCGTTCACAACATCCACGTCCAGCGATTCATCGAAGACGATGATGAAAACGCTGTTGGCCAGTGCGGGCGACTGGATCAAAGGATCGATATGAGTTTTAAGCCAATTATCCGTGGCCGTCAGTTTGTCCGTGTCCAGACAGACTGAGCCTCCAGTGGGACAGTCATGCGCGTCATCTTCAGCGTTGGGTGCGATGAAGGCAAAGTTTGGCAATGTGTCCGCACTCATGTCCGATGTGAGTTGAGTGAATGGAACCAGGTTGGCGGTTTCCACGCTTGAACCCAGAACATCAGTCATGTAAGCAAATGGATTGTGATGCTTGAAATATGGATATACGTCTCCGCCGGTGTAACCGACCGAAGGCAGACTTTCCATATACGCTTTCCAGGTTTTGCCAGCAGCGGCAAAGGCACGCGGGATGCTATCTGAGCTGACAGTGCTAGTGAACGCGTCGTCATTGGTTTCAATATTGCCGGTGGTGAGCATGAAGTAATTGCCGATGGAAGGATGCGCGTTGGCAAAGTAGTTTGTTGCCAGGGAGTGTTGCGTAGCCAGTGAGTTCAGATACGGCATGAAAGGGCTTCCAATTACCTGATTGAAGGCGTGGTTCTCCAGCACGATTAAAAATACGTGGTCGGCGGCAGGGAAGGGTGCTGGCGTTGGGGTTGGACTTGATGCCGGCGTCGGGGTGGCAGCTGCTGTGGAACCTGAGGCACTTACATCGCCACCACCGCAGCCTGTAAGAATCAAGACAAGGGAGAAAAAAAGCACGCAGCCTACGAGCTTTGGACCCATGGGAACCATCTCCTGCACACAGCGACATTGGATGCAGCAGAGCTGCTGGATGTTGGGCGGTCGGAGCAGACGAATTGCGGCCTTAAAAGAAAAACCGGCCGCGTTGCAGAGGCCGGTCCAGGATTGCCCACATGGAAGGGTGCTACTGGAAAAATTCTCCCATGGAAGCAGCGACTGCTGATGCGCCGGGCATGTCATTGACATTCAGCAGTTGCAGCATCGTATGAAGCAGTGACTGGTGTTGATACATGGTGGATGACCTGAAACCGGTCTTTACATGCGGGCCTACCAGTACAGTCGCGACTTGACCGCCGCCATTGGTGAAATCGGTGGTGACGGATTCGTCAAAGGTAATAATGAGTACGCTATTGCCGAACTTCGGGCTGTTAATGACGGGATCGATATTCGCTTTTAACCACGCGTCGGCCGCTGCAAGCTTCTGGTCGTCGGTACATGAATTTCCGCCGCCCGGACAATCATGCGCATCGTCCTGCGAGTTGGGCAGAATGTAAACAAAGTTGGCCAATGATCCCGCGGCAAGGTCGGTAGACAGCTGCGAAAATGGCACCATGTTCGCGGCTTGAGCCGGCGACCCGGTAACGTCGCTCAGATATGAAAATGGATTGTGATGTTTCAGGTATGTTCCCGCATCCGGCCCAAGATATCCCACGGAGGGAATGCTTTCAATATATGCCTTCCATGTTTTTCCCGCTCCGGTCAGTGCGCGGACAATGTTGTCATCAGTGATTGTGCCGGTGAAGCTATCGTTAAAGGTTTCAAGATTTCCCGTGGTCAGCATGAAGTAATTCGGAATGGAAGGATGCGCGTTGGCAAAATAATCTGCCGCCAGACTGTGCGCCGTGGCCAGGCTGTTCAAATAGGGCATGGCCGGATTGCCAATAACCTGCCCGAAGCTGTGGTTTTCAAGCACTACCAGAAAAACATGGTCGGCCGTTGCCGTGGGCGGAGGTGGATTGGTTGTTACTTTGGAAGAGACGCCGCCGCATCCGGCGCTAAAAAGTATTGCCGCTAAAAAGAAAGACGTTAAGACTGGTTTCATGGTCGGGGCCCTTTAGACCTATACGCGCAGGTGCTTGTTTTACCGGTTAGATGCCTGTGCACTGTCCCAAGTAGCCTCAGCTATGTCCCAGCAGTTCATTGCCAATCGGGCAACAGGCGACGCGGAGATCTTGAGCAGATCGAGGATTCACAAAAGACATGCGTTTGCAGAAAAAAACGAATACAACCGGCGTTCCGGGCTAACTCGCAGCTTCCATTCTCCATCCTAGATAGCTGGAAGATGCACCGGACTCACATGGTGCACCTTAGGACCGCAAATCATGTTAATCACATTGGCATTACTTGTTCTATGGATTCTTAGCATGTATTTTTATCTTCCGCTGCCGGTGGTGGTTCTTCTTTTCGCCGCTCTGGCCACCGGAACTACCATCACTATCTGGCAGGCATGGCTAAGCCGTAAACAGCGCCTGGCAGCTATTGGCGAGCAGGATTCAAGCAGGTAATTCCGCACCGCATCCGCCCGCAAAAGCGATAAACTTTGCTCATGAAGTTTCTGGGCAAATTTCTGCTGCTGGCCGCGTGCGTAGCGGCTGCGCAATCGCCGCAGACAAGTCCTGCACCGCCTGCGGCAGCGCCAGCTTCTGGCATTGATACCGCACAAATTGCTGCTATTGTTAAGCAGCAGTTCGGCGATACTTTTACTCTTCCTGCAAAATTTTCTCCACCTTTAATCACTGCGGATTTTGACGGCGATGGCGTGGAAGATGTTGCGATTGTGGCCAACAGTAAAGATCCACTGCCTGATTCCTATGCTTTTAAGTATGAGGTAGCCGATCCTTACCACGCTTATTTCGGCTTCGGCAATCCGAAATATACGGCTTCATTTAGCGCCGACCCGGAGCATAACCATGATCTACTGGTGATTTTTGGCAGTGGAAAAGAGGGCTGGCATGCGGCTGCGCCCAAGAGCAAGTTTGTGTTGGTGAATGTTCCGTTTGACACGCTTGAGGTCGGGCGTATGCTCATCAGCAAAAAGAAGCCGCCCATCTTTGTTATCAAGGCATTGGAGTCTCAGGTCATGGATTCCGCCATATGGTGGGAAGCCAAGAAAAAACGCTGGCGCTGGGAGCCCGGGGATACCGTTCAGTAGCCCGTTGCGTCCAAGCCGCGGAACGTTCGGCAAACGCCTGATTGCTTCTGAAAACCGCTCGGCCCGCAAGTCGGCTCCGTCTGGACACACAACCCAAGGTCAACCGCTACAGCTATAATCCTTCCTGAGATGAATCTGGAACAGAAGCTTACAGAACTCAAGCGCCGTGATTCGCTGGCTGAAGCCGGAGGCGGCAAGGAACGCCAGGAGCGCCAGCACAAAGAAGGCAAGATGTCCGCGCGTGAGCGCATCGAATTCCTGCTGGATGAAGGCACGTTTGAGGAATTCGACAAGATGGTGACGCACAGTTGCACGGACTTTGGCATGGAACAGAACAAAGTCTATGGCGACGGTTTTGCCACCGGCTATGGACGCATTGAAGGCCGGCTGGTTTTTGTCTTTGCTCAGGATTTCACCGTATTCGGCGGATCTCTTTCAGCGGCCAATGCCGGCAAGATCGTAAAAATCATGGACACTGCCATGAAGGTTGGCGCGCCGGTAATCGGGCTCAATGATTCCGGCGGCGCTCGCATCCAGGAAGGCGTAATGTCGCTGGCCGGCTATGCCGATATCTTTCTGCGCAACACGCTGGCCAGTGGTGTGATCCCGCAGATTTCCGCCATTATGGGCCCATGCGCGGGCGGCGCGGTGTATTCGCCCGCCATTACCGATTTCATCCTGATGGTGGATAAGACTTCTTACATGTTTGTGACCGGCCCGGACGTGATCAAAACCGTAACGCATGAAGAAGTCACCAAAGACGAGCTTGGCGGCGCGGCGACGCACAATGAAACTTCCGGTGTGGCGCATTTTATGGCGCATGACGACGCTGAGTGCCTGTCCATGGTGCGCGAGCTTTTTAGCTTCCTGCCTTCCAATAACCTCGACGATCCGCCGCGGCGCGAATGCACAGACCCGATTGACCGCGCCGATCCTGAGCTTGCAACCGTGGTTCCTGCCGAATCCAACCAGCCCTATGACATAAAAGACGTCATTGCCCGCGTGGTGGACGACGGCTATTTCTTTGAAGTGCATGAGCATTACGCAAAAAATATTGTGGTCGGATTTGCCCGGCTCAATGGCCGCTCTGCGGGCATCGTCGCTAATCAACCGGCGTTTCTGGCCGGCGTGCTCGATATCAATGCATCAGTAAAGGGAGCGCGGTTTGTGCGCTTCTGCGACGCTTTTAACATTCCACTGATTACCTTTGAAGATGTCCCCGGCTTTCTGCCGGGAACGCAGCAGGAGTACGGCGGCATCATTCGCCAGGGCGCAAAGCTGCTATTCGCCTTTGCCGAGGCCACGGTCCCTAAGATCACCGTGATCACGCGCAAAGCTTATGGCGGCGCATATTGCGTGATGTCATCCAAGCACATCCGTACCGACGTGAACTATGCTTGGCCTACAGCGGAAATCGCCGTGATGGGAGCGGAAGGCGCGGTCAATATCGTGTACAAACGCGAAATCGAGCGCGCTGCTCTCTCAGCAAAATCAGAGAAAGAAAAAGCTGAAGTCATTGCCAAAGCGCGCAATGAAAAAATCGAGGAATTTCGCGACCGTTTTGCCAGCCCTTACGTCGCGGCCGAACGTGGCTATATTGATGCTGTGATTCGTCCGCAAGAGACACGCAAAAAGCTGATTGACGCGCTGGAAATGCTCCAGAACAAGCGCGACAAAAATCCGCCGAAGAAGCATGCGAATATTCCACTGTAAGTTTGCCGCAGATTGCGCTGATGAACGCTGATCAGGAGCTCTTTCTGAATCCCGAGCGCAGCGAGGGATCACTATGACCAAAATGGATTTTCGTAAAAATTTACTTGTCTTGTTTTGATCAGTGAAAATCCATGTGATCCGTATTCATCAGTGGTAAGGGTTTGGTAGGGTCCCCTCGCTACGCTCGGGATTTCAGAATATCTATAAATCTCTCGTCGTCGGGACTTCGTTTGCCCTGTCCGCCGGCAATTCCGCCAGCAATGCTCTGAGATCAAGGTGTCGCGTGTACATCGCCAGCTTCCCATCCGGCGTGTGCGGCCAAGCTTCTCTCGGACGATCTACGTACAACTCCACTCCATTGCCATCGGGATCGCGCAGGTAAAGCGATTGGCTTACGCCGTGATCCGCAGCGCCTTCCAACTCGATTCCCGCAGCGATCAAGCGCCGGAGCGCGTCCGCCAATGCCGCTCGGCTGGGATACACGATTGCGTGATGGTAGAGGCCGGTTGTGCCGAACGGAGGCGGAGGGCCGCCAAGGCTTTCCCACGTGTTCAACGCGATGTGATGGTGATAACCGCCAGCGGAAAGAAACGCCGCCTGGTCGCCAATGCGCTGCATTAGCTTAAAGCCAAGCACATCGCGGTAAAAACCAATAGCGCGCTCAAGGTTGGCGACCTTCAAATGGACATGGCCAATGCTCACTCCGGGATCGATTGGCCGTTCCGGCTTTTTCTCCGATGCCATAACTACCCCAGAGCTTGTCGGGCTGCAGTAAAGCGCTTGCCCTGAATTTCAATGTAAACATTGATCAGTGAAACCGCTGCTGGCGTCACACCGGGAATGCGCGATGCATGGCCCAGCGTGCGCGGACGGACGCGCTGGAGCTTTTCATTCATCTCGCGCGAAAGGCCGCTGACCTTGCCATAGTCGAACCAGTCAGGAATGAGCCGCTGCTCTGCCTTCTTTAGCCGATCAATCGATTTACGCTGCTGGTCAAGATAGCCGGCATATTTGATCTCCGTCTCGACGGTCTTCATTTCATTGCGGGCAACCGAGGAGAGGTTCGTATGAGGGCCCGACTTTAGTCGGGCCGTATCGCCCTCTAACGAAGCGGGCTTTAGCCTCTGCGGTTCCGCTTCATCGGAAAACCGCGCAATCGCGGCGAAGTAATCCGGATAACTCCCGCGAATGACCGGAGCGAGGTCTTCAATCACAATCTCCGGCCTCTTCAGCAATTGCGTTAAGGACGAGCCAAGCGCGCTCGAAAGATCACTTCCGTTTCCAGCGCGTGGAGATGTCGCCGAACCGGAGCCTTCAGCGGTTTCATTCGCTTCATCTGTATCCGACGATTTCGCGCGCAACACCGCCAATCGCTCCTTCTGCGCACGCGCGATTTTTTCCAGTAGATCGCCCGACACACGCGTCTTTTCCAAGAGCGCCGACAGTTTCTGCGCACGCTGTTCTTTAGCCTGGTAATCAGCCCACGCCTGATCGTTGATCAAGCCAATTCGACGACCGTGCGGCGTTAGCCGCCGATCGGCATTGTCTATTCGCAGATGCAGCCGGAACTCCGCCCGCGACGTAAACATGCGGTAAGGCTCGTTGGTGCCTTTGCTGATGAGGTCATCAATCAAAATCGCGGTGTACGCCTCGGTACGATCCAGCACCAGCGGTGGCTCGCCTTTGATCTTCAAAGCCGCATTGATACCCGCCATCAGTCCTTGACATGCAGCTTCTTCATAGCCGGACGTACCATTGATCTGCCCAGCTAGAAAGAGCCTGTCGATCTTCTTGGTCTCCAGCGTACGCTCCAACTCGGTGGGATCGATAGAGTCGTACTCAATGGCGTATCCCGGCCGCAGCATCTCCGCCTTTTCCAGTCCGGGAATGGACTTGACGATGGCAAGCTGAACGTCAATGGGCAAAGAGGTGCTCATGCCGTTGACGTAAATCTCATGTGTGTTGAGTCCTTCGGGCTCCAGAAAAAGCTGATGTGTGGTTTTATCGGGAAACTTGACGATCTTGTCTTCAATGCTGGGGCAATAACGCGGACCAATACTCTGGATCTGTCCCGAATACATGGGCGAGCGATGCACGTTCTCCGCGATGATGCGGTGCGTCTCCGCCGTGGTGAAGGCGATATAACATGGCACCTGCTTCTGTGTGATCTTCTTTGTGCGGAAGCTAAAGGGCGTAGGATCGGCATCGCCCGGCTGCACTTCAAAGCGCGACCAGTCAATGCTGCGGCCATCCAGCCGGGGCGGGGTTCCAGTTTTAAGCCGGCATCCACGCAGACCGAGCAGTTTGAGCGATTCCCCGAGAAGCTGCGAGGGGGGTTCTCCGCTGCGTCCGGCAGGATAGGTTTGCTCTCCGCAGTGGATCAGTCCGTTGAGAAATGTTCCGGTGGTTATGATAACGGCCTGCGCGCCAACCGTGCGGCCGTCGCGGAGTCGTATACCTTTTACAGACATTTCACCACGGAGGCACGGAGACACGGAGGAGAGAGAGTCCTGCTCGGTGGTTGTCAGCTCAGAAATCTTTTCCGGAGGAGCGAAAAGGCCATTGGCGCGATTATTGAGATGATCTTCCTCTGTGCCTCCGTGTCTCTGTGGTAGGGGTTCCTCGATCAGCTCAGCCACCTCAGCCTGCTTAATATAAAGATTAGGCTGGCTTTCCAGGACTTCCCGCATCTTCTGGCGATATTGCTGCTTGTCACACTGCGCGCGGGGGGACCACACAGCTGGCCCACGCGAGGTGTTAAGCAGACGGAATTGGATTCCAACCGCGTCCGTGACTTCGCCCATGATTCCGCCCAGGGCATCTACCTCTCGGACGAGATGGCCTTTGGCTATTCCGCCGATGGCGGGATTGCACGACATCTGCGCGATAAGGTCAACGTTGAGCGTGAAAAGCGCGGTCTTCAGGCCCATGCGGGCCGCTGCCATAGCGGCTTCGCAACCGGCATGGCCCGCGCCCACGACTGCAACATCGTATTGTTCAGTGAACTGCATTATTCCTGACTCTATTTTACAGGCCTAATTCCTTTTGCTGCGTCTTGGGCAGGCATTGGGATATGGCATTAAGCGCTTTTCGGCGGGCATTGAATTGAAAAGATCTTTTACCGATCTAAATCAATGCTGTGCGGCGCCTGCGCCGGTGAAGGAGGGGTTTGGGGTCGGATAGTATTGGAAGTTACGTTTTGCTGCAAAGCATCTGCGATAGCGATGAAAAGCTTGGACGCGTCCACAGGTTTTGTCACATATGAATCCATCCCTGCTGCCAGACAGCGTTCGCGATCTCCGCTCATGGCATGGGCGGTCATGGCCACAATCGGCAGATGTCTCTTAGATATCCGTTCCTGGGCGCGTATCGCTTTGGTCGTTTCAAATCCATCCATATCCGGCATCTGCACGTCCATCAGCACCAAGTCGAAATTCTGTTGTTCCAGTGCTGCCAGGGCCTCTCGTCCACTGCCTACTGTTATCGCGGAATGGCCTTGTTTAGCCAACAGGCTCCGGGCCAACCGAAGATTGACGAGATTATCGTCTGCAATCAGGATGTGGAGCTTCCCACTCGGCACTGTTGTGGTGCGCTCTTCACTACGCTGTGCCATATCTCTGACCGCGACGGCAGTCGCTTTGCCAAAACGCGCCGTAAAGTAAAACGTGCTGCCCTTGCCAGGTTGGCTTTCCAGCCATATGCGGCCCTGCATGAGCGCAACCAGCTGCGACACAATCGCCAACCCGAGCCCCGTACCGCCGTATTGTCGCGTGGATGAAGTGTCCGCCTGGACAAAGGCTTCAAAAATCGTTTTTTGCTTTTCGGGCGAAATTCCGATTCCCGTATCATTTACGCTGAACTGCAGGGTATTGTCCTGCAGTCGCTTAACGTGCACTGAAATTTGCCCACGATTTGTGAACTTCAGCGCATTCCCAACAAGGTTCATCAATATTTGCCGCAGCCGTCCAGGATCACCCATTGTGATATCAGGAACGTCGGCGGAGAAATCGCATTCCAGAGATAGCTGCTTATTCCTGGCCTGAACTGAGAATTCCTTGACGGTCGCTCGAACGACCTCTTTCACGCTGAAGGGTACACGCACCAATTCCAGCTTGCGCGCTTCAATTTTTGAAAAATCAAGAATGTCATTGATGATTTCTAGCAGAGCGCCTGCGGAGCTTTTTACCGTGGTCAGATAATCGCGCTGTTCGGGAGTGAGATCAGTATCCAGGGCCAGGTCGATCATTCCTATCACGCCGTTCATGGGCGTACGAATTTCATGGCTCATGTTGGCCAGAAACTCGCTCTTGGCCCGGTTTGCGGCCTCGGCGGCTTCCTTGGCCATGCGCATTTGTTCTTCTGCTTGCTTGAGCAACGTAATATCAACAAATGTTCCTTCAATTTCGGTTCCTGAAGCTCCGTTCACCATAGTGGTGTTGGCCATGATCCAGCCTGAACTTCCGTCCTTGCGCCGCACGCGTATTTCCTGGTTGGAAGCAGTTCCATGGTCCACCATTTTCTGGTCCGATAAATCCTTGTCCGCAGGGTCAAAAAATATATCCATTGCTGGGCGGCCAACCAAATCTGCCCCGCAGTCGTAGCCAAGGATTCTCGCGCCTGCGTCGTTGTATTCCAGCAAAATTCCCTGAAGCGAGCATCGAAAAACACCCGCCAGGTTGCGCTCAAACAAGAGCCGATAGCGTTGTTCGGATTCTTGCAGCGCCTGTTGAGTGGCCTTGGCCTGTGTAATGTCCCGAACGATGGCCGAAACACCGATAACTTCACCGCGCTGGTTCTTGACCGGACAATATGTCAGCGCTACGTCAACACGTTGGCCATCGCCGCGTCGGCGGTCAGATTCGAAGCGAACCAGGGTCTCTCCTGCCACGATGCGTGAGAAAAATTTCTCATACTCTTCCTTGCGTTCCGCCGGAATGATGGTGGAGAACACGGGTTTTCCCAGAATCTCTTCCGCGGAAAAACCGTAAATGGCTTCAGCTCCGCGGTTCCAACTCAAAACTTTTCTGTCCAGAGAAACTGCAAGTATTCCTTCTTCAGAGAATTCCACTACCGCGGCCACAAGGGCCCGCGCTTCTTCGGCGCGCTTGCGTTCACTTATGTCCCTGATGATCGCGGCAATACCCATCAGTGTTTCGTCTGCGTCTTTTACGGGAGAAGCAGAGCAGATCACCTCAATGCGGCGTCCATCCCTGGTTACGCCAGTGCCGTCAAAGGGAAGTACGGTTTCACCGCGCTGCATGCGCTGAATGGCTGCATTGGCTGCCGGTATCTCCTCATCGATTGTCAGGCTGACGATGCTGCGCCCGATGATTTCTTCTGCGCTGTAACCAAAGAGCTTCTGCGCTGCCCGGTTCCAGCTCACGATTACTCCTTCGGGCGTGCACCCAATGATTGCGTCTTCGGAGCACTCTACGATGGAAGCCAGGAATTTTTGTGCGTCTCCGATAGCCCGCCGGGGAGGCGTGGGGGACCTCAGCGAAGATGGCTCAAATGGCTTTTCCGACATTGGTTTGCTTCCCCCATGGCCCTGGCCGATCCCTAGGCCTGCTACTGCCATGCTGCACTTTTGTAGCAGTTAAGACAAGCTCCTTTCGGTAACTCGAACAGCCGCAGCCTATAAAGAAATTTCTTAAAGTTTTTTAAGGTGGAGTCTGGCAAGTGCCGGACTCCCGCCCGTTAAGAAAATGGGTCCATATCGGCTTTGCAAGAAACACAGCAAATAAGCGTCAAGTGGCGGATCTATTTCCCCTTATCCAGCCCAAGAGTCTGGCCCGCATTATGGGCAAAAAATATCAAGAACAGCAGCAGGAATCCTAGATTGTCGAGCTCATTGCCAAAGTATCGCCACAGCGGAAGGCCTTGGGGAAGCACCCAGGTGGAAAGCAACAGGTTGGCCATAAAGAGGGCACCAACAATCGCGAAAGGACGCACCCAAAATCCTAAAACCATGGAAAGCCCAATCAGCAACTCCGCCACGCCCACGGCATAGCCTGACGCGGTCGGATACTTCAGAGTTGCGCGCAGAAATGGCTTGTAAGCAGGCACGGCGCTTTCCTGCACGTACCCCGTCACATATTTCGCATAACCACCGTGGGCAAAGTCATGCCCCATCAGTTTGTATTGAGCAAAGAACAGAAATGTTACGCCCACCACGATCCGTGCCACTGCCATTACTACAGACGACGAACCAGAATTTTTCATGCTGATCGAATTTTCTCCTCAGACTGCAAATCTTCAGACGAACCATTTTTTGTGTTCACCGACCCCTAAACGCGGCTTCTACTGCCTAAAGACAGCGCCATCTTTCATCACAAATTTCACGGTCTTGAGCGCTTCCACATTTGCGAGCGGGTCACCCTCCACGGCCACGACGTCAGCAAATGCTCCTGGCGCGATCACGCCAATCTCACCCTTCATGTCCAGTAAATTGGCGGCCGTTGAAGTGGCCGACTTGATCGCGTCCATCGGCGACATGCCGAATTTCACCATCCAGCCAAATTCATTCGCGATCGGCTCTGTCCAGGGGATGCCGCCCATGTCCGTGCCGAAAGCGATTTTCACTCCGGCCTTCAGTGCCTTCTTGAATGAGACTTCATGTTCATTGGCGCGTGCGCGATCACGCTTGCCGTCTTCAGTGTTCTCTGGCGACCAATCCGTGTAGTAAACGCCAAGAGTCGGCACGTACCAGGTGCCCTGCTTCAGCATTTGGGCGATGGCAGCATCGTCCAGAGACAGGCCGTGCTCAACGGAATCGCAACCGCCATCCAGCGCCCGATGTAGGCCGATACCGCTATATACATGGCACGCAACTTTTTTCTGCTGACCATGCGCCTCATCCACCACGGCTTTCAGTTCTTCCACCGTCAGCGTGGGCTGAGACACCAGATGGCCCTCTTTATCGACCCATGAGCGATGCGTCATATAAACCTTGATCCAGTCCGCGCCGTTTTCCAGTTGCTGCCGCGTGATCTTGCGCAACTCCACTGGACCGTCGCCCAGTTGCGCGCCTTTCGGCACCACAATGTCAGGGTTGTAGCCTTCCAGCGGATAACCGCCAGTTACGGAGATGGCGCGGGTCACAACCAGCATCCGCGGACCGGGAATGAACCCGTCATTAATGGCTTCTTTGATTCCTACGTCGCCATATCCCGCACCTTCAGTCTCCAGATCGCGTAGCGTGGTAAAACCCTGTTCCAGTGCACGTCGCGCCGATACAGCAGCCCTTGCAGCCCGGTACGACGAAGGATGCTTCAACAGCTGAATGTCATAGCCGCCTTGGGCCGGGTCTTCTCCCTGGAGGAAAATATGGGTGTGGGTGTCGATCAGCCCCGGGAGCACCGTTACGTCCGCAGGCAAATTGATGACAGTGGCTCCTGCCGGAGGGTTGCCGCCGCTGGCAACGCTTTCAATCTTGTTGCCCTTGATCACAACCAGTACATTGTGCCGGACCTGATTCGATATGCCGTCAATTAGATTCGCAGCGTGAATAGCGATCAATTTTTCCGGCGCAGGGCTGCCCTTGGGCTGCGCAGATGTCTGCCCCGCAGCGCTTGTTACCAAAGTTGAAGCTAATAGCAGGATGATGCATACAACGGCTTTGCGGGTGGACATATGGGAACTCCTACACCTTGTGATTAAGCTCATAACAAATACGCCTTGTAACCATGAATATGCAATTGTCTTGCTGAGATGGTCTCTGGATTTTACTAGGGGAGAGCGTAAAGACATTGTCCGGCAAGAAAAATCCCGGCTAACTCCGGCGATACCTTTCGATCAGGAAGTGGAAGGCGCAGGTACAACAAAGAAACAGGGCAGCCGAAGCTGCCCTGTCAGTTAAGGTGTCTCAAAAGCGTTACGCTGGTGAAGGTTTCCCAGGCGCGATTCCTGGCGTTCTGCCCGGCTCCGGTTTCAAAACCTGCTGAACACCATCGCCATCGCCCTTTTGCGGGATGACGCGTGCGGGAAGCTGCTTGCCTTCAAGAATCAGCTTCAACTCGTTCGCGTCTAGCACTTCGCGCTCCAGCAAAGCCAAAGCTATGCGGACCATGGCATCACGGTTTTCCAGAATGATGCTCTTGGCCCTCTCATAGCCTGTATTGACCAGGCGCCGCACTTCGGAATCAATCTCGCGGGCCGTTTCTTCACTGAAATCACGGTGCTGTGAGAGCTCGCGTCCCAGGAATATCTGCTCTTCCTTCTTGCCGAAGGTCAGCGGTCCCAAGCTGCTCATGCCCCACTCGCAAACCATCTTGCGCGACATTTCGGTAGCGCGCTCAATGTCGTTACCCGCTCCGGTGGACATCTGGTTGAGGAAGATTTCTTCCGCCAGCCGTCCGCCCATCATCACGGCAATCTGCGTGTTGAGGTAGTCGAGCGTGTAATTGTGCTTGTCGGTTTCCGGCAGCTGCATAGTCACACCCAGCGCCATTCCGCGCGGGATGATGGTGACTTTATGTAAGGGATCGGCATACGGCATGAGCGCCGCCACAATGGCGTGGCCGGCTTCATGATACGCCGTGACCTTCTTTTCATCTTCTGTGAGCAGCAGGCTCTTGCGCTCCGCCCCCATCAGGACTTTGTCCTTGGCCAGCTCAAAGTCGTACATCAGCACGGATTTGCGATTGTTGCGGGCCGCGTTCAGCGCCGCTTCATTCACCATGTTGGAAATCTCGGCGCCGGAGAAGCCCGGTGTGCCGCGCGCCAGGATAGAGAGATCCACGTCATCGGCCAAAGGAATCTTGCGCGTGTGCACGCGGAGAATTTCTTCACGTCCACGAACATCAGGCAGTGGAACCACAACCCGGCGATCAAAGCGTCCTGGACGCAGCAGAGCGGGATCGAGCACGTCTGGCCGGTTGGTTGCGGCGATCAGGATCACGCCTTCATTCGATTCAAAACCATCCATTTCGACGAGCAACTGGTTGAGTGTCTGTTCACGTTCGTCGTGTCCGCCGCCTAAACCGGCGCCACGATGGCGTCCGACGGCATCAATTTCGTCGATGAAGATAATGCAAGGAGCATTCTTTTTGCCTTGCTCAAAAAGGTCGCGTACGCGGCTAGCGCCCACGCCCACAAACATCTCCACAAAATCTGAACCGGAGATGCTGAAGAAAGGCACGTTGGCTTCACCGGCGACAGCGCGCGCCAATAAGGTCTTGCCGGTTCCAGGATGGCCAACCAGCAGAACGCCTTTGGGAATGCGTCCGCCGAGCTTTTGGAACTTCTGCGCTTCGCGCAGGAACTCGATAATTTCGCGCAGCTCTTCCTTGGCTTCATCCACGCCAGCCACGTCTTTAAAGGTAATCTTCTTTTGTTGCATGGAAAGCAGCCGAGCCCGGCTCTTTCCGAAGCTCAAAGCCTTATTGCCGCCAGTCTGCATTTGTCGGATCATGACAAACCACAGCACACCAAGCAGGATGAAAGGCGAGAACTGGATGATCGCCATCGGCCAGTTCCAGCCCTGGCTATCTTTGAAGGTGGTCTTGGTTTCCTTGTGGTCGTCCAGCGCTTTCAACAAAGCGGGATTCGTGGCTGGCACCACGGAATGGTACATGCTGCCATTTTTCAGCTTGCCCCGCGCCACGTTCCCTTCAATGGTCACGTCAGCAACATCGCCCTGATTGAGCTCCGACATGAATTGCGTATAGGCGATTTCCTGGTCTTTGCCGGCGTTCGGGCCGCCTTGAATCATTCTCCAAAGGACGACGGCGACCGCTACCAGCGTCACCCACAAGATCACCGTTTTAAAGGTCGAATTCACTGATTGCTCCTAGATCCCGGTCAGGACACGTATCCGCTGACCTACAAAACTATATTAGACTCCGCATCAAATACAGACGTTTTGCCACGAAAAAGGTTCCCAAGGCCCTAGAGCGCAGGGGTTATATCGAAATTAGATGCGGAACGGCTGGGCTTTGGACTTAAACTTTCCCACGCAAAAGATTTTATACCCATTCCCGCCACTCTGGGGGTAGTAAAACCGCTTAAGACATGCTTAAGGAATTACCCCAGATTCAGCACGTCCCGCTATGTAGGGTAGGTTACGGCCCAAATGGCGCTCCCCCAACCCATAGCCTACGACAAAATTTTCATTCATGAGAAAACCAAAGTAATCGGGCTGCAGGGACACCCGGCGGGCTGACTGCTTGTCCAGCAGGACAGCCAGCCTCACGCTGGCGGCCCCCCGCCCTACCAGGTTCCGAATCAGAAACTCACTGGTTATGCCCGACTGAACCAGCGCTTCTACCAGCAAGACATGCTGGCCTTTCACGTCAAGCTCAGGGCTGAAGAAGATCTCAATGGTGCTTGAGTTGGCTTCCTTTGACTCCGCCTTTACAAACTGGCACACCACATCCAGATCCAGCTCCCGAACCAAATCAGCCATAAAGACAAAGCCATTCTCCATCACGCCGACTGCATGAATGGTTTTACCCTGAAAATCAGCGGAAATCCGCCGGGCCATCTCCTGGACGCGTTTTTTGATCTGCTCAGCACTCAGAAGGATTCTGGGATATTCAGACTGAACGCTGCTCACTCGCCTGCCTCAGTATTCATGTTTGCTTCCTCGATTAAGACAGCGTCCCCAGAGTTGGCGGCAAAATCCTTTGAGGCTGGAAAAGAGCGCATCCAGACAATTTGCCCCGCGCTTTCAATCACTGGCCACGCCTTGCGCTGCGCTGGAGAAAGCTCATAACCCAGCCTGCCGGACTGCAACAACTCTTTTACTTTCTTTGGGGATTGCGTGTGGGCCGGAAAGAATTTATCCCCAGCACGCCAATTTCTTACTTTAAGCTCGGAACCAAGCAGGCTTGGATCTAAGAATGTTGCCCCATTATAACCTGAAGCCTTTTGTTTTCCATCACTTATTAATGTTGCTCGAATTGTAATCCCCAGTTCTACTATGGTGGCTTCACCCGGGATCGGCAGTAAATAACAGTAATCCTGGGGGGCTTGTGGTGTGTTTCTGCTGAATTGAAGCTCGCGGGCCGTACGGTTTGCGGCTAAACCATCCGGTAATGCCAGCTTTGCGCCAGGTTTTCCGTCCTCTGCCACGTCTGTAAGCTGTTGAATATGCTTGAATTCAAGCGAAACACCGAACTTTTGAGCAGTCCGCTGGATGACTTGACGGCGAACGGCTAAAGGGAGCCCCTGTAGAGCGGACAAATCGACCGCCAGAATGCCCTGAGCATCGCCGCTGGCGCTGCGTCCACTCCGGGTGGGCTTCCCTTCATGAACCAGTCTTGGCAACAGCAAGGAAAGCTCATTGTCCCAATAGTCCTCTTCAGCCTGCGCCACATTCGCGAGATCGGACAGTGTTTGGCGAATTGCGGGATTGAACTGTCGTTCAAGCAAAGGGAGTAGCGTATGCCGAACGCGGTTTCGGGTATGGCCAAGATCAAGATTGGACGAATCCTCACGCCAGCATTGTCCTTTTGCCTGCAGATACGCTTCAATCTCGCGCCGAGTGGTGGTGAGTAAGGGCCGGACCAAATACTTTGTCTGCTGGGCCGGCGCAATGCCCGCCAGCCCGCGCGTTCCGGTGCCTCGCAGGATTCGCATCAGAACCGTTTCTGCTTGATCGTCCAGCGTATGCGCCGTGGCGATCTTATCCGCCTTACCCTGCTTGATTAAATCCGCGAACCACTGGTGACGTAAATCTCGTGCGGCCGTCTCAAGACTGATGTTGTGTTCCGCTGCGTATTGCGGAGCATTTCCGGAGCCAGAATAAAAATCTACTTGAAGCTCAGCAGCCAAGTCCTCGACAAACCTCTGGTCGGCGTCAGCTTCAGCGCCGCGAATCTGGTGATGGAAGTGGCCGGCCGAAACCACGATGCCGAGCTCTTCCCGCAGTTCAGCTAGTACGTGAAGAAGCGCCACGGAATCAGCGCCGCCGGAACATCCGACAGTCACGCGTTGGCCCGGACGGAGCATTTGCTGTCCGAGGACATATTTGAGGACCTTTTTTAGCATCGCGACCTTAGAACCCACTTTTACTATTGTGAAATAATTGGTGCCCTATGTACAGGAAACCCATCACCCTTAAGGCACGGGCTATTTACAGTTTTGGCCTCGGCTTCGGGATTTTTGTTCTCGGGGTTGCTCTGAGGTCGCTGCTGGACAACTTGGGCGTAAGCGGCGTGACTGCGGCAATCGATGACATGCTGATCGGCCTTCTTGCCGGAGTTTTGGTGTTCATCTATGAACGCCACCAGCACAAACTTGTTCTGGAAAAGATGCGGGTAATTGCTGAGATGAACCATCACGTCCGCAACGCACTCCAGCCCATCATCTACTCGCCGTATTTGAAAGAACAAGCCGAGCAAGTCAAAATCATCCAGGAAGGAACGCGCCGGATTGAGTGGGCGCTGCGTGAAGTGCTCCCTGGAGAAGGCGCGATTCCGCGAGGATCCCAAACGAGACCGGCGGCTTAAGCAAGGTTGGCCAAGTTCGCGCCAGCGCCGATAAACGGCCAAAGTTGCTATACTTTCCTCCCCAATGAAGGTATTTGTCATTATTCCCGCAGCCGGACTTGGCACCCGCATGGCGCCGGCCGGCAAAAAAGGCGCGCCCACCAAACAGTTTTTTGAAATCAGCGGCACGCCCGTTGTGATCCACACGTTGCGTGTCTTTGCGCGCAATCAGCAGATCAGCCAGATTGTGGTAGCGCTGCGCAAGAATGAGATGGAGCGCTTCACGCGTCAGTTAGAAAAAGAAAAACTCGCGGAAAAGGTGAAAGTGGTGGAAGGCGGAGAACACCGCCAGGAATCCGTTGCCAATGCTCTTTCACAGCTCAAGGCTGCGTCCGATGACATTGTGCTAGTGCATGACGCGGTGCGGCCGTTTGTGGACGATGAAATCATTGCCAACGTGATTCATGAAGTGGAGAAACATGGCGCGGCAATCGCCGGGTTGCCGGCAGTGGATACCATCAAGCAGGTGGAGCGTGCCGCTGAAGGCGCGATTATTACTTCGACCATCCCGCGTGAGCGCGTCGTTCAGGCGCAAACGCCACAGGGATTTCGCCATGAGTTGATCAAGCGTGCTTTTGACAGCGCAACCGCCGATGGCTTTACCGGCACTGATGAAGCGTCATTGGTGGAGCGCCTGGGCGAAAGCGTCTGGGTGGTGATGGGTTCGGCAAGAAATATCAAGATCACTACGCCGGCAGACATGGAACTGGCGGAGTACTTCGCCCAGACTGAGAAAGCCACGAAGGGACTGGCGGGATAATTTCTTTACCGCTGATTTGCGCTGATGACGCTGATTGAAACGAGAGTTGATAACAATTTCAAGTACTCTGAATTGACGGATACGGTCATTGGTGTCTTCTATGACGTGTATAACGAACTCGGGTTCGGTTTTTTGGAATCTGTGTATCGCAATTCTCTTCGTCTTGCACTTTTTGGAAAGGGTTTGACAATTGAGGAAGAGGTTACTGTTTCAGTCTTCTTTCGCGGACAGAACGTTGGTGACTTCAGGGCTGATTTAGTTGTAAACGGCATACTCCTGCCTGAATTGAAAACTGCGGAACGGATTGTTCCCGCCCACGAAGCGCAATTGTTGAACTACTTGCGGTCTACCTCGCTTGAGCTGGGACTTATCCTGAACTTCGGTCCTCGGCCGCAGGTTCGCCGACTGGTGCTCGAAAATGCTCGGAAGCATCTGCAAGCCCGGGCCCAAGGAAGGTCTTCTTGAATCTTTTCAGATCAGCGTCATCAGCGTTAATCAGCGGTAAAAAGCTATGAGGATCGGTTATGGCTGGGACTCTCACGAATTCCAAACCGGTGTCCCGCTAAAAATTGGCGGCGTGGAGCTACCACATAATAAAGGCCTCGCCGGTCACTCTGACGGCGACGTCCTGCTCCACGCCATTACTGACGCGCTGCTGGGAGCTGTTGCCGCCGGAGATATTGGCAGCTACTTTCCGCCGAGCGATCCCAAGTGGAAAGGCGCTGACTCGGTCATCTTTCTTGAAGAAGCTCTGAAGCAGGTTCGGCTGGCTGGATACAAAGTGAGCAATGTCGATTCCACGTTGATTCTGGCCGAACCCAAGATCGTTCCCCACGCCAAGAAAATCCAGGCGCGTGTGGCAGAGTTACTTGGGGTTAAGCCAAACCAGGTTGGGATCAAGGCAAAGACGCCGGAAGGTATGGGCACGGACAATGCTGCAATCGCGCATGTGGCGGTGTTGCTGGAACAGGCAGGCAAGCCACAATCGCTCCCGAGAAAAAGTTCTCGCGCCAAGAAAAGCAAAACCTTGAAACGCAGAGGAACGAGTAAGCGGATGAAGTAGAACGATCCCTCTCTAACCACCCGCCATGAGCACCCAATCGTTGCAATCGTTAGCTTTGGCCAGTAAGGCTCTAGCAGTTATTGTATCGGTCGTTCTGTCAATGCTATTTGGTCATCGCTGGGGCGTTAATTCGGTTGCTGATGTCCAAGTCGTTGCTCTGGCAATTCTCTCCCTCATTCCGAATCGGTGGCTTGTATTCTCACGAATAACCTTCATTGTATTTCTTCTGCTCATGTTGGTCCCGTTCCGAGTTTTCTTTCACCTTTCTGCTTTTAAAGGTGTCGATTTGGGCTTGGGCTCCCCGGTATCCTTGTGGCGGTTTTTCTGTTTATTCCATTGCCGCTATCACTTGTTTTGAGCCGCATCCGCTTTCAGCGAGAGGAAAGGTTTACGTATGCCTAAACACAGCTCTGCACATATACAGATTTCAGATACAGATTTCAAACTGTACTGTTCTCCAAAGACTTAAGGCCTTGTTTTCTGCGCAGCTCTGCTGCTAACCTAAGCTACCTCACTCGAACGACATTTCATTTCTGGTTGGTGTTTATGAAGAATCCCCTCGTCCGTCTGCTCCCCGTCGTCACTCTCTTCATCTGTATCTGTGCTCTCAGTGCGCATGCTTCTGGCCCACTGCTCATGCAGAAGCCCACGCTTTCAAAAACCCACATCGCATTTTCCTATGCGGGCGATCTTTGGCTGGTGGCGCGTGACGGCGGCGAAGCGCGGCTGCTGACCAGCGGCGATGGCACCAAGACCGATCCGGTCTTTTCTCCAGACGGCAGCATGATCGCGTTTTCCGGCGACTATGACGGCAATGTGGACGTTTACGTGATGCCGAGTGAAGGCGGCGTTCCACGCCGTCTGACGCACCATCCAGCGGTGGACGAGGTGGTGGGCTGGTCCCCCGATGGCAAATCCGTTCTGTTCCGCTCCACGCGTAACAGCTATTCGCGCTTCAACCGCCTGTTCACGGTCTCGCTTGAGGGCGGACTGCCACACGAATTGCCGCTGCCTACGGCGGAATTCGGCGCGTTCTCTCCTGACGGCAAACACATCGCTTATGTTCCAGTGGACAACAACCGCAGGCTTTCCGCCATTGGATGGAAGCGCTATCGCGGCGGGAAGGCCTCACGCGTGTGGATTGCGAACCTGAGCGATCTTAACCTCGATCAGGTGCCGCGCGAAACTTCCAACGACGGCAATCCCATGTGGGTTGGCGGCAAAGTTTATTTTCTATCCGACCGCAATGGCCCGTTCACGTTGTTTTCTTATGATCCAAAAGACAAGAAAGTTGAGCAAACGTTGCCCAGCAATGGCGCTGACATCAAGTCGGCTTCCGCCGGGCCTGGCGCAATTGTCTATGAGCAGTTTGGCTCGCTCAACCTTTTTGACCCTGCGACCGGAAAATCCAAAGCCGTTGCAGTAACGGTCCCCGCCGATCTGCCCAACGTGCGGCCGCATTTCAAGAAAGTCGACAGCGAAATTGCCTCGGCCACGCTCTCTCCCAGCGGCGCGCGCGCTGTGTTTGAAGCGCACGGAGAAGTGCTGACCGCTCCTGCTGAGAAAGGTGACATTCGCAATCTGACGAACACACCCGGCGTAATGGAGCGAGATCCTTCGTGGTCGCCTGACGGAAAGTGGATTGCCTATTTCTCTGATGAGTCCGGTGAGTACCAGCTGTTCCTGAAAAATCCTGACGGCATGGGCGAAGCCAGAAAGATTTCCCTGGGAACGCCAGCTTCTTTTTATTACGAGCCCATCTGGTCGCCAGACAGCAAGAAAATTGTGTTCAGCGATAAGCGGCTGAACATCTGGTACGTGGATCTGGCAAAAGCCACGCCGATAAAGATTGATACTGATACTTACGACGCGCCGCAGCGCACGCTTGATCCCGTGTGGTCGCCAGATAGCCGCTGGATTGCCTACTCCAAGACTCTCACCAGCCACATGCACGCCATCTTTGCTTACTCGCTGGAACAAGGGAAAAGTACGCAACTCACGGACGGCTTGAGCGATGCGCGTTTTCCTGCCTTTGACCAGAAAGGACAGTATCTCTATTTCACAGCCAGCACAGACGTTGGTCCGACCACCGGCTGGCTTGATCTTTCCAGCATCAATCGGCCCATTACGCGCAGCCCTTATCTGATGGTCCTGCGCAAAGACCAGCCTTCACCTCTGGCGCCGGAAAGCGACGAAGAGAAGGCTGCCGCAGACGACACTAAGCAGGACACGGATAAATCGTCCAAAGCGGAAGAAAAACCAGAGCAGGAGCCGGGCAGCGCCGAGGAAAAAGCCAAAGCGCAGGACGCGCGCGCCGCCAGGTCAGTAAAGAATGAGAACGTGGTGGTGCGGATTGACCCGGAAAACATCAGCCAGCGCATTGTGGCCATGCCGATTCCACCGCGCGATTACAGCAAACTGGTGGCAGGAAAATCCGGAACGATCTTCCTGATTGAAGATTCACCGCGTCCTGGCCCAGACCAGTTGAATACGCTTTGGCGTTTTGATCTGACATCACGCAAGCCGGAAAAACTGATGGAAGGCGCGAATGACTTTGCCGTCTCTTTTGACGGCAAGAAGATGCTTTACAGCAAAGGCCGCCGCGATAACAAGAAGTGGTTCATCAGCTCGGCCACAGCCCCGGCGCGCGGTGAAGGGAGCCCCGCAGCAGGCAAGCCGGAAACTCCGCTGGCTTTGACCAAGATGGAAGTGCGCGTCGATCCCAGAGCGGAATGGAAGCAGGAATACAACGAAGTTTGGCGCATTGAACGCGACTTCTTTTACGACCCCAATCTCCACGGGCTGAACCTGCCCGCCACAAAAAAGCAATATGAGCCGTACCTGGAGAACGTGGGCAGCCGCTATGACTTCAGTTACCTGCTGGCAGAGATGCTGGGCGAGATCACCGTGGGACACATGTACATCCGCACGCCTCCGGAGCCGCCGACGGAGCAAGGCAAAGTGGGTCTGCTGGGAGCGGAATACACGGTGGAAAATGATCGCTATCGATTCTCAAAGATATATGAGGGTGAAAACTGGAACCCGCAGTTGCGCGCGCCGCTGACGCAGCCGGGGGTTAACGTCCAGGAAGGCGAATACCTGCTGGCCGTAAATGGCCGGGAACTGCGCGGAACAGACGAGATCTTTGAGCTGTTTGAAGGCACAGCAGATAAATCGACTGTGCTGAAAGTTGGTCCTTCAGCGGATGGCAAAGGCGCTCACAATGTAACCTTGGTACCAATTGAAACCGAAGCTGCGCTGCGCAATCGCGCCTGGATTGAAGGCAATCTGCACAAAGTGGATAAGCTCAGCGGCGGCAAACTGGCTTACGTCTATCTGCCGGACACTGGCTTTGGCGGTTACACATCTTTCAATCGTTACTTTTTTGCCCAAGTCGGGCGTGAAGGCGCGGTAATTGACGAACGCTTTAACGGCGGTGGCTCGGCGGCTGATTATGTCATCGACTATCTGCGGCGTCCGCTGCAAAACTACTGGCTCACACGCGAGGGCAAGGATTTCACCACGCCAGTGGGTGCAATCTTTGGCCCGAAAGCCATGATCACAAACATGTATGCCGGTTCCGGCGGCGACGCTTTGCCATGGTATTTCCGCGATGCCAAGCTGGGGCCGCTTGTGGGCACACGGACCTGGGGCGGCCTGGTCGGAATTTATGATTATCCCGCGCTCATGGATGGCGGCGGAGTTACGGCTCCGCGCGTGGCTTTTTACAATCGAACCGGAGACTGGGACGTGGAGAACCACGGCGTTGCACCTGACTACGAAGTTGAAATTACGCCAAAGGACTGGGCAAGCGGGCATGATCCGCAGCTGGAAAAAGCAGTAGCGCTAGTCATGGATGCGCTCAAAAAGAATCCGCTGCCAGTGGCCAAGCGTCCTGCGTTCCCCAATTACCATAATCAGCCGGAGCAAGGCGTGCCAGCGGCAGCAGGACATTCAACATCAGGGAGGAAGAAATAACTTTATTTGAAGCCGGGCCTTGTCGAATGACAGGGCCTTTTCTTTCCAATGTAACTTTCATGAAGGCTGAACAGTAGAAAAGGACAACTATGGGAAATAGACCAGCAAGTTATTGGATTCTGGTGGCAATTGCCATTTGCATGGCCGTGGCTGGCTTTCTAATGAGATCGTCTCCTGATCCCCACAAGCATGCCATGGCGCAATATCTGGGTTGGGGTGGGATTGCTTTGTTGCTGATTGCCCGTTTCGTTTTCGGAAGAAAACCGGACACAACTCCGCCAATGCCAAAAGATTGAGAACTGGATTGCAAGAAATTCGGGTGCGGGCCTAGTAGATAGAAAACCAGATCCGTCCGGATTCAATCAACGCGATGAAAATCCCGATGATGAAGTAAAGGTTCTGGGCCGTCGCATCACTGGGAGGGGCGGGCAGCTCGACGCCACGGCTACGGAAGAATCCATCGAGTTGGCGTTCCTGCTGCATGATCATGGTTGCCAGCGGCCGATGAAAGACAGCGATGGCCACGCCCAACAGCAGTCTGGTGATTTCTACGATCATCATATGGATTTAGTCTAAGCATGCCATTCCAGCGCGGCAATCAGTAGAAAAACCTAGTTAAAGGCGCAAAACCGGTGCCGAACGGCCAATATCGCGTGTTAGAATTGGGGCTAGCCCTTCCCTCATGAACGCAGACCTGCAAAGACTCATCGAGCTGGAAAAAATTGACAGGGAAGCCCTTCGCCTCGCGGAAGAGGTAGCCAGCCTTCCCAGGCGGGTAACCGCCATCGAGGCAAAGCTGGCAGAACATAAAGCCGCCGTGGAGCAGGCCAAAGCGCGGATCAAGAGCAATGAAGCCAGCCGCCGCCAGAATGAAGCCGACATCAAGGGCTTTCAGGAAAAAATTGCCAAGTACCGCAGCCAGTCATCCAGCGTAAAAACCAACGACGAATACCGCGCCCTGATGCATGAAGTCGAATTCTCCGAGAAGCAGATCAGCGGCTGCGAAGACAAGATACTGGAACTGATGATTGGGCTGGAAAATGACGAAAAAGCGCTGAAAGTTGCCGAAGCTGAGTTGAAGACCGAGTCGGCGGATGTGGAGAAAGAAAAAGCCGAAGCGCGCGTTCGAACTGCAGAAGACGAAAAGCTTCTGGCAGGACTCAAAGGCAAGCGCGACGAGCTGCGGGCAGGCGTGGACTACAGCGCTTTGGCCCACTATGACCGTGTAATGCGGCAACGCAAATCGGCGCTGGCTGAGGCCCGTGACCAGAAATGCATGGCCTGCTTTGTGATGGTCCGTCCGCAAATCTGGCAGGAAGTACGCACCAATGAGCAGATCATTACCTGCAATTCTTGCGGCAGAATTCTATACTTTGATCCCGCCAGTGAACCTGCAGCGCCCGAACCCGCCAAGAAGAAATCCAAGGCGCGCGCGGCTGAGGTGGAAAGCGAAGCTGAAGCGGCACAGCCCGAGCACGAAGCGCCGCAGGAAACCACTCCTACACAGTAACGTTCCTTCCTATATGCTGATTGCCTGATGGCAAACGGTACTCCAAGAAAAGTGATT
>JBAVLE010000134.1:0-1555 GCA_049688735.1 Candidatus Angelobacter sp. | reverse complement strand
CTACGGCAGCGCACGGAGAATGCAAAGCTCCCAGGTGTCGAGGATAGGGACACTCTAGCTATGATCGCTTGCCCTAACATGGTTTTTTCACAGGTTCACAGAGGCACGGAGAAGGTCCAAGAAAAATTGAGAGTCGCTGAACCCCTTGCGCTCCTCTGTGTCCTTTGTGGTTGAAAACATGAACACTGAATGCAATCGCATCGCTTATCAGCTTGTTTCCACCATTAACGGAGAAGCGTGGTACGGAGATTCGCTGCGAGAAATTCTCACGGGCATTACTGCCGAGCAGGCCAAGGCCCGTCCCATTCCGAACGCACATTCCATCTGGGAGATCGTGGTCCATGTGAATGCATGGATCAAATTCTTTTCCGGCGCGATCCAGGGAACGCCGATCCCAGCCTGGTCGACGATGCCCAAAGAACTGGACTGGCCGCCGGTGAAAGGCACCGATGAGCAGGCGTGGAAGCAGGCGGTCACTACCTTCTTCGACGAGCATCTGAGGCTGGTGGAAACTATCAAGAGTTTCGGCGATGAGCGGCTGGAAGGAATTGTCCCAGGCCGCACATATAACTTCTATCGGCTTTTCCAGAGCGCCACGCAGCACGCGGTTTATCATTCGGGACAGATCGCGCTGCTGAAAAAGGTGGCGAGCTGAAGATTGCCGTTATCGCACGTGATCGGAAGAGCAAAATCCCACCACTGATCAACACAGATGACACTGATCAGAAACGCTTGGGGCCAGAGCCACCACGAGGCGCGGAGCCAGAGAAGAATAATGCCGTCTTCTGCTTCAACCGTTCTTGCTGAACACTGGTGCGGTCATCTCCTGCGGAGGATCGCCTCCGGCAACCTGTTGCGCGATAATCATCTCCCGAGCGGCAGGACGCAGCGCAGGTAACTTCGACCCAAAGAAGCCCGCTCCCACAATCGCTACCACACCGCCAAGCCCAACGGCCATCGGGGCACCTAACGTGTGTGCGAGGCTGCCAGCGAGAAGAGAGCCCAGGGGAGCCATCCCCATAAAAGTCATGGCATAGACAGACATTACGCGTCCGCGGAGACGGTCTGGAACCATGCTCTGAATCATCGTATTTGAGGAAGCCATCTGGATCATCATGCAGAATCCAGTCGGCACCAGCAATAGCGCGGAAAGCCAAAGCAGCCGCGAGAAGGAAAATGCAAGCAGGGACACGCCAAAGCCTGCACATGAAACAGCTACCCATACGCTCAGGCCCCTGAGAGTCTTTCTCATGGCCAAAGTCACAGCGCCACAGAGTGCGCCAACTCCGGAACAACCCATGAGCAAGCCCAGGGCTTGTGCGCCGCCGTGGAGTATCTTATCGGCAAAGAGCGGCATAAGCACCGCGTAAGGCATGGCCGTGAAGCTTACCAGTCCCAGCAATAACATAAACGCACGGACTGGGTGGCTTTGGGCAACAAAGCGGAAGCCTTCAATGATATTTTCCAGCGGCGAACCTTCTATTGTCATGCGGGGACGGTCGATCGTCATCATGGCCAGGCCGGCAATGACCGCCAGAAAGCTAATGCCGTTAGC
>JBAVLE010000133.1:0-6665 GCA_049688735.1 Candidatus Angelobacter sp. | reverse complement strand
GAACGCCTGAAGGCTTCCGGAAAGAACATCACGGTAGTGTCCCATCCGCTGTTTCTCTCTGAAGGATGCGCGGTGGAAGACTTCAACTGGCCGGACAGAATCGTGCTGGGAACCACGTCAAACGCGGCGGTGACTTCGTTGAAAGCGTTGTATCGCCCGCTGGTAATGCGCGGTGTGCCAGTGATTGTGACCAGCCACCAAACAGCGGAACTGGTTCGCGAAGCCTCCACGGCATTCCTGGCCACAAAAGTTTCTTTTATCAATGAACTTTCAAGTTTGTGCGAACGCATCAATGCCGATGCTGTGGATCTGTCTCTTGCGCTTGGGTTGGATAAACGAATTGCCCCCCGATCATTGCAGCCGGGTTCGTTGGGCGGAAGCTTTACCGAATCAGACATGGACTCACTGGCCAACCTGGCCGCTGGTTCCGGCGTGTCCCTTAAGATTTTGAGCGCAGCGCGTGAAGTGAACCAGGAGTTTTGCGCACGTATTATGAAGAAGATCAACAGTGCCATGGGCTCGGTTGAGGGCAAGCAAGTCGGACTTCTTGGCTTGGCGTTCAAACCGAATACCAATTCCGTTGTCAGCTCGGGTTCTATTCGCTTAGCGCGCAGCCTCATGGAAAACGGCGCGCACGTAAAGGCCTATGATCCCATTGCAATGCCGGACGCGCAGCAGGAACTCACCGGCAACGTGCGCTATTGCGATTCAGCCTATTCCGTGGCGGAAGGCGCAGACGCGCTGGTACTGGGCACAGGCTGGCCGGAGTTTCGCACGCTGGATTTTGACCGCATTCGCCGCATCATCCGCAACCCGGTGGTCGTGGATACCAAAAACCTGCTCGATGGTCCACGCATGAAAGCCTTGGGCTTTGAATATATGGGCGTTGGCCGCGGCGCATAATTCACTCGCAAATTCAGATCATCCCTGTTGAAGATAACGGGGATTTTTGTTGTGCAGGGCAAACTTTCTCACGCCGTCCTGGCCACCTCATACAGATATTCCACATAAGACATCACTGCCCCATCAATGCCTTGGACCTGCGGATTGCTGGATTCGATCACGTAGTATTCGTTGGGAGCGTGCGCACCGCTACCGTGGCCAAGGCCAAAGTGTCCGGCGGGCAGGCGCAACGGATCGCCGGTGAAAACATATCCCGGCCATGAGCCGGCAAGACGCGGCATGACGATAGGCTCGATTCCATTGCGTTTGTAAACAGCGTGTTCAGCCCGGACGATCGCCGCGTCGGCAGGCGTGGAAGTTGGATCATAGCCACCGGTCATGTTGACTTCAATGTCGCCAAAGCCGTTATTTGCCAGATGCGCCTTGAGCTTAGCCAGCGCGTCGGCGGCAGTCATGTCCGGCACCAGGCGCATGTCCATCTTGGCCACGGCGCGATGCGGCAGGACGGTTTTTCCACCGGGTCCGGTGTAACCGCCTACAAGACCTTCGATATTAACTGTTGGCTTCGAGACCAGCAGCTCAAGCGATTGCTCAAAGGTTACGTCGTGTACCCAGTGCTCCACGCCCATCTGTTTCATTAGCCCTTTTTCGTCGAGCCGGCGTGCGGCTTCTGCGACCATGGCTTTCTCCTGCGGAGAGATGGGTCGCGCCTTGTCGGCAAATCCAGCGATCGCAGGATCGTTGCCATCGGCTGACACCAATGTGTTCAGCGCTTTTACCAGATGCCATGCGGGCGAGTCGAGCCGCGCCTTGTTGCTGGAATGGATGTCGGCTTTGGGACCACGTCCCCACTTTTCGCCGCTGGAAACCAGTTCCAGCTCGACCACACCCTTTGCCCCGAGGAAGGCTGTTACTTTTCCGTCGGGGTCTTGGGAAGCAAACGGCATAAAGATTCCCAAAGTTTTCTTCAGGGCGGCCAGCACTTCCGGACGGCGCACGACCTGAGGAAAATGCGGCGAGCCAATTTCCTCTTCGCCTTCAGCTACCAAAACAAAGTTGACCGGCAGCTTGCGGCCCGCGCCACGAATGGCATGCAACGCTGCCAGGAACGTAGCTTCCGGTCCTTTCTGATTGACAGCGCCGCGGCCAACTACAACTTTGCCGAAGCCCGGCTTATCAACAATGCGGGCTTCCCACGGCGGTGACGACCATTCCGAAGGATCGACCTGTTTCACGTCATACATGAAGTAAAGACCAAGAGTTTTGGGAGCGCCCGCGTCCAGCGTGGCAAAGATTCCCGGCTGGCCGTCGGTGGGGACCTTGGTTACTTGCTGAAAGCCGGCGTCACGCAGCATTTGCATGGTGAGTTCGCAGCCTTCATTCATGCCGCGATTTTCAGCCGCGATGGAAGCCTGTTTCATCCAGGTCTGCATGCGCTGCACGGTTTCATCATGGCGCTTAGTGATCTCTGCGCGAATAGGAGCAAGATCATCCTGGAACATTGCCGCCCCTAAGTTAGTATTGAAGCCACTCTCACTTGCGCGCGCCCAGCGCGGCAGAGCCATGGCTACCGTGCCAGCGGCTGCACCGACGAGAAAATGGCGACGGTCGAGCCAGTTTGCGGCAGGGCTTTCAGCCGCTTCATTGCCTTGCCCGGCAATATTGTTCGCGTCCGCACGGTCAAAATCGCTCGACATGAATTTTCTCCTTGAATGATTGCGCATAAGCAGGTTTTTTCTGGGCATACATCCTAAATTGTCTGGCTGTAGTCCGGCTACCTAAAGGCGCTGCGCAAACGACCGATGAGTTTGTGCCGACTATCGTCAAAAGCGTACAATCCAGAAACAATTTGTACGCAAGCTGTTTGGGGCTACTTGCGCATTGGGGTGCAGGTCTATTTGACTTTCGCAACCGGTGCAAAGGAGCGCATGATGTCTTCAATTATTGCCCCGCGGCTGACTTGCAAAAACGCAATTCTAGCCTCATTACCCCCATCTGAAATTGCCCGCCTTATGCCTCATCTCACTCCTGTGGAGCTTAGCCTGCATGAAACTCTTCAGGAACCGAATGAGGAGATCACCCACGCCTATTTTCTGGAAGGCGGACTGGCCTCCGTTGTAGCTGAAATGTCCAACGGCGCCACGGTAGAGACGGGCATTACGGGGAAGGAAGGCATGGTTGGATTTTCCTTATTGCTGGGCGGCAACCGCATGCCCACCAGAACCTTCATCCAAATTCCGGGCATGGGCTACAAGATCAAAGCCAGACGTCTGAAGGAGGAATTTGAGAATTCCGGCGCACTGCAAAGGCTTACCGGCTCCTACATTCAGGCCCACATGATTCAAACAGCGCAGACTGCCGCCTGCAATCGCCTGCACGATATTGCCGAGCGGCTCGCCCGCTGGCTTTTGGCATGCCATGACAGAATGGAGTCCAACAATTTTCCAATCACGCATGAATTTCTCAGCCAAATGCTGGGAACGCCGCGTTCCACGGTGACACTGGCAGCCGGGATACTGCAGAACGCCGGGCTGATGGAGTATTCACGCGGAAAGGTACACATCCGCGACAGGCAAGGCCTGGAAAAAGCAGCCTGCGAGTGCTACAAAAACGTCCGCAAAGAGTTTGAGCGGCTTGGTTTTTCTTTTGTCTCTCAGTGAAAGATTCTTTGCCCCCCACAAAATTAGTCTGGGAGCGTAGCAGCGCAAGACCAGGCGCCTGAACGTCTTTGCAACGTCTGCACACACGCATCATGTTCTAGTGGCGGCGAGTTTCTGCCGCGATCATGTCATTCCATGACAGGGTTTTGTAAAATGGCTTATCCATGAAGGCTTACGTCACAGTTATGCTCAAGACCACCGTCCTTGATCCTCAGGGCAAGACCATTCACGGCGCGCTCAAAAAGATGGGTTATAAAGGCGTCGGGGCGGTGCGCCAGGGCAAATTCTTTGAATTGAACTTGGATGGCGGCCTGGACAAAAAGGCCGCCAAAGCCGAGGTGGAGCGAATCGCCAAAGACGTGCTCACCAATCCGGTGATTGAAGAATTTTCATACCGCATTGAAGAGTAGCCGGCCTCGGCATCGCGCTATGCGCCCAATCCGCATGGTGGGGACAATAGATTTTCCCCCCGGTTGTTTCGATGAACGAGCGCGTCGCAATTTCAGCGTCCCGCCCTAAAGTTCTCTCTCTGGTTCCTTTGCTCCAGCAGGTTAAAGCGTTTTCCGGGACAACCCGCGTCCAGCAGCCGCTCTCCTAGATATCAAGTTGTTCCCCTTCTTGAATGAAAGCCCGAATTCTAAGGAGGTCTTTGTGCGTACTGTATCTTTAATTCTCTCAACAGGACTTTTACTATTTCTCGCCGGATGTGGCTCGGTTTCCAACAATATGCAGCCTAGCCCTACTCCAACTCCAATGCCGTCGCCTTCGCCGAGTCCAGTCCCATCGCCCTCGCCGACTCCAGCCCCATCACCCAGCCCGACTCCCACGGCCGCCTCTGATGCATTTCTCTCGACTTGGTTCTTCACTGTCGGCAGAAATCCAGCGCCTGAAGGCACGATCACCGTCGATACCGCCGCCAATAATGGCGCAGGCAACTTCCAGGCTCACACGGCGGCAACTAATTCAACTTTCACCCTGCAGTTCTGTCCTTATCCACAGGGCTTTACGAACTGCATGAACGTAACTCCGATTACCACCGGCACAACTGATTTTGCCAATGTGAACTTCACTTTCCCGGTGAAGGGGACATTTTCTGGAGCGTTTCAGATGGTTGACGCCAACGGAACCCAGAGCGAGGCCACAGCGACCGCTGCCACTGGAGTCAGTTTCAAATCGGCTCTGCTGCCCGCCGCCACAGTTACTGGCGGCATCAATCAAGCCACAGGAAACTCGCCCGGTGTCGGATCCGCGAAGATGTCCGGCACGACCGCGCATATTACTCTCACCGGCGCATTTCCCAACCACACTTTCAATACCGCCGTGTGCAGCCTGTTCCTGCAGACGCCATGCGACACTCTGGCCAATATCACCACCGACGCGAAGGGCAACGTCAGCGCGGATGTAGGCACAATTCAGCCGGCAGGCTGGAGTATCTTTCGCGTAAGCGACGCAAGCGGCGTTCAGTTTGTGACCGCTTTCCGTGTGCAGTAGTAAATCTTTTACCGCGGATGATCGCGGATTAGTGATCGAAATTCCGGCAAGGAATTATCTAATCCGCACCCATCCGCGTTATTCGCGACAAGTTACAGACTTCAATCGGCGGCAAAGTCTTTGTAAAGTACCTTTATCCATGAAGGCTTTACGCACAGTTATGCTCAAGACCACCGACCTTGATCCTCAGGGCAATCATTCACGGCGCGCTTAAAAAGATGGGTAATAAAGGCGTGGGGCGGTGCGCCAAGGCAAATTCTTTGAATTGAACTTGGATGGCGGCCTGGACAAAAAGGGCGCCAAAGCCGAGGTGGAGCGAATCGCCAAAGACGTGCTCACCAATCCGGTGATTGAAGAATTTTCATACCGCATTGAAGGGTAGCCGGGGCCTGCGTTTCACAGCGCTAAATACGCCTTGAGTTTGAGTCGATCACCGGCAGTGCTAAGAGGAAAGATAAGAACCGGCTTGGTGATCAGGCGTTCCAGGTGAATCCGCAATGGCCGCAGGTGGTTGGCTTGCGTCCAGCCAGCAAAGAAAGCAAGCCAACTGGAAAGAAACAAATACTAACGACAATGGTCCATGCGGGATAACCTGCCCGCTCCGTCATTGTGCCGCACTTGGAACACGAAATCGCCGCCATTGACCTCCTTAAATCACTCTATACGTCCAAACGAGGAACAATAGTATCACCGAGAAGTTTGAACCGTATCGAGAAATCGATGATACGGCTGCGGATGCCCGCGGTAGCACGATGGCAAATGGCCGCGCGACGACCTGAAAGGAAAAGAGCAGCGCAAGGCTGATTCCAGCAGGGTTTGCGAACCATGCCTTTGCGAGATCGAATTGGAAAGCCGCCGTGATCGAATGCGAAATGCCGCAACCAGGACAAGGAATCCCCAAAAGCTTCTTCATCAGGCAGAAGTGCGGGACGTGGGGAATGATTGGAACACTCAATAAGACGATCAATGTTGAAAGCAGAATGGCAAAGTGATGCTGATTTCGCTCAGGGACATGGAGCTTGGTTAGAATCCAGCGTGGGCAGAAATTAATTTCCATTAGGAAGACTCTTTCAATGCCCGGTGACCGATTGCACGATATCGCGGTAGTCGTGTGCGCTAGTCCGCATGGTAACTATAGGGGTTCCTCACTCCGTTCGGAATAAAGAAAAAAGCTACTTCTTTTTCGGAACCAGCTTCAGCTCATCAGCGGCAAGGATTTTTCTCATCTGGTTGCGGGCATGGATAGACCAGGGGCCCACAGTATCGAGCCGGGTATAAGCTTGCCAGTGATTGAGCGCTTTGCGCGGCTGGCGGGCTTTTTCATATGCCAATGCCAGGTTGTAATGCGCGTCAGCGTAGGTCGGTGCAAGCGAGATAGCGGATTGGTATGCGCGAATGGCGTCGGGCAGGCGGCCGGTTTCATCGAGCACGTTGCCCAGATCGAAATAAGCCAGCGCGTAGCGCGGATCAACCTCGATGGCTTTGCGATAAAAGCGCTCAGCCTGCGGGTAATCATGGCGGTTATAAAAAAGCGTGCCCAGGTTGATATAAGCGGCCGCGTGCGTGGGATCAAGGTCGACGCACTTCTTGTAACTATCAATCGCTTCGCCC
>JBAVLE010000132.1:0-4335 GCA_049688735.1 Candidatus Angelobacter sp. | reverse complement strand
GATTTCTTCCAAACTGTATGCAGGTACACTTTGCGGCCTCTTGCCTTTCGGCACCTTTGCCTCGCGCACCGGATTCTGATCGTTGAATCGATCTGTGCGAATCGCATACCGGAAGGCACCAGAAAGGAAATTTCGTACATTGGAAAGTGTGGTCTTGGCGCGTGCTTTGGAATTCGCCACTGCGTTCAGCAAAGCTTCGATATCGCTAGTGCGGGTATCACGTAGTTGCAGGCCGTTCAAGTGTGGCTGCACCAGCTTCCACATATCCGTGTAACCTTTCGCGGTGCTTGGCTTCAATTCTGCCTTGCATGATGGCAGATATACGTGCTCCAAAAAGGAGGCCACGGTCTCTATCGAATCAGGCCGCGTGCGCTTGGCATTGATCGGGGTAAGAATTTCGGCGGCCAAGTATTCAACACTTTCCGCATCAGGGAAGTTACGCGAATGATAGGTGGCCAGCCGCTTTGCGCGCTGCCGCATAACCACTTTGCCGTTCACCAGAACCGGCGTGCGATACCGCAGCATCCATGTATTGGCGACCCTGTAGATATACCCTTTTTGCGCCATTCGGCCTCCTGATGGCCACAAGTACGGCCAAGAAAGCACAAGTATATTACGTGCACAAGGCGTGCACAACTCCACCGATGTAACCGCATAAATACTGGTGTTTTTAAATCTGGCAGGCTTTTTAGGAAACCGTCGCTCTATCCATCTGAGCTACAGGGCCACTGCCATATTTTAACCGTAATATCAGCCTGCGGCGGTGGATCGGTTCCTTGCCAACACTGGCGGCTCCGGCATTCTGCGTCGAAGGTAGGCTCTCTGCCATGTTACTTCTTTGGCGTCGTGTTGGTTTCCTCATCGGCCTCAAGCATCTTCTGTTCGCTTTCTCGGATTTTCGCAATGATTTGGTCCATTCTCTTTTTCTGAATTTCGGTGCCGGCCTGCATGCTTTCCTGCAGCATCTTGGGCTGCTCTTGCAGGACCTTTTGCCCCACTGGGCCGGCATAGAACCGGATCATTTCTTCAACATCGGATTTGGTGAGATGCCGACGATAAACAGCTACAGTCGCTTCAACCATCTCATCCAGGGGCATCTCTGACAGTGCGCCATCGATCATCCCGCGTAATGCCTCCACTTGTTTCGGTGTCGGGTTCGGGACACGCTCACGAAAGCCCCGTTCAGCTCCTTCCTTCATGGCGTTCTTCATACCGTCGATCATCAGTACCATATTTCTGCGTACCTGCAGCAGATCAAGCAGGGTCATCACTTGATCGTGTGTTGGAGCATCTGCGGGAAAGACCTCCCTTTTGGATTTTGCTTGAGCGGCGGCCTCGGCCACGCTCTGCTGAGCAAATACCGGTGCGGCAACCGCTAGCAACACTAGAACTACTAAACCTTTGCAGCGCATATTCAATCTCCTGAATTTTTAGGGGGAGAGCTAGAGTCGCATGTTTTCCACCTGGGACGCTATAGCAAAGCAATGGCAGCGCACAACAAAGTCATATATTTTGTTCCCTATAAGCTCAAGCCCTTACTTTGCCCGCGGATGCGTCTTGTCATAGACTTCCATCACGTGAGTGATCGAGAGCTGCGTATACTTCTGTGTGGTCGCCAGGCGCTCATGCCCCAGCAGTTCCTGGATGGACCGCAAGTCAGCTCCTTCCGTCAGCATGTGCGTTCCAAAAGCATGGCGCAAAGTATGCGGATGGATATCCGGCGGCAGGCCTCTTGAGACAGCAATCTTTTTCACGATCCGCCCCACGCTGCGCGTTGTCAGCGGCCCGCCCCGCTGATTGATGAACAGCCGGCCGGTTTTCTTACGCGTTGCGTTCAGCACCTTGTGTCGTGCCTCGCGATAAGCCGCCAGCGCATCCGCCGCCGCGCCTTCCAGCGGAACATAGCGCTGCTTCTTACCCTTTCCGCGAATCAAAATCACCCCGTTGGCTTCCTGGATGTCGCCCAGTTCGGTTCCTACCAATTCAGAGTTTCGCAGCCCGCAGCCGTAGAGCAGCTCAAAGATCGCGCGATCGCGCTCAGGAAATGCGGCGCTCTCCGGCATGTCAGTATTCAGCAGGCCGTTGATCTCTTCCATCGTTGGCACGCGTGGCAGCTTCTTTGGCAGCTTGGGTGATGACACCAGCTTGGCCGGGTTTTGGGCAACAATGCCTTCTCGCCCCAGCCATTTGTACATTGACCGCAAGGCTGCAAGCGCCCGCGCCACTGAAACTTTGCTCAATCCGCAGCCATGCAAGTGAGACAAGAAGCCCCGCACCGTGATGTGGTCAATGTCTTTCCATCCCGCTTCCGGACCCAGGTATTCGGCATAGCGGTTCAGTTCATTGCTATACGCGCGCAATGTATGCGCCGATACATTGCGCTCTCCGCGCAGTGAATCCAGAAACTTGCCGATGCCGCGTTGAATCTCCGCGCTCCGCCGGCTTTCAGTCTGCTTCATGACTTCACCGCTCCGGCGCTTCTCTTGCCCCGTGGATGAAATTGGCGATAGACAGTCTTTAGCCTATCCAGCGCCACATGGGTATAGATCTGGCTGGTTGAGATATCGGCGTGGCCCAGGATCGTCTGCACCGTTCGCAGATCGGCGCCATTTTCCACCATGTGCGTGGCGCAACTGTGGCGCAACATGTGCGGGCTGGCGTGGCGCGTGGACGCCGAAGCATCTCTCACCATCTGCCACACCCGTTGGCGCGACAGCCGCCCCCCTCCACGCTGCACAAACAACATCGATGAAACTTTTCCATTCAGCAGCGTCACCCGGCCATCAGCTAGATATGCGCTGATCCGTTCCTGCGCGGCTTTCCCAATCGGGACAATGCGCTCCTTGTCACCCTTTCCGCGCACCAGAATATGCCCAAGTTCCAGCTTCAAATCTTCCAGCTTTACGTGGACGATCTCAGAAACCCGCATCCCGCCGGCATAAAACACCTCCAGCATGGTTTGGTCGCGCTGGGCCAGCGCTGCTGAAAATTTGGAATCGTCCGCTTTGCCCGCCGACTCCATCATTGAATCTATCTCGCTCACCGCCAGTGACTTTGGCAGGACTTTCCATTGCTTTGGCGAGTCAATTTCCAATGTTGGGTCCTGCTGGATGATCCTGTCCAGCAGCAGGTATTTATAAAAATGCCGCAACGTAGAGAGCTTGCGCGCCACTGACCGGTCTTTTACTCCGTTCCCAAACAACTGGGTCAGGAACGCGCGGATATCTTCCCGCCGTGCCTGGGCCAACTCCCTATGTCGAACTGCAAGAAACTCGGCAAGCTGAATTAGGTCAGACTTGTAGGCTCCGACTGTTAACGGCGTCAGCCCTTTCTCAACGTTCAAGTAATCAAGAAAGCTCCTCACTATCGGATCATCACGATCTTCTTTCTTTTGCTTGTTATCAGACCTCATAATCTCAGTATCCTGCTTGCCACTTCACTGGCAAATAGCTCTGCTGGTTCCCGTTTGCTCATCAAACGCAAATTGTTCCAGCGTTCGGTGGTTAAGACTGTGACTCTTCACTTTCATTCCTGCTGCGCATATGTCTGGTAAATCAGGGGTGAAATTTGCTCTTCCTGATCTCGCCATCATCCAGACATGTCTCAGTAAGTCCTTGTTTATCAATCCGTGCGGGTTCGGCAACAATGGCAACCACTGCCAATTTCCTGCTACCCCTGCCCCTCCCCCCGGTTTCGACCCCATTTGAACCCATTCGACCCCAGCCGACCCCACATGACCCAAGGCTGAGAGATCAGGCAGAGGGTTGCAAAATCCCCAAAACACAAAACGCAACGGTTTCCCGTTGCGCAGCCGTTAATAAATCATCTCTACCAGGCCTAGTATAGCGAATATGGAGCGAATAAATCAACTAAAATCGACACGATATGGACGAACCTATCAAGAATCTTTCCTCAGGACCTGTCCCACTTCTCACGCCCGCGTCTCTGCGGTGAAAAACCAGCTAATTCGCGCAATCGCCTAAACACTCTCCATCTCCTCCCTCAGCAAAACGCCGTATGTAAGATAAATTGATGCCAAGCGCCCACTTTTCCGCTATTCCTAACTTTTTGTACGGCACCGCCTGGAAAGAAGACCGAACAGCGGCTCTGACTGAACTCGCCATCCGCTCCGGCTTCCGCGCCATCGACACCGCCAACCAGCGCCGCCACTACTTCGAGGCCGGAGTTGGTGAAGGATTGGCTGCCGCCTATCGCGCAGGCATCGTTACCCGCACCGATCTTTTCCTCCAGACCAAATTCACTTATCAAGAAGGGCAGGACCATCGCCTACCTTATGATCCAGCGGCGTCACTATCTGTTCAGGTGGCCCAATCC
>JBAVLE010000131.1:0-2439 GCA_049688735.1 Candidatus Angelobacter sp. | reverse complement strand
CGTAATGACCGTGAATCTTTGCTATAGACCGTTCTTTGAAGTGGAGCGCCGCAAGTATCGCTTCCGCATTCTGAACGCCAGCGTCTCACGCTTCTTCAAGTATGGACTCTCTGACGGTTCGCCGATGATTCAGATTGCGAACGACGGCAACCTTCTTCCTCAACCGGTCACGCAGATTGTGTCCGACGAGCAGGGCATTGCCGAGCGCTATGACTGGGTCATTGACTTCTCCCGCTACAACCTTGGGGATAAAGTCTGGCTGGTAAACGTCTGCGAACACACGGATGGCAAGAAACCGGCAGCGGATCGCACGATTGCTGATGCCTTGGCGGGTAAATCTTCCGATCCATGCGTCGGCAAGATGCTTGAATTTCGCATCACTGCAAACCCGGCCAAGCCCGATCTAAGCCAGGTTCCTGCGCAAATGATTCCCAACCCTGATCTCTCGAATGTACCTGTGGTACGCGAACGGACGTTTGAGTTTGGCAGCGGCGCCAAGAGTCTCACCGATCCAACGGATCAGGATCCCTGGGGCGTTAAAACCGATGGTGGCACCATGCTCCAGGCCGATTATGGCCGGGTTGCAGCGGCCCCCACACCTGGAACCCGCGAAATCTGGACGCTCAAGAATGCCGGCGGCGGCTGGGACCATCCGGTTCACATCCACTTTGAAGAAGGCCAGATTCTTGCCCGCAACGGTAGCGCAGCCAACGTGCCCGCGTGGGAAAAAGGCCGCAAAGACGTGTATCGCCTGCGTCCCAGCGGCAGCGTAACTCTCACTATGCAGTTCCGCGAGTTCTACGGAATGTTCATGGAGCACTGCCATAACACCGTGCATGAAGATCACGCCATGCTGGTTCGTTGGGAACTGGATCGCGGCCTGGTACCCATGCCGACTCCGATTCCGACTCCGCAGGGTGTGGGCTACATTGCATCAACCACGTTGCCAACGGCGTTCAATCAACCTTCGAACGTCTCCAATAAGAGCGGCTCGCAGAGCGGTTCCGGCTCAGGTGGCGGTTCCGGCTCAAGCGGCGGTTCCGGCTCAAGCAGCGGCAAGGGCAGCAGTGGCGGAGGCGGTGGCTCGGATGCCAGCATCTCCGGCGGCGGCTCAGGCTCAGGAAAAGGTGGCTCTAGTTCCGGAGGCGGCTCCGGCTCGGGAAAAGGTAGTTCTAGCAGCGGCGGCGGGAGCGGTTCCGGCAAAGGCTCCAGCGGCAGCGGCAAAGGTAAATAACTGAAAACCAATCAGCGGCGGACCGGCTTTGCGGACGGCCCGCCGCATTTATCAACATGATTATCTGGGAATAACAAAGGGAAGAAACACCATGCGACGGAATGGTTGGGCCATCCTTGCGGCTGCGTTCGTGCTTTGCGCCGCGTCTTACTTAATGGTCGGCGTAACGCCGGCCGCTGCTGACAACTCCTATTGGGGCGCGAATTATTTCCCCAACGTACCACTCATCACCCAGGACGGAAAGACCATCCACTTTTATGACGATATGCTGAAAGGCAAAATCGTCCTGATCAATTTCATTTATACCGAATGCGGCGAAACCTGCCCTCTTGAAACAGCAAAACTTGCTCAGGTTTATAAATTGCTCGGCGACCGTATGGGCAAAGACATCTTTTTTTATTCCATAACAGTTGATTCCAAGCGTGACACCCCCCCTGTCCTCAAAGCTTACGCAAAGAGATTTCACACCGGCCCTGGTTGGTACTTTCTGACTGGGAAGAAGGAAGATATTGACACCGTTCGCAAGAAGATCGGCATGGCGGGACGCCTGGACGAAGACCCTCTCACTGGACACACCAGCAGCTTGACCCTGGGCAACGAACCTCAGGGCCAGTGGATGCAGGACAGTTCATTCGACGATCCGCATTTCATTGCCACGATTGTCGGCAACTGGCTTACGCCCGGTTACCGCAAGGCCGCCAATAGCTATGAGAACGTGCCCAAGATCGACGAGTCGGTTGGCGGTGAAGGTCCATCCATGTTCCGCACGCGTTGCGCGGCTTGCCACACCATTGGCGGCGGCGATGGCGTTGGCCCGGACCTGATTGGCGTTACTACGGCTCACGGACGCGACTGGGTAACTAAATACATTCTTGCGCCGGACAAAGCGCTGGCGGCAAAAGATCCCATCGCCGTGGCTCTGTTCAAAAAATACAACAAGGTAAAGATGCCCAATCTTCACCTGACCCCGGTTGATGTAAAAACTTTGCTCGACTATTTCGATAAGCAAACAGCTTCCGCCGCGCAGGCCGGTGACTCATCTGCGGACAGTACAAGCGCGATGAAGCCCGAGCCGGTTTCCACCAAAACCAGCCAGGTGCCAGGCAGAAGATAATTGCCGACGTGGCTGCGAGTGGGCCGCCCGATGCTTGAATGCGTCGGGCGGTATTTTTGTGGGTGAGCAGTATTTAGTACTTGGTGATTGG
>JBAVLE010000130.1:0-5960 GCA_049688735.1 Candidatus Angelobacter sp. | reverse complement strand
GAGCCAAGCTCATTCAGCCATTTTCCCTGAGCTGTTGGCCTTCAAGCCGAAATTACTTCAGTCTAAAACAGAGAGGCTAAATGCTAATTGCTAATGGCTAATGCTACTTCGGTTTAATCACCACCAGATTCGGCGGTGCCGGTGATCCGTCCGCTTTCTTGAAGGTCATGGGAATCTGGACTTCGTCAGCGTTTGTGTTCAGATTGATTCGATCCACCGTGTTGGTTCCGGCAACGCCTACCCACAGCGTAGCGCCATCGGGAGTCAGGCTGCCGTTCAACGCCTCAGTAGCGCCGGCAGGTAATGGAATTCCTGCAACGCTGGTTACATTCAACACCGAGAGCACTTGATTGAGACCGGCTGGCAAAACGGCGACATGCGTCCCAGCCGATCCCACCAGCAACTGGTGCGCTGTGATCGGGCCAATACCAAAATTGATAAAGCTATTGCTGTAAGCAATGTTGCCGGCACAATTCGCCGGTGTAATGGTGACCGGCGGCGTAAGGTCGGAGGGGAAGGCAGTTACAACATCGAGTCCCGTGGGCTCCAAGGCCATAATCGTGTTTGAATTCCGCACGGACTGCACGAACTGTATGGCGGTGGAGTTCGTTGGCGGATTCGCGGCTTGAGGAGCATTGTTGCAGGTGGCTATCGATTGCAGGCCGGCCGAATTGGCCACGTAAACAAAGGGACCGGAAGGCAGTTGGGTCACGTCAGTGTTTACGCCGCCCAGGCTTATTGTCTGTGGCGACAAGAATGAAGAGAGCACATATACATTGCCGTTGCTCGCCGCAACGTATGCCCTGAAGCCATCGTCGTCAAAATTTGCAGCCACTGCGCCGGTCAAAATAAAAGTGGTGATGGTGCTAGCGCTCTTGTTAGAAAGCCAGACGCGCTGCTCAGACGGGAATGGATCAATCGGATTGCCCGTCGAGGAATCAATGGCGGCATTGGAGATGATGGCCTGGTTCCCATCCGCCGAGACTGCAAGCACTTTGCCTATCGGTATGGGTGAAACCAGAGTCACCACGTTCGTTGCTGTATCCAGTGTTGCCAGTCCATTACTGGTTCCGATGTACCCAGTGGTTCCCGACCGGTCAAACAACAGTGAATTGGGGAAGCCCGGCAGAAAGATCGGCGACCCTGCCACCGGCGGAGTCTTGCTGGCATCAATCGGGATCAGTGTAATGCTGGAGCCTGGCACATCAGGAAAGGTGCTGGTGGCATAAACGGTTGTCGTATTAGGGCTGGTGCCCGCCACAACGATGCCGAACAGGTTGCTGTAGATCGGCGTGTTGATTCCTATCCCGCAACTGGGGGGAGCGCATACGGCTTGAAGTCCAGCGCCACCAGGCGATACCGCCGTCAAGGTTGTTCCCGTAACTGTGGCGACTGTACTGTTATTGCTGAGAATCGTTACGGGCGCGTTCGGCGTTACTGCTCCAAGTTCGTCCACCATGTCAACTTGGACGACTTTCGTGTCTGCAACGTTCATGGTTACGGCTTCAGTCGGGACTCCGGCTGGGTCTCCATTGACGTGGAGCTCAAGGTGGACCGGCATGCATGTCTTTATGAAAACAGCCGGCGACGCTGTTGAGCCAACGCTCGCAACCACGGCTGTAATTCCGGGTGCGCGAGCCGTCGCTAATCCGTTTGCATCCACTGAGGCCACGGCGGCTGCGGAGGCCGACCAGCTGAAATTGCCTACCTGGCTGGTGATTTCTATGCCGTTATTGAATGCATGCGCCACGAACTGGTGTGTCTGCGTGATGGAGAAACAGGGTTGCGTTACCGGATCAACGCTGACTGAAGTGATGGCCGGATGCACGGCCACGGTGACAGGGCCACTGGTTACACCTGCCGCAGTGGCGGTGACGATTGCCGTCCCGGTAATGGGATTTGCATGGGCGTCAGAACCGTTGCAGACCACAAAGGCGGAATCCCAAACTCCGGCGCAAACGCTGCCCTGCGGTGAAATGGTGGCAATGCTGGTATTCGTGGAGTTAAAGGTGAACGTGGTGTTCACGGCGGCATTGTCGGAATTCACCGCCGACACAGTGAGCGTAACCACCTGCCCTGCCACCATAGACAGTGTGGCTGGAGCTATCTGGACCGCAGCTACGGTAGTATTTGCCGACTTTGAGCCGCCGCAACCCGCTGTCCATGAGACCATGAGAGCAATAAGGACGATTCCGGTAAAAAATGGGTAGCGTGGGCTTTTTCTTCGCATCTTGAGAGACACTTGGTTGCGCATAATATAGAAGAGAGTTCAGTGTAGATTCTTGCGCGGATTTCTTCAACAGCGCGGCCAATTTCAGCGTTGGCTCAGCTCGTCTCGGCCGCGATTCGCTGCGGTTTACCTGACTAGCTTTGCTTTTCCGGGCCGAGCCCGTGAGCGGATTGCGAAAGCTGAGAGCCCTTTGGTTTACTGGGCTGATTCTCTTTGCCCGTTCATCCAGCTTGCCGGCAGGCCGTGTTGACGGATTCAGGTTTCAGTTGCTATATTTATAAGGTTCCGCGAGTACAATTTAGCTTGCCTGTAGTGAGCTGTAGCGTGTTTTTGCCCAAAGATTTGTTTTGATAGTGGGCTACCTCGCTGAAATGGTTCGCGCTACCTTCCCACGGAAGGGTATGCGGGCCAGGAGAACGAAACGGAGTGCCCCCGATTCAGGCTCGGTGCCACCGTCGTTTCTCAACCACAGATAGGGTAATTCAACACTCTCCGCCAATGAGGCGGATTTATGGCTGCTTGCATCGCAGCCAGTCTCGCAACGCGGGATTCTAAAGCAGGCTAGTCGCGCCCGTGTGCGCGGCCATTTGTCTGCCCAAAAGAGCAAAAGTTCTAGTAGCACCAGGGCAAAGCAGCGCAACTGCGAGGCCCTTGAAAAGAAGGAAACAACTTTGCCGACATTTAATCAGCTGGTTCGAAAAGGCAGGACGGCGCCGAATTACAAAACGGCCAGTCCGGCCCTGCAGTCATCGCCGCAGCGTCGTGGCGTGTGCACGCGTGTTTACACGCAAACGCCCAAAAAGCCGAATTCCGCCCTGCGCAAAGTGGCCCGCGTGCGCCTGACGAATGGGATTGAAGTTACCACTTACATTCCAGGTGTCGGCCACAACCTGCAGGAGCACTCGATTGTGCTGATCCGCGGAGGCCGCGTAAAGGACCTTCCCGGCGTGCGCTATCACGTTGTCCGCGGAACGCTGGATGCAACCGGCGTCGCCAATCGCAAGCAGGGAAGATCGAAGTACGGAGCGAAAAGGCCGAAATAAGACAATTGCCGAAATTGGTAATTGCCAAAAAATCCAAATTGAAAACCTGTTGCGCAAGCGGTTTGGATGAAAAACGAAATTGAGTACAGGAAGAGTAATTTCGGCGGTTTTTGGCAATGCTGGCAATTTTGGCAATAGTAAGAGACAGACAAGAGTTTTGAGGATTTAAACACGATGCCTAGAAAAGGACATGTTCCAAAGCGCGATCCGATAGCGGACCCGATTTACAGCTCAACGCTGGTCACCAAATTCGTGAACGCCATGATGTGGGGCGGCAAGAAATCCACCGCGCAGGGAATTTTCTATCAGTGCATGGAAAACCTGCAGGCCAAGGGCGGCGACGAAGCCCTGAAGCTCTTCAAGAAGGCCGTGGAAAATGCCAAGCCCATGTTGGAAGTGAAGACCCGCCGCGTAGGCGGAGCCAACTACCAGGTGCCGGTGGAAGTGAATCCCGATCGGCGTACCTCGCTGGCTATCCGCTGGATCGTGAGCTATGCGCGTGAACGTGGCGAAAAAGGCATGGTAGACAAGCTTTCGAACGAACTGCTGGATGCGGCCAACGGTCGCGGCGCTGCGATCAAGAAAAAGGAAGACGTGCATCGCATGGCGGAAGCCAACAAGGCGTTTGCGCACTATCGCTGGTAAGAAATTTTGACGTAAAGACGCGGCATGCCGCGTCTCAGAGACGCAACGTGTTGCGTCTCTACATAGAGAGACTTAGGGAAATGCCCAGACAAGCACCATTAGAACGTTGCCGCAACATCGGGATCATGGCCCACATTGATGCCGGCAAGACAACTACGACTGAACGTGTCCTGTTTTATACGGGCATCACGCACCGCATTGGCGAAGTGCATGAAGGCACCGCCACCATGGACTGGATGGAGCAGGAACAGGAGCGCGGCATCACCATTACCTCCGCCGCCACCACCTGCACATGGCGCGATATCCGTATCAATATTATTGACACGCCCGGCCACGTGGACTTTACCGCCGAGGTCGAGCGCTCTCTGCGCGTGCTCGATGGCGCTGTCGCCGTGTTTGACGCGGTGCATGGCGTAGAGCCGCAGTCGGAAACCGTATGGCGCCAGGCTGATAAATACGGCGTTCCCCGAATTTGCTTCATTAATAAGATGGACAAGATGGGCGCCGATTTTGAGCATGCAGTCGATACCATCCGCAAACGCCTCAACGCCCGCCCCGTAGCCATTCAAATCCCCATTGGACAAGAAGCAGCTTTTAAAGGCGTCATTGATCTCGTTGGCATGAAGGCCATCTACTGGCGCGATGAGACCATGGGAGCGAAATACGAAGTGGAAGACATTCCCGCCGAACTGAAGAAGAAAGCGGAAGCATTCCACGCCCAACTGGTCGAGTCAGTCGCTGAAAATGACGACGAGATGCTGCACAAGTTCCTTGAAGGTGAAGCCATCAGCGCCGACGAACTTCGCGCTTCATTGCGCAAGAGCGTCATCAGCCTCAAGCTGTTCCCCGTCCTCTGCGGAACGGCTTTCAAGAACAAGGGCGTGCAGACCCTGCTGGACGCGGTTGTGGATTACCTGCCTTCGCCTCTTGATATTCCGGCAACACAGGGCACAGACCCTGACCATCACGAAAAGAAAATTGAGCGCAAACCTGCAGACAACGAGCCATTTTCCGGGCTGGCTTTCAAAATCATGGCTGATTCGTTCGTCGGCCAGTTGGTGTTTGTCCGCGTGTACTCCGGCCATCTCAAGACCGGCGACAGCGTTCTGAACACTACCAAAGGCAAGTCAGAGCGCATTGGCCGCCTGCTGAAAATGCATGCCAATAAGCGCGAAGAAATCAGTGAAATTTACGCAGGCGATATCTGCGCCTGCGTCGGCTTGAAGAACGTCACCACGGGTGACACCATCTGTTCGGACAAAGCGCCAATCCTGCTGGAGTCGATCACCTTCGCCGCGCCGGTAATTTCCGTCGCTGTCGAGCCGAAAACCAAGAGCGACCAGGAAAAAATGGGGGTCGCCCTGAGCCGTCTGGCGCAGGAAGATCCCACATTCAAGGTTGCCACCGATCCGGATTCCGGGCAGACCATCATCAGCGGCATGGGCGAGCTTCATCTGGAAATCATCATTGACCGCATGATGCGCGAATACAAAGTGGAAGCCAATGTCGGCAAGCCACAGGTCGCGTATCGCGAGACCATCCGCAAGGAATCGCAGGCCGAGGGCAAGTACATTCGCCAGACGGGCGGCTCAGGCCACTATGGCCACGTCAAGCTGCGCATTGGTCCCAATGAGATGGGCAAGGGCTTTGAGTTCATCAATGAGATCAAGAGCGGTTCGGTGCCGCGCGAATTCTTCAAGCCCATCGAACAGGGTGTGAAGCAGGCCATGGAAGGCGGCGTGTTGGCCGGCTATGAAATGGTGGACATCAAAGTCACGCTCTATGACGGCAGCTATCACGAAGTAGATTCCGACGAAATGGCGTTCAAGATCGCGGCTTCCATGGGCTTCAAGGAAGCGGCGCGCAAGGCTTCGCCGGTGTTGCTGGAGCCGATCATGAGTGTGGAAGTTGTGGTGCCGGAAGAGTTCATGGGCGTCATTATCGGCGACCTGAATTCACGCCGTGGACGCATTGAAGGCATTGAGCACCGCGCTGGTTCGCAGGTGATCAAGTCTTTGGTTCCGCTGGCTGAGATGTTCGGT
>JBAVLE010000129.1:0-16552 GCA_049688735.1 Candidatus Angelobacter sp. | reverse complement strand
GCTAAGCATCGTGCGGGTTCGGTTGCCCGCGAGTGCTTTATGGCAAATGGGGGCGCCGGTGAGTCCGGAGTCAGGAGCACGAAAGTTTATGGCTGACTTTGTTGTGAGCCAGGACGGAACGCCTTACGCCGTGAGATTAGTGCAATAACAAATTTTTTCAAGGAGCGCTATCTATGAAGCGAATTACTGCTTTGCTGGTGAGCGCATTGGTGCTGGCGGGAACCGTGATGGCACAGGAGTCCGCACCGAAAGAAAAAGTCCGCACTCTTACATTCACCCAAGATGAACCTATCACTATGATGGCACCGCCAGGCAACATGATGTTCCAGAGTGAGCGCCTGCCGGAAGGCAAAATTGAGTTCTTCTCCGCTGAAATGGCCGGTGCAGGCGAGGTTGTGACTGCCGCGCCTTATACTGCCACAGCAACCACAGAGAGCACGCAGGTATTGGCCGATGGCAATAAGATCGTGAACAAGACCTCGTCTTTCGTGGCCCGTGACAGCCAGGGCCGCACGCGGCGCGAGACGGACTTGCACCGGATCGGCAATCTTCCGGTCGATGCGCAAAAGACAGTGTTCATCAATGATCCCACCACGCACACGCAGTACATCTTTACTCCGGGCGGCGAGGCGACCAAGGTAGTACGCAGCGAAGGCACCTGGAAAGAGGGCCCACAGATCATTGAGCTTGGAGGCCAGCCCGACCGCCGCTCACAAAAGAAAGTCATCGTTAACGTGCAGAATGTCCGTGAAGGACAACAAAGCAGCAAAGACAGCAATGAACAGATAAAGCATGAAGACCTGGGAACGCAAACGATTGAAGGCCTGTCCGCCCAGGGCAAGCGCGAAACTGTGACGATTCCCGCGGGCCAGATCGGCAATGAAAAGCCGATAGAAATTGTGACCGAAACCTGGTTCTCACCGGAACTGCACACCCTGGTTTTGAGAAAGCATTCCGATCCGCGCATGGGAGACAGCACCTATCGGCTGACCGACATCAAGCGCAATGAGCCCGATGCCGCACTCTTTCAACCGCCGCCGGGAACGAAGGTTTCAGTGGAGCCAGTGCTGGAGCTGCACAAACAATTGGCTCCTTCCAAAGAGTAGCCTCTTCTCTCCTCTTTTGGTTGGTTAAGGCCGGGCGGCGCCGCAACGCCCGGCTTTTTTTATGCACGAGGCTTTGCAAAAAACACCAAACCTTACCACAGATAACACTGATGACACTGATTTCCACGGATCGAAAAGTTCATAGAACATCTTGGCTTGTAAATCCGTGTGATCCGTGTTCATCCGTGGTGAGATTTGCTTTGTGAAAAGCATATAGGAATGATGTAGGTAACAGGCTCAACGAGATACGGGCTATCTGCGATTATCCGTCTGTGGCTCCGGATGGATCAGCACCTTGAACAATTCCGGTGCGGCCTGCTTGAAGCGGATTTCCAGTTCCGTGGATACGTCATGCACGCGAGAGAGCGGCAGATCGTCTGACATGGTGCAGTGGCAAGACATGTAGATCTTGCCGCGGACGCGCTTGATTTCCACATCGTGCATGTCCACTACCTCGGAAAACTCGCGGAGCACGGGCTTTAGCTTTTGTTCCAGCACCGCGTCGCGAACCACCGTGTTGCCGGGTTCGATGGTAGAAGGCTCACTTTCAATATGCGTAAGGATGCTGGATATTTCTGGCACGTCACTGCGGATTTCAGCCTCCAGAACCGTCACAACATCGTGAGCGTCTTTCAGGCTCAAAGTTTCGTCCAGTTCCAAATGCAGTTCCGCGTGCAGCCGTCCTTCAAGGTCCTGGACGCTGACATCATGCACGCTGAAGTTGTTGCGCGAAGCCACGGCGCGGATGCGATCGAAAATATTCTCATGGCCGGTTTCACGGGGGATGGAGTGAATGACTACATCGGCATCCGGCAAAATTTTATGCACCGCGCGCGTGATTTCACCCACCACCTGGCCGGAGCGCTGGAAGGTGACATTGCGTGCCAATCCAACCGTAAGATCGGCAAAGTAGCGATTGCCGGCGCGGCGGATGCGAGCGCGCTCCACCTCTATGACACCATTCACTTTTAACGCAGCATCCATGATGCTGCCGCGATAGCCGGCGGGAGCGGCATCCAGCAGCGCGTCAATGGTGCGGCGGGCCAGCCGTGAACTCACGTAAACAATGACGGCAGAGACCATCAGGGCTGCCACAGCATCAGCTTTGGTTAGCCATGCAATATGCCAGTGCTCACCAGCCCATACGAATCCCAGCCCAAGGGCGACGACTCCGCTGGAAAAGATGTCGGTGCTGAAGTGGAGAGCGTCCGCCTCAAGGGCCTGGCTGTCATATTTATCGGCAATGACCTTGAGCCTGCGCGAGCGCCACCAGTCCACCAGCATGGAAAGAAACATCACGCCGAAAGCGGCGAGTGAAGGCTCAATGTGAACGCTGTGATGCCCGCTTAGCCGACGAACAGCCTCCCACAGAATCCAAACGCAGGTGAGAAGAAGCAGGCCAGTTTCAATAAACGCAGAAAAATTTTCTACCTTGCCATGGCCGTATTGGTGCTCCGCATCGGCCGGTTTATCTGAAACGCGGACAGACAACAGAGTGACCAGCGCGGCCACTAGATCCAGACCCGAGTGGGCCGCCTCTGAAAGAATTCCCAGGCTCAGCGTGGAAAGGCCAACGATGAACTTGAGAAAGGTGATGACCAGCGCCGCAAGCAGTGAATTAAGCGCGACGTTGCGCTTTTCTCTCTGCATGCTATCCAGCACCGGGTTCAGTTCAGCCGAGGACACATTGATATTGTCTCAAGTTTTCGCTTCTGAGCACATAACCATTGTTACTGGCTCCATTTGCCTGAAAACCATTATGCTAGGATATTGCCGCCTGACTTCCCTGAAACGACGAAAGGAACCCAACAATGATTCGCAGGCTGATTATTTGCCTTTTTATAGCATCCACGGCACTGGCACAGACGCCAGGCGAGACCAAAAAGCAGGGATCGACAGCAACAAAGGCGCCCGCAGCAAGCCCAACACCGACACCACAGGCAACGCCTCCATCCTTGCTGGACCGCGACGAAAAACCGGCTGAGCTGCCGCCGGATGCTCCGGTGATCAGTATCAAAGGCCTTTGCCCGGCTGAAGAAAAACCGGCTGTGACCAACAAGGTGCCCTCAACCAGTGACTGCTCAATGACTGTTAGCAAGCAGCAGTTTGACAATCTGGTGAAAGCTTTCAACACGAAAAACCAGAATTTAACTCCGGCACAGCGGCGTAATCTGGGGCAATCCTATGTGGAGCTTTTGGTATTTTCGGAAGCCGCCAAGGCTGCGGGCGTGGAAAATAGTCCTACTTATGCTGAAGTAATACGTGTTCTGCGGATGAAAACGCTGGCCGACCTTTACCGCAATGAGTTGGCGGAACAGTACCGCAACCCGTCGGAGCAGGAAATTGAAGATTATTACAAAGCCAATCAGGAAAAGTTTGAAGGCGCAAAGCTGAGCCGAGTTTTTATCCCAGCAAGCGATCCTGATCCGCAAGCCAATGCCGACAAAAAGGCGGACTACCTGAAGAAAGCCCAGCAGGTGGCGGATGATATTCAGGCGCGGGCGGCCAAGGGCGAGGACATGAGCAAACTGCAGAAGGAAGCTTACACCACACTGGCAATTGCCGCTACGCCTCCCACCACAGACCTGAGCGTGGCACGCCATGGCACATTCCCGCCGAAGATTGATCAGGAAATTTTTTCTCACAAGGCGGGCGAGGTATTCCGCTCTGACGAAGGTACCGGCCACATGATTTATAAGGTTGAGAGCAAGCAAACCAGTCCGTTGGATAGCGTAAAAGCAGAGATCATACAGCAGCTGTTTCGCCAGAAGATGGAGGCGAAAACCAAGGAGCTGAACTCAGCCGTACACACCGACTACAACGAGAACTATTTCGGGCCGCCTGCTGCGCCAATGCAGCTCAAGCCGGCTCAACCGCCGAATCCTCAGGGCAGATAAAAAGATAATATTCAGAAGATAGCGCCGAGCGTGTGGGGTGTCAACACCGGGAAGAACTCTAAGGCCGTGGCGATCTTCAGACCAGCCTTTTTGAACAATAACTCATGGCAGTAAGCCCGCAAAAACCGAGCGTCCTGATTACCGGAGTTTCCGGCAATCTGGGCATTCGTCTAGTCAAGCAATTGGCGGACTTCAACGTGATCGGCACCGATGTTCGGGAACCGGAAGATACGTCTGCCCTTGCACGCTTTGAAAAAATCGATCTGGCGGAAGAACGGTCTTGCGATCAATTGCTAGACCTGATGCGCGCGCACCGTCTGGAATCAGTAGTGCATCTGGCGTTCATTCTTGATCCGTTGCGCTCCGGCGTAATGGAGAAGAAGCACATGTGGCGGGTGAATGTGGCGGGCACCAGCCGCGTTACTGAAGCCATTGCAGAATACAACCGCATGCTGGGAGTGATAGATAAATTTATCTTTCCCAGCAGCGCTCTGGTCTACGGTCCAGACTTGACCAAGCCCGTGACGGAAGACGCCCATCTGAACGCCCAAAGCCTGCCGTATGCGCTGCACCAGCAGGAAGCCGATCGCACAGTGCAGTCGCGCGCCAAGGGCATGAAGACCAAGGTGTACATTCTGCGGCCGCACGTTTTTGCCGGTCGCACGGTGCAAAATTATCAGATGGGCGTGTTGCGCGGTATTCCTGGCGGCAAGGGACGGCTGGCAGAGCGTCTGCGGCGGCAAGGCAAGCGCCTGCCGTTATGGCTGCCTTCACGCGGCGACTATCTGGAACACAAATTCCAGTTCGTCCATGTTGATGATGTGGCGCGGCTGATTGCTCACATACTGCAGCGCACAGCGTCGGACCCGAAGCTGACGATCCTGAACGTGGCCGGCCGCGGTGATCCGCTGGAACTGCGCCGGTGCATTGATATTGCGAAGATCGAAGTACAGCGTGTTCCTGGAAGATCGATTTGCCGGCAGGCGCTGCGCGTGCTTTGGGACCTTGGCGTTTCCGATATTCCGCCGGAAGCGCTTCCCTACCTGCTGGGCTCCAGCACTATGGACACAGCGCGCCTGCGCGTCTTTTTGGGCGAGCATTACCGCTCTGTGATTGAGCACACCTGCGAAGAAGCATTGGCGAAAAGCTTTACCAGCATTCCGGTGGGGACATCGGCGGCAAAGAGCTAGAAATTTCACCACTGATCAACACTGAAGACACCTGATCTGCGACGTACGTAATCTTTGTGTCAGAGAGATGTAGCATGCTACGTCTCTACGGAATCATTTTCTATCCTGATCCGTGCCTCTGTTCCGACGTAATTCGCGGCCTCAGTGGCGTGGGACAACATCCGGGCTCGCAGTGCGCCAGAATCTCTGTCGTCGGCGAATGCAAGAGCATGTCGCAAACCATGCTGACCAGCTTAGGATGCGCGCCAGCCGTTCCCGCGCGGATCATCTTCATACCAATTTGATCGCACAGCGCTCGCGCTTCAGTATCCAAATCGTAAAGCACTTCCATGTGGTCAGAAATAAAGCCAATAGGACAGATAATCACGCTGCGCACGCCTGCGGCATGTTGTTCGCGCAGATAATCACAGATATCGGGCGCAAGCCAAGGCTGCGTTGGAGGACCGCTGCGGCTCTGATAAACCAGCGTCCAATTGTTCATGCCACAAGCGGCTGCCACACGCGCGCTGGCTTCTTTCAGTTGTCGCACGTAAGGAGACGCTTCAGCCATGCTTACGGGAATGCTGTGCGCGGTGAAGATCAGCTGCTCGGCTCCTGGCAATTCTTTCATCGCGGCGCGAACGCGGTCAGTCATGGCTTCAATGAATTCTTGGCGATCACAAAAGTTCGGCAGCTTTTGGATCACCATGTCCTGCGCGCCTGCGGTCTGTTGCGCCCGTGCAATGTCTTCGCGATATTGGCGACAACCTGAATAAGATCCAAAAGCTGACGTGGTGAGCGCCGCGGCTCGACGAACGCCTTCATCGTGCATCTGTTTGAGCGTGTCCGCCAGCAGCGGGTGCCAGTTGCGATTTCCCCAATAGACGGGCATCGCGATGCCCTTGCTTCTGCACTCACCTTCCAGTGCGGCAATCAACTGCTTGTTCTGGTCATTGATGGGGCTGCGTCCGCCAAAATGGTAATAATGCTCGGCCACTTCCAGCATGCGCTCATGCGGGACACTTTTGCCGCGCAAGACATTCTCCAGAAAAGGAAGCACGTCTTCATGCTTTTCCGGTCCGCCAAAAGAGACTACCAGAAGTGCGTCAAATGAGTTCATGGGAAGCATCGATTTTAAATCATGCGCCTCTCACAGCCGTTTAAATCCGTGGCAGGAGACATCGCAGCTATAATCTCCAACCATGCGCGCTTCAGCAATTTCAAGATCAATCACACTCACACTAGCTCTGTCACTTCTCTGTTCCGCCGCCAACGCCGTGCAAACTACTAACTCCGCTGCCGACCTCAAGACAGCCGATCTTGATTCCATCGTCCAGCGCGTGATCGCGCAGGAACGTGTCGTTGGAGCGTCAGTGGTTGTCGCGCGCGGCGACAGGATTGTGCTGCACAAGGGTTATGGCTTTGCCGATCTTGCATTGGAAGCGCCGGCAAAAGATGAAACCGTTTATCACATCGTTGGGCCCATGCTGCCGTTCACGGGCATTGCGGTAATGCAGCAGGTGGAGCGCGGCAAGCTATCGCTGGACGATGACATTTCCAAGTTCATTCCCGAATTTCCGCTCCAAGAACATCATGTTACCGTGCGGCAACTGCTCAACCATACTTCCGGAATCGTGGACTACCATTACCTGGGCGATCCTATTGAAGCCACCAGCCGCCAGCCTAAAGCTCTGGATGAAGTAATGGCCCTATATGCTGGTAAGAGCTGGGTCAACGATCCAGGCGTGAAGTGGGATTGGTCCATCTCCGGCTTCAACCTTCTGGTCACTATTGTTGAGCGGGTCACCGGCCAGAGCTTCCCAGACTATGTGCAGCAAAACATCTTCAAGCTCGCCGGAGTGAAATCAACTTCTTACTGTGACGATTTCACGCTCACACACGGCCTTGCTCATGCGTATCGCAAAATCGGCGAGCGCTATGTTGAGGCCCGCGAAAACGGCATGGCGTATAACTCTGACCTCCGCTTCTGCTCCACCGTGGGCGATCTTCTGCAGTTGTGGCGCGCGATCAAGGACAAGAATCTTGTTCGGCCCACAACCTTCCATCAGATGACCACTGCTGAGGGCGCGGCGCAGCACATGTCCGCGCAGGACCCTAAAGCGCAATACGGATTCGCCATGATCCTGAACCATGAAGATGATCACCGCCGCATAGGCCAGCACGGATCACTCATGGGCTACAGCGGCAGTCTTTATGACTTCCCTGAAGACAATCTCACGATCATTGTCCTGACGAATACTGAAGACCAGAACGCTTACGCCATCACCCGCGCCCTTGGCCGCGCGATTCTCGGCTTGCCTGCGCTGCCCGCGCCCAAGCCCGAAGCCGAACCTACGCTGGCGGATAAACCAATCTCTGCCGACGAACGCAAGCAGCTTGCCGGAACCTTTGTGCTCAAGCTTGGCCAGGTCGGCGCCGGCACGAATCTGCATGACTCGTTCGCGCAGTATCGACGGACCTACCGCATCTTTGACGAAAACGGACGCCTGATGATCCAGCCGCTGGGTGAAGGCCCTGAGCGTCTGCTCAAACAGGATGACGGCAGCTTTGCCATGCGATCATCGCCGGCAGCGCACATTTCATTTGTGCTGCAGAACGGCCATGCCGCGACGATGAAGCTGGATTCGCCCGGATTTCCCTTGGTGGGTGAACGTGTGGGAGATGGCGATCCGGCGACGTTTCATGGGCAGTTGAAGTAGTCCAGTGGTTGGCGCTTGGGTGGTGAGATCGCATCCAGCAAGGACACGTTCAGGGCACGACCACATCAACCTCCTTGAATATCTGAGGTCCTTCAATTAAGGTTCAAAAGGTCAGACCAGAAGCGCGGGTTGGCCGCGCATTCAGAAAGATGCTTTACGTCCTTTTTTTGAAGAACCGCGTGCCGTTCAGGCAATCACCATGTCTGTAAGATTTGTACTGGAGCAGTGAGTGAAGAAAAAAGATAGGGTGACAAGACAGCGCATCACTTGGATTCAGGACCGGTTCATTGTTGCGGATGCGTGGCAAACCGTTGCCAGTGTGATTCGATTGTTGCGACAGGCGAAGGTTAAATGGATTGTGATTTGGCGTCGGCATATCGATGGATCGCCATTTTGGTACGTGCTCAAGTCTGAGGAATTTAAGAGGCAGGTCAGAGGATCTGAGATTTCGCAAACAGTCGAAAATGCTCTGGATCTCCGGGAGCATCTGGGCAGCACATTGATTGAAGATGGTAAGCCGCAGTCAATTGAGCGACCGATTAAGCGTCTTCGTCTGGAATCCCCGAACCGCGTGGTCAGGATTAATTCCGAAACTCGAATGGTAACGGGCATAGGGCAGATCACCGGCACACAACTTGCTCCCATGCCGGCCAAGAAACCCGCTCGGCCTTTTCGCGTGCCATATATCTACGCGGCCGCAGACGGTGGCATTTACGCACCACGTCGAAAGAGTAAGAACGGAGTCCGCTTCCATATAGCCAAGAAGAACACCGCTTGGTATCGGGGAGAAGAAGCCGAAAGATTCGCGCCGCCTTCGGCACCGCGGCTCCAGCCCAAGATTCAATATGAAGTAGTGCCTGTCTTTTTTGCAACAGACAGGGCCATCTCGAAGGAAACGGCAGAGCATTGCAGCTTCGCGAATCGACGCAGCAACGACCGGGAACTCAAATATGGCACGTGCCAAATCAGTATCCCAAAAGGGCACAAGGTAGGAGAACTCGAGGCTCCGAACTGGTTCAAGCTGGAGTTCTTCAAGGACCCGGAAAAACATGTCGTTTTGCTTAGCACTCAAGTGCTACAGAAGAAGGAATTTTTTTCATCTGTTAAAAAATCGGTTGCAGCTTCTCCCGCGAAAAATGCATTTGTGTTTATTCACGGATACAACGTTGGTTTTGATGACGCTGCACGTCGCACAGCACAAATCGCATACGATCTCCAATTTCAGGGCGCCCCGATTCTTTATAGCTGGCCTTCACGGGCGAATTTGTTGCGGTATGCCGCAGATGAGGCCACGATAGACGTAAGCGCCCAACATTTTCTCCGCTTTCTAACCGAAGTGGCAACCAAGAGCGGCGCTAGGATTCTGCATGTGATTGCTCACAGCATGGGAAATCGAGCGCTGCTTACCGCTCTTGAGAAACTGTCCGTGAATCCCAATCGACCAGCCATTCATAACGTCATACTCACCGCTCCCGACATAGATGCCCAAAGGTTCTATCAAATTGCCGCATCGATAAACAAGTATCCGTCTAGGATTACGCTTTATTCTTCTTCAAATGATCGTGCAATTTTGCTTTCAAAACAATTTCACTCTTACGTCAGGGCGGGCGATGCGGGAAAAAACATTGTCGTTGCGCGAGGCGTGGATACTGTTGATGCGAGCGTTGTAGATACTAGCATGTTTGGGCTCGGGCACTCGTATTTTGCTAGGAAGCGCACAGTCCTAAGCGACATATTCCAGCTAATAGCCAAGAACAGACCTCCTAAGAAACGATTTGGATTAAAGGAAAAAAAGCATCAAAATGGCGTTTACTGGGAATTTGTTCGCTGAATTGCTCGTGTCCTTCACCAAAGTCGGTGCCCGATTCTTTCGGTAAATGCGCGCTCCACTACCTTGCGCGCGGGCCTTCGGCAGAGCGGAAGGAATCTCTTTATTTCTTTTCCCGGCACTTACCCCTCAGCGCGCGAAGCGCGCCTCGAAAACGTGCCGGGCTACTACCAACCGTCCCGCTAAGAGCGGGACTGGACTATGGACAGCGAGGGCCACTGAAATTGCAATGCGTCTGGGGTCGCGTTGGCTAAAATGTCGCTTTCGCACTTGATTCGCCTTAGCAATGTCGCTATACTCTGGCTGCGCCTCAGGGTGTGAATGGTGGAAGATCATTGAAAACTAGCCTTTAGCACTTAGCCATTAGCCTTTAGCCGTTGCGACCCTCTGCCTGTGTGGGATTGGGATTGGGTCTGGGATTGGGTGGCCCTTGGGCCACCCAAGGGCCACCCAAGCGCCACGCAAGGGTCACGCGAGGGTCGCCCAAGCGTCGATTCGTGCAAGTCTTTTGTTTGCAACAAAGGTGCAAAAACGGGGGTGGGGGTATCGAATCGCCGGAATCGCCGACATCGCCGCATAATAGCCGGAATCAGAAAAGCAAACCTCACCGCTGATTAACGCGGATGACGCTGATCAGGAGGAGAGCCAAAGGCTAAAAGCCAAGAGCTAAAAGCCAAGAGCGAGCGGCTAGAAGCTATTTCTCCTCGTCCGGCGACTTCGTGGGATTCACGGACTGCGCCATGTAACGCGTGCCTTCAAACGTCGCGCGGACCAGGACGTCACGTCCAACGCCGAGCTCATTTCTGTTGGTAACGGCCGACGGAGCGAAGTGAATCTCGTAATTCTTATCGTCGGTTGAGTTCTGCACCGCGATGAGGCCGCGATGGAGATCAAGGAACGTGACCTTGCCGGCAAAGGTGAAAGTCGATCCGGGCACGGCAACGATACTGATTTCGCGCGCCAGTCCGCGGTTGGGGCTGGAGGCGGCAAAGCGCACGTGTACCAGCGTTCCCGGCTTTACGTCTTTAAAGGCCGCAGGGGTCTGGCCATTGCTGATGCGGGTTTCCGGATCGACGGCGAAATGCACCGGCACGGAATTGAGCGTGTCACGCAGCGTGAGTTCGTTGTGCTTGGTATCAACGGCAATGATCTGGCCGTCAGCATCGGCAGGCAGCTCAGCCACGCCAACGCGGATGTTGCGCGCAAAAATATCGTGGCGGTTGTTGTCAAGCTGGGTGTCAACGTAAACGCGCTCACCCTTTTTGAGCGCCAGTTGCGTAGTTTCCGCGCCGTTATGGAAGATGTGCGTGCGCTCGTCAAAGTTGACGGTCCAGTGGCCGCCGCCAAAAACATGCACGGTCATCTTGTTGCGCAGCCGATCAACGCCGCTGATGGTGCCTCCCACCATGGTTGTGGTGGTGCGGGGCACGGGCGCAGGATCAAGAATAGGATCGTGCCCATCCGTGACCAGCGCGCCGGACGTGGCGGAGCTATCAAGAATGTCAGTCTTGGGCTGTGCCTGGGGGATAGGAGTCGGCGTAGCTGTGGGAGCAGGCGTGCTTGTGTTGGTATCGGATTTCGTCTGGTCGGCCGATTTCTGGTCGGCGGCTTTTTGCTCGGCAGCCTTTTGATCGGCTGAATTTTGGACGGTGCTGGTTCCGCTGGCCGCAGGCTGCGCGGTAGTTTGCTGTCCGCTAGTCGGGGCTTGGTCTGCCGATTTTGGCTGATTGGGCGCTGCCGGTTGGTTTGCCGTGGAAGGGGCCGTATCAGGGTTTGCGGCAGGCGACTGCGAGGGCGCAGTATTCGGGACAGGCGTTTGCGGAACGCCGGAACCGGGGTTCGGCGTGGCCGGGTTATTCTGCGCCCAGCCGCAAAGGCCAAACATCAAGACAAGAAAGAAAAGCGACGCTTTAGGGGAACGTTGCATATGTTCAAGGGACTCCCAAACGCTGGGCTTAACAATAAAGTTCGAAGCCAGTAAGGTTCTGAACAATCACTTGGATGCAAGGAGCAGCAACTCAGATGGCAGGCGAAAGCGTAAATAGGAAGTGGGCACTCTTGATTTTTCCCTATTTTTGGGTCGGGCAGAGTGCGCATTATTCATCGCTGACGCGATGAACGTCTGCCTTAAGGCACGCGATCCGCACGCGGATCGCTAGACGCTGATACGGGTAGTGGGTCAGCCAAAAACTGACCCACTACCTTAAATCTGCTCTGCCCAACCTTAAGAGAGGGTTTTGCCATCCAACCAACAAGCAGAGCTACTGCCCTGCGGCCCTTGGTGTGAGAAATTAGGCGTGAAAACAGGCCAGGGCTTACGAGGATTTTAAAAAACTCATGCGTTCCCCATTCAGTGTTTTAGCGCCTTCTGTTCTAGCTTTGTCTCTTGGTTTTTGTTTGATGTCCGGCGGAGTTGCCGCCCAGGCCCAGCAGCTACGCATTCCGCTGCCCAAGAAAAGCAAATTCACTCCGGTGCAGCAGCTCAACCGCGATGGCGTGGCAGCGCTGAAAAAGCACGACATCGGCAAGGCCAAGCGTCTCTTTTATAAGGCTTACCTGATTGACCCGAACGATCCGTTCACGCTGAATAACCTGGGATATATCTCTGAATTGGAAGGCAGCCGAGAGCGCGCGGAGCGCTATTACGACCAAGCCAAAGCCAACACTTCTGAAGCGGTGATTGACCGCTCGACAAATCAAGAAGCCCAAGGCAAGACCGTGGCCAGCGTTGCCGGACACACCGCTGAAGGTCCGATGAAAGTGAACGAATTGAACAGCGAAGCGTTGGGATTGCTGAATCGCGATCGCGCGCCGGAAGCTGACGTGGTGCTGCAAGCCGCGCTCAAGATCGATCCTAAGAATCCGTTCACGCTGAACAACATGGGCTTTGCCAAAGAAAAAGAAGGTGAACTGGAGTCGGCAATCCGCTATTACGATAGCTCCGCCGCTACGGGATCGCGCGAGCCCATTGTGATTGCTTTTAACAAAAGCTGGCGTGGTAAGCCGATCAGCGAAGTAGCGGAGCAAAACGCGGAAAAGAGCCGCAAAGAGCTAAGCAAGGCGCAGGACACGGAAGCTCGCGTGGCGCGGCTCAACCTGCGCGGCGTTTCTGCCATGAACAGGAATGACCGCAAGGCCGCGCGAGAGAGTTTTGAGCAGGCGTATAAGGTGGACCCAAAAAATTCTTTCGCACTCAACAACATGGGCTACTTGGCTGAGCTTGAGGGCGACACCGAAACCGCGCAATCCTATTATGAACAGGCACAACGCGCAGAGCGCGCACGGCAGAAGGTAATGGTTTCAACGCGTCCTGAAGTGGAAGGCCAAACCGTGGGCCACGTGGCGGAAGAAAGCACCACGCTGGTGGAATCAAGCTTTGAGGCAAAAGCGGAAGCCAGACGCCGCAGCGGCACTCCTCCGGCGTTGAGGACGCGCGATAATCGCATCATTGTTGAACCAAAAACCAAGCCCAAGCCGCCCAGCACCAACACTACTCCTCCGGAATTCCGCAACCCGGCGCCGGGAGAAGAAGAACCGGCAGTGGCGGCGCCGCAATCTGATCAGCCGCAGCAGAATCAGCCTCCGGCAAATAATGAGCCGCAGTTGAAGACGCGACCTGCACAGCAACAGCCTTCGGATTCCCAACAGCCTGCAGGTTCACAACAACAGAATCCGCCACAGCAGAACAATCAACCATCGCAGGATTAGGCTTTTGTGGTTTTCATCTACTGGGCCCGGCAGCAAAAAATGATCGATTCAAAGACCTTTGATTGAATGATCTCTGATTGAATGATCTTTGACATCCGAATACATTAACAGCGATCTTGACGGTGAAGGTCTACAGCACCGGCCCAACACCCTTGCCTACTTGCGGAGCTTTACGCAGCGCGCTCTCCACATAATGCTTTGAAGCTTTTGCGGCGGTGAGCAGATCATTGCCCTTCGCCAGGCAGCACGCCAGCGACGTGGAAAAAGCGCATCCCGTTCCGTGCGTAGATTGCCCAGGAACTTTAGCGCCTTCAAGAACAGTGGCAGCTCGGCCATCCTGGCTTACAAGATCGTGCGGCGGATCAAGATGTCCGCCAGTGATAATCACGTTGCGCGCGCCCATTTGACGTAACCGTACAGCGGCAAGCTGCATTTCATCCATCGTGGTTACGGCGAGGCCGGTAAGCGCAGCCGCTTCATCAATGTTCGGCGTAATCACGCTTGCGCGGCTGAGGATGCGATCTTTCATTATCTGCAAACCATCGCGCGAGATGAGCTCTGCGCCGGAGCTGGAGCGAATGATAGGATCAAGCACAACGTGGCGAATGGAGTAGCGTTTGAGGAAGGCCGCAACTGACTTTGCCGCCTCGGCGGACCCCAGCATGCCAATCTTGACCGCGGCAATGTCCAGGTCATCTATCAACTGCTCAAGCGTTTCAGTAATAATTCTGCCCTCAATGGGATCAACGCGCTTGACTCCGCGCGTGGATTGCACTGTAAGTGCTGTAATACACGTGACGCCGTAACAGCCATGCGCCGCAATGGTCTTTATGTCAGCCGTAATTCCCGCGCCCGATGAAGGATCGTAGCCGGCAATGGAAAGCACTACAGGAAGTTGCGCCCTTTTGTGAAGCATGAATGAAGAACCGCTGTCTGTCTCCGCAGTTATTCTAAAGGCCACGATGGCAAACTCAACATTGCGCTGGAATTTTTTGCTTAAGAGAAATCTCTACGATTAAGCTTGCGATTTCGGAGTCATGCGCAGTACTTGTGCACATTTTCGATTGCTGCAACACTAGAGTTTCACTCTTTGATGATTATCTTTGGCATTCATGCTGTAGAAGAAGCTTTGTCGGCGCGGCAGCGCGGGTTCGACTATGTGGCGGTCGCTCCGGGACGCGGCGATGCGCGAATCCAGAAGATCGCGCAGCTCTGCCGTAGCGCCGGAGTTCCGCTGCGCACCATGCCGCGCGATCAACTTACGCGCTTGGCCCGAGCCGCTAATCACCAAGGTGTTGTCGCGGTCACAGCGGAAAAGCAATACAACGACGTTGACGATATTCTGGCTGCCAAGCGTGGCGCGCACAGTTTTGTTCTGCTGCTGGATGGCATTGAGGATCCGCACAATCTTGGCGCGATTATCCGTACCGCTGAAGGCGCAGGCGCAGACGGCATCATCATCCCTGAGCGTCGCGCCGCTGGCGTTACTGGGACTGTGGTCAAAGCTTCCGCTGGAGCATCAGAGTATCTGCCGATTGCGCGCGTCACCAATGCTGGCCGCGCTTTTGAAGAACTGAAGTCGCACAATATATGGACTGTTGGCCTGGATGAGCGCGGCGACAAACTGTACGACGAGATCGACTACAAAATGGATTGCGCTCTTGTGCTGGGAGCTGAAGGCCACGGCCTGCATGAACAAATCCGCAAGAAGTGCGATTTCCTGGTGAAGATTCCCATGTTCGGCAAAGTGCCGTCACTGAATGTATCTGTGGCTGCGGCAATCGTGATGTATGAAGTGGCACGGCAGAGGCGAAAATAAATTGCGCGGACTACTTTGCACAAAAGCAAATCTCACCACCGATAATACGGATTTACTAATTCACAACTTGGCCTGATTGAACTTTTGATCCGTGTAAATCAGTATTATCCGCGGTATCCGTGGTAAGGTTTGGCTTTTTGTGCAAAGCAGGCGTCGCATTATCAATGATCATGCTATTTCTTCTCTGGCCGCTTCTTCGCCTTGAGCACTATCGCCAAATTGCCGTTGCGCGTATTCGTGAAGCGCAGCTTGATTCGTCCTTCTTCATCCAGCGTGATCACCGCAGGCGTGTTCACTTCAGTCAGAATCCATCCCGCTGGAAGCGTCACATAGTTTAGCGGACGTCCCAGCGTTCGTGTCCAGCTAAGCTCTCCATCTTTCACTACATAGCCAACCGGGTCGGTATATGTTTCCTGCACACGCACGCGCGTTGACTGGCCTTCGCCCACAGGATGTTCCAGGTCGCCCTGCACTGCCACTGAATCCGGTTCCACTGGCTCAGGATAATATCCGAGCGCATTTACATCTTTGCCGGCGACGGTTGAAGTTTTCAGCGGCTTGCCCGTATCAAGATCGGTCATCTTGGCGTCCGGCGCAACCACGCTTCCCTTGCGAACAAAGCTGTGTACGGATTTCTGCCCAACTCGCGTCACCGTGAAGTCATGCGAGATACGGAACTGATGCGTTGAAGGTTCAAGCAGCCAATAACTGATTTCGCGGTCCTGCTCCGCGCGATGAAAAGATTCATCTTGCGCCAGCAGTGCAGCAGCCAACAATAAAAGACACGTTAAAGCGATGGGCTTCACGGCAGTCTCCTTGCCACAATCTTTACCGGAAGCTGATCGTCGCGATCATTCAGAAAGCTAACGCCAATCCGTCCATCCACATCAGTAGAAACAATTCCCGGCGACTCGCACTCCACCAGTTCCCAGCCTTTAGGTAGCAGCACCACATTGCGCTTGATGCCCAGCGGCCGTGTAAACACCAGCTTTCCGTCAGCCACTGTATAGGAAGGCGCATCCGTATAAGTCTTGAAGATGCGGATACGCGTCTCTCCGCCTTTCGGCACAGGTCCCGGCAAATGAACTTTGATGAATTCTGCTTGGTCGGATGTATCGGGCGAAACAAGCCCCGTTGCCTTCGCATCTTTGCCATTCACAGTTTTAAAGTTCAATTCTTTTCCGCTGCTGCGCTCAATCACCCGTTCCTTCGTCGCTACGGACCCAGGCCGGAGGGGATTGAAGAAGAATTGCGCGCCTTCGCGCGTCGTCGTTACGTCATAGGTAATCGCAAATTGATGTGTTT
>JBAVLE010000128.1:0-7001 GCA_049688735.1 Candidatus Angelobacter sp. | reverse complement strand
TGCTTGACCAGTTGCGCAAAGGTGCGGACGTCTTTGTAAGCGGCGTTAGGAATATTCAGGCTGGCGGGGGTGAAGTCGAATTTATCGGCGGGCATGGCTTCTGCGGCATCCACCACGTTTTTTTCGTATTGACTCACCTGCCGGTCCACCAACGAAGCGAAAGTTGACGGAGGCGCGGGCGAAGCTTGCGCTTGCGGCGCAGGTGAAGCAGCTGGAGCGGGAGCCTTTGTTCCGCCTTGCGCGAACGCGCCCACGGCAAAGGTCAGGATAGCCAGCAGGCAAAACAATCTCATCATTTTCATTTTGAAAATCTCCTTATAGTGCGATCTCAAGCGACCAAAAAAGATATCACGGGCTTTGCCTCCATGCTACCAAGGCAGAAACCACAAAGGACACTAGGAACACAAAGGCAACTTCTTAGTACGCGTCAGAGACCGAATTTGGATTTGAAATATCGGGCTTTAAATTCCCATTTCGTCGGGTCTTGGTGCTCCTTTGTGTCCTTTGTGGTTAGCCGTCAATTCCCGCCGCGGCTAGCCGGTGGGATGATCCCATTCATGCGCAGGTATTCCACCATCTGGCCGTAATGATCGAAAGCGTGCGCCACCGCAAACGTAGCGCAGAAGAGCTTTGTTGTCTGTCCCTGGCCAAAGGGGCTGGGGACCTGGGTGGCGGCATTTTGTGCCGTAAGAGATTTCGCGGCTTTGTGCCCAATTGCGAAGGAATCTTTCAAATATTTCACAATGTCGGCTTTGCTCGTGAGAGAGGAAGGGCCATTATCTTCCTTGGATTCTATCGGCGACTTGTCGCCCGTGATTGAGCCCCAGAGCAGGTAATTGGTGGCTGCTACGTGCCTGACTTCTTCGGCAAACGTCTTCACGGTTTTATATTCGCTGCCGGCGATGTTGAGCGAAACAGGGGTGAAATTGAACTTGTCATCCGGCATGGCCTCGGCGGCGCTGACAAACTCTCTCTCGACGATGCTGATTTGCTGATCAACCGCTGATGCAATGCTGGGGGGCTCGGTCTTTTTAGCCTGAGCGTTGGGCGTGGCTGCGGGCTTGGCCGCCTGGGCGAACGCGCTCATGGCGAAACAGACCAGCGCAAGCAGACAGAAAAGTTTCAGGTGTTTCATGTTGTTCTCCTGTTCTCTCATTTATGAATTGATAGGTTGCTGTAAACGATACCACGGCGCCATGAACAAACCCGCAGTCAGCGCGATTGCGGCAAAGGTAAGCGTAAAGTGCAGACCGGCATTGGAAGCCACCACTCCCCAGATTGCGCTGCCAAGGGCCAGCCCGCCTTGCAAAACCAGCACGTACATTGAAATCACGCGCGCTCGAACCCATGCCGGAGCCGCTGTCTGTGCCGCCGTGTTCAGCGTAGCCAGAATGCTGATCCATGCCAGGCCGGCGGCGGCGGAAAACGCTGACGCAATGCCGAGCGACGGCGAACGCACTAGCCCACAAAGCGCAATGGCAAAAATAACAGTTGCATAAGCGATCACGGCATCCGGCGAGAAATGCCGTCTGGCCAGGGCAAGAACTCCTGCACCGCCTAGCGCGCCCAATCCAAAGAAGGCAAGCATTGCGCCAAAGCCTTCCGCGCCAAACTTGCTGGCGATCAATGGCAACAACGCCCAGAATACGCTGGCAAAAATGGAAAACAGCAATGTCCGTATCAGCACGGTGCGGATGCGAGGTTCCTGCCGGGCATAACGTAGCCCAACGCTAATGGCTTCCATGAACGTGGTGGTCCCGTTGCGGACGTCAGTTTTTGCAGGCTTCCAGTTGTAAAGAAACAGGATCACGCCAAAGAATGAAAACGCATTGATCAGAAAGGCCCAGCCGGAACCGGTTGTGCCGCAACAAATGGCAGCAATTAACAAACCACCCAACGCGGGACCAATGGCGCGCGCCATGTTGAATCCGGCGGAGTTGATCGCCACGGCGGCTGCAAGCTGGTTGGGTGGGACAAGATCGGGCGTAAGGGCTTGCCAAGCCGGATCGTTCATCACCGCCCCCACTCCCAGCAAAAAAGTAAATACCAGCAGAATTTCCGGCGTTACGGTCCCGGTAAGCGTCATTGCGCCAAGCACGGTTGCGGCTGCCACCATGGAAGCCTGGGTAAAGAGCAGGAACTTGCGGCGATCAAAGATATCCGCCAGCGCGCCGGCCGGCAACGCGATCAAAAGCACCGGAAGGCTCACTGCAACCTGCACCAGGGCGACCCACATCGGGGAGCTAGTGAGCGAGGTCATGAGCCAGCCGGTGGCCACGTTTTGCATCCAGCTTCCCGTGTAGGAGATCACGGCGGCAATCCACAAGCTGCGGAAGAGCGGCTCACGCAACGGTGAGAGAACTGAATCATGAATTGCTACAGGCTGAACTGAAACCGGGGTTTCCATGGATCTAGCAGGCCTCGTGGGACTTGCGGACATGACAGATCATTGGACTGCATCTCCCACAGGATTGTGAGCAGGCTGCCCGGAAAATGGCCATTCCTTGCGCCGCCAGGAACGCACCAGAAAAAGAATAATTCCAACAAATGCGATTGCCGCGCCGAACCGGATCTCTTTCAGGTTGGGGCGTGCGTAAAGAACATAAATGAATCCCAGCGCCGCCAGCAGCGCGGGGATGGGATAAAGGTACATCCGGAAAGGACGAGGGAACTCCGGATGTCGCGAGCGCAGCAGCAACAGCCCAAACACCTGCATGAGAAATTGCACCATAATGCGGATGACCACCAGCGCCGCTATCAGGTCTTGCAAGCGAAGCATGCAGAATGCAGTGGTAACCAGCCCCAAGGTCAGCAAAGAGCGATGCGGAAAATGATATTTGGGATGAAGCTTGGCATAGGCGCGAAAGAAATTGCCGTCTTCAGCGGCGGCATACGGCACGCGCGAGTAGCCCAGCATGAGTGAAAAAACGGAGGCGAAGGCCGTCCACATGATAAGGAAGGTGCCGAACATTCCCCACCATGTCCCAAAGGTGCGTTGCAGTAGCGTGGACGCAATGTAATAGCGCGCCTCATGCGCGCCGATCTGGTCCAATTCCTGCCAGGGCAGCACGCCCAGAATGCTGATGTTCATTACAAGGTAGAGTGCGCCCACAATGACAATGGAAAGCAGGATGGCGCGAGGAATATTGCGTTCCGGCCGCTTGATCTCCGCGCCCAGAAAGCAGACGTTGTAATAGCCCCAGTAATCATAGGTAGCCAACAACATGGCCGCGCCCAGGCCCGTGATGAATCCGGAAGAAAGATTAAATGCTCCGGGAGCAAACGTGAAAGCGCGCGCCGTGTTGAAGTGGCTTACTCCCGCTACGATGACTAGCAGAATTGCGCCGAGGACTCCTACGGAGAGATAACGCGCTAGCTGTCCGATGACCGAGACGCGGCGATATAGGAGCCACAAAGCGAGAAGGCAGCTTCCCATCGCAACAAACGTGCCGTGGGTAATAAAGAGACGAAATTCCAGAGCCCCGAGCGGACCAAGTCCCAATGAAACCGTGTGATCGGCGACCACATGGGCCAGTGACGGCCAAACGAATTCCGCATAACGCGCGATTCCCAGGCACCCGGAAGCGATGGAGAGCGGTGCACTGAAAATTAACTGCCAGACAAAAAGGAATGACATAAGGCGGCCCAACCGCTTTGCGCCATAGCTTTCTTTTAGATATTGATACGAGCCTCCGGCTTGCGGCATGGATGCGCCGAGTTCCGCCCAGACCAGGCCGTCGCACATGGCAAGCAACGCGCCTAGTACCCAACCCAACATGGCCTGTGGGCCGTGCATTGCATGAATGATCAACGGGATGGTGACGAACGGCCCCACGCCGATCATGTCAATGATGTTGAGCGCGGTAGCTTCGCGCAGACCTACGTCGCGAGCCAGGCCCGGCAAAGCCGGTTGAGGAATTTCTATCATTGATGGCCCGCGCTGACCAGGTTCACAAACAACCGGATCGCTCCGGGCACTCCCGCCGGAAGTTGCCGCGAGAATCCATAGGCGGAGAAGATGTAAATGCCTTTACCGTAATGTGCCAGCAACAGGCCGCCCTTTTGCGACGGCTCGCCGGGATCGTTACAGGCCAGCAGCGGCTTGAATTGCGGGTCCCATTGCGACATGAAATAAAGGCCGCGCTCCTGCACCCAGCCGTCAAAATCTTTTTGCGTGATCTTGTTTGGCCAGTTGAAGACCTGTTCTTCCGGCGCAAGAATTTCCACCGGCTGCTCTTCCACGGAAACGCGCAGGTTGGCCTCCGTCGCGGGGTAAGGTGTGTAATGCCCTTCATTAAAAAGCCCGGTGCTCTGGTTGTACTGGACGATCAGAGTTCCGCCACGATTCACGTAGTCCAGCAGGCGGCGGTTATGTTCACGAACGTCGGTCCGCGTGTCATAGGCGCGAATGCCGACAATGACCGTGCCGTAGCGGCTGAGATCGCCCGATGCCAAATCCTGCGGCGTGATGATGCTGGTGTTCAATCCCACGCTTTGCAGCACGGAAGGGATTTCATCGCCCGTGCCCATGATGTAGCCGACGCGCAGGTTCGTCAGCAGCTTAACGTCAACGGCAGCAACTTTTTCTGTTGCTGATCGATAAGCATAGTAAGAATCAAGATCGGGCCGCGTGATCACTTTGAATCCTTCAGCGTATTGCTTGCCGTTGTATTCCGCGTGCTCCGTGATCTTGTATGTGCCTTCATGCAGGTTTTGGGGTGTGATCAGAAAGCTGTAATTGTTCAGGTCGCCATCGTGGTCAAGGTCGACGGCAATTTCAGCCGGTTCAACCTTCCATCCCTGGGGCGTATCAAGTCGCAGCTTGGCGTGGACAGGAGTCTGCACATTGCTGCGCACGCTCATGCTGATCTGCGTTTTGCCTGTGCCGCCGACAGGAGCCACTGCGACCGGCGAAGTCAGAAGGACGGAGATTGGCGGACCGACTGCCAGCGGACGTTCCGATTGGCCGAGAGTAGGATCGATGAATTTGATCTTGGCAACGCCTCTGGCTTCGCTGGAACCCTTATCCATGGTGAACCTGGCGTAGGCGTGCACTGGGTATGGCGACCAGGGAAGAGTTAAGTACTTGGGATCGCTGATGGAATAAACCGTCTCAGTTTCAGGATTGCTACGCGTGAAGTAAGGTTTCGTGTCTTTGGCATTCTCTAGAACGGTAAGTTTGAACTGAGCCGTGAAAACTTCGCCCGGCTTAAGGGGCAGGTATGGGTCTTTGGAAGATGCCAGATGTTCGATTTTCCAGCCATCCGCCGCCTCTACACCAAATACTTGTGGGACCACGGTGGCTTTCCCGCGATTGTAGAGCCGCGCCGTGGCCGTGAAGCTCTGTCCCGGGATGGCGATGCTCAAGGTTTGCTCCATCCGCGGGAAATATGACGGGCCAGGCGGCGGTCCCGGAGGATCTACAGTAATTTCAAAGAAGATGCCGAGCGCCTCATTCGCTGCCTGCTGGAACTGCTCCAGCTTGCTCCGCAAGGCGGCAAGTAACTCGGCCTTTGCCGGTGGCGCAAGCTGCGAATCTTCCACCTGATGCACCAATTTTTCTGTTTCATCTCGCCCTGCAAGCAGCGGCGAAGCACATGCAGAAGGATCTTGCAGAGAAAACGCTTTGCTCGCGTCATCGACATGTCTTTGCAATGACTCAAGCGCAGGGCGCAGGAAAGAAACTTTCGATTCCTCCGTTCCCAATCGAGAGGCAAGGCCGACCAGCGAAGTATCAATGCCATCAAAGAAATCATTCTCGTGCGCGGCGGGCTTGGGTATCGTTGAATCCGTCAGCTTGTAATAGGTATAGCGCGGCCCCGGTGGGACGCGGATTCCGCCGGTGCCTTGTGACGTTTGGTGCGACAGCCCTTCCAAAGCGAATTGCGTGTATGACATGCCGAGAAGCGGCGAGTATTCGCCGATATTGAGCTTCACCGTGTAGTCTTCGTCTGCCACGTTGCCGCCCTGAAACATGCGCGGCGGATTACCCACATACAACTTGCGCGGCTGCCAGGGCAGAAGACCTTCCTTGATTTGGTCGGGAAATTTATTGGGATCACCCGCGGCGCGATAAGCCTCGACTGTCAGTAGCGCTGAGGCTTGATGATGAGCGTGTCCATCGCGGCTGGTGCCGCTGAACCGCGCGATCAGTACATCTGGTCGAAAAGTACGGATGGCGCGAACCATATCTCCGACGACCACCTCGTGACCATGCCATTTGCTGAGCGTCTCGTCCACGGTCTTGGAGAAGCCGAAGTCGGTTACATGGCTGAAGCGCTGCTCCACCCCGTAATATTTGTCCGCTTCCAGCAACTCCAGCGTGCGCAGGATGCCAAGCTCGTCAGAACTTTCGGTGCCGAACTTGTTTTGCCCGCCTTCACCCCGGGTGATGGTAAACAGCGTTACCTCTGCGCCTTTGCCCCGGGCTTCCAGCGTGAGCATGCCGCCATCTTCGTCGTCAGGGTGTGCGGTGGTTTGCATCAGGCGCGCCGTGGTCTTCAGCTTGGTCAACAATTGGGCCAGATGGACCGCGCCCAGATCTTCCGGCAGCGGACGCGTGTCTGAATGCAGGGTGGAGGCGAACAGGAAAAGCAGGCAGGCGCAGGCCAGGGCCTGGCGGATGAGCTTTAAGCGCATGGCAAACATTGTCTCTGTTAGACGGCAGTTCCGGCAAACCGAATGCAATTTTGCAACAATAGAATCATTCATCCAAGGAGATTCTGGTGCAAAAAATCACTCCATTCTTGTGGTACGACGGACAGGCTGAAGAAGCTGTAAATTTTTATGTTTCTATCTTCAGGAATTCCAAAGTTGTGAGCATGGCGCGCTACGGCGATGCGGGCCCGGGACCGAAGGGAAGCGTAATGACCGCGGCGTTTCAGCTAAACGGCCAGGACTTTGTCGCGTTGAATGGCGGGCCGCAGTACAAATTCACGCCAGCGATTTCTTTCGTGGTGAACTGTGAATCGCAGCAAGAGGTGGACGATCTGTGGGAAAAG
>JBAVLE010000127.1:0-17274 GCA_049688735.1 Candidatus Angelobacter sp. | reverse complement strand
GTAACGGCATGTAGAGCCGTGAACGGCCCCGCAAGGCCGTTGGTCGTCAGGGCGGTAGGATGACTCGACGAGAGCTGCTCGTTAAACGTTATGCTGGTGACCGTATTAAATGGAAAAACGGTCGTTTCTCCGTTGCTGCCCAGCTTAAAGTCGACAGCTGGCGGCACGGCGCTTTTGATCTGCTCGCGGATGCTGCGCAGCGTGGCTGTTGCGCTTTCAGTGGTAAAGATGCTGGCAGCTGCGACGTTCCCGTGCGAGATGCCAATGTTCTTGAGCACATCGTTATCAAGGGAATGCTTCAAAGCCGACTGATAGCCCTTCAGCAGGCGATCGGCATTTTTGCCGTCAACGCCGCCATCGCCATGGATAAACTGGGCGAAAGCTGAGCTTGTGGCAATCGGGTTTCCGCTGGCATCATGCACGCCATTGGTCACTATCAGAAGATAGTTCGAATCTTCGTCCAAATGGTCATTTGATTCAGCAAACAACGTCAAGCTGGCCGGATCCCATACGATCTGATTGATCCCAATCACATGCGGATTGGAGATGTCACCGTCAGCCTCAACCAAACCTCTTCCCGGTAATTGCAACAGGAACACCGTGTTGCTGTTCACCGTGCTCACATCAATCGCACCGTCAAACGGTATGGAGAGGCGCGGCTGAAGGTTGAAGCCGTCCAATTGATTCAGCAGCGTCAGATCGGCGCAGTCTGAAGGATTAGTGGCGCAATTGGGAAGCGGGACGTTCACGCGCAAGCCCGTAAGCTGCTGCGAATCAAACGCGGTAAATCGGTCGCTGGGGAACGGCGACTGCGTAGTCGATTGCAGGTTAAAGAGCGGATGCGTCTGAGCCAGGGCCAACGCGGGTGTGAGCAGCACGACTGAAACCAGCACCACAAGGGCGCTACGTACAAATGAATTCTTTTCAGTAAGGGTCGTATGCATGGCGGTAGAAAACCTCCAGGGGGAGTTGCAACGGGTGACGAAAACCTTAGACCTTCACGAAAGCCTTGTCAATGGCTGCAATCAGGAATCTTTGGATAGGCCTGCTTTTCAGGGCCGGTGATTTTGATGAACCGCCTGCCCAATAACACAAGGGTTACTAATCTTTACTTACGCCGTTGCGGGCGGCGCACCAACTCCCCACCACAATTGGGACAGACGCTCTTCATCTCGGCCGCGCATTTCTCGCAAAAAGTACATTCATAGGAGCAGATCATCGCTAGCTCATTTGCCGCCAGGGGCTGATGGCATTTTTCACACTCCTGTTTCATCTCCAGAGCCATACAACTCCTTAACGAATATGGATGTTAACCAGGTAAGGGCTGCTGAACTCTGTCATGTCGCCCACTTTCTTACCGGCAACCGGCAATAGCCGAGCCGATAGCGGTTTGTGCCACTTCACCGCCAGGCTGGCCATATCACCGATAATGCTTTCCAGTTCATGCAGTGAAATATCGCCCGGAAGAGGGACAGCGTCCAGCCCGGTGCTGCAGACAGAAGAGTACGACATGAGCGAATCGCGGCTGACCGTGCCTGCTTCCCATCGTTTGGCCAGGACAGAATCCTCCATTACCGGCAGCATCAGTCCGCTGTAACCGACCTGCTGAACAGGCACTTTCTTCACCGCTGTGGTGATGGTGTAAGCCACGCTCAAACTTCCCGGCGAGCCAATCTCTCCATGCAGCAAGGATTCCATGGCCCCGCCGATGGAAATTTCTTTGAGCGGAACCGGCGTTAGGTCAATTCCTTGATATTTCCAACTGGTGCTGGTCGATACGCGGTGAGCAATCTCTTCTACCTTCTTTGCTTCAGAACTCAATGCAGCAGTTAATTGATCGCCCGTTGCGTTCAGATCGCCGCTGGCGTTCGCAAACACCTGCTGCACGATGTTGGCCGATTCCAAACCAATGGCGAAGCCGTGTCCCGCGTCAGACGTATAGGACACAGGAAAAAATGGCGCGACCGCCGGCGGAAACGCTCCCGCAGCAAAATGAAAATTGCCTTCGCTGTGCTCCGTGTGCTCTTCCAGATATTTGATGACCTGCGCGGCAGCGTGAACGCCATTCCAATGAATGCCACTTTCATCAGCCACAGCCACGAAGCCGTTGATGTTCTGGGTTTCAGCCAGGATCCGCGCCAGCAACTCGGCTTCTTTAGGATCATCCGTGTCCTTGCTCATGGCCGAGCCAATGTCCGGCGTGAATCCTTCCTGCTGCGCCAGCTTGTCATAGGTCTTAAAAAATTCAAGCGCCTGCTCCGGCGTCAATCCCTGCGTATATTCGGGAAATGGCTGCGTGGTGATGCGCAGGGTTTCAACTTCATAACCGGCTTGGGTAAAGGTGTCCTTGGCCGCGCGCAGCATCTTCAACGCTTCAGCCACTTGCGCTTGATATGTGGCGCGATTCAACTTTATAAATGCCGTAATCGCGCGGATCTTTGGTTGGATCGAGACGCGCATCTCGGGCGGCGCCGCATTTGTCAAAGGCGATTGTGCAAAGCCCGTGGATGAAATGAGCAGCAGGAAAAATAGAGTAATGGCAAAGCGCTTGAACATGCGAGGGGATCTCCGCCCTGGCATTTTACACAAGCGCTACTGGAGCAGCTCTGTGCCGTTGCAGTTTTTTACGATCATCTCCTGCATGGCGTCGCTAACACGCGTAAACTCCAGCCCGTAGCGAAAGCCCTCACACGTGCGGATGACCGCATCCAGCTTGGCTTCAGTTGACGAATAAGGAAATGTCAGCTCCAGCCGTACGGACGTACCCACAGGGATGGAGCACGGAATGTAAGCGCCAATACCGCCGCGGCTCAGGCTGTTGGCCCGTCCAAAGGCGGAGTCATTCTTCCCATCATTGGGAAATGAAACTTTCAGACGAACGTCAATTTTATGCCGCGACCAGCGTCGGGCGGTTGGGCCTTGATCAACTTGGGACATGGGGAGTTCCATAAAGTTATTTCCGTCGTCTGCTTGTCAGTTTTGGCTCATTAGATATTCGTCACTCTGCGGATAAAGTTCAACGGTACTGCCGACACATGTACTTTTGTAGACAACAAAATGCCCAATCGCGCAATCTTGGTTGGGGAATCCTGTCAAGGCTCAGCGCGAATTGGAATACGATCGGCGTTCCATTTGGGTGATCAGAACATTCCACATGTCGATATCGAGCTGGAACTGGTGTTTCAGCGGTGACTGCGTAGTATCGACGAATGCCAGATTGGTTTCCATCTGTGCCACTATTGCCCGCATTTTCTTTATGTCATCGCGCTGTGCCTGAGCATCATTGCCGCGAGTGTTCGAAAGTTGACGGACCTGCGCATTTTCCGCGGCGTTAGCGGCAGCCGCTTGCGAGCTGGACGCCTGCGAAGATGAGTTTGGCGTTTGCTGGACCGCGCCCAGCAGCGTGACGGAGAACAGAGTTATGAGAACTGGTTTGAATGACATTGCGACCTCCTAAAGCAGTATTTAGTATTGGTATTTAGCCGTAAGTTCGCAACTCTCAGCGATGCTCCGGAATTGCCTCGCTCTTCGACACAAACCTAATACCAATACAGTACTTAGTACTTAGTACTTAGTACTTAGTATTTAGTATTTAGCCGCAAGCCCGCGACTGATCCGCCAAAATTGGTTTGCTCATCCTGAAAGCCGTCACAACGATACCGCGGCTCCATTCACAAGATCACAACCGCATCGCACGACCGGAACTGCTTCGTTCTTAATACCAAGTACCAACCACCAACTACCGCCGTCCTGTGATTCCGTCCTTCACCACGACTCCGCCTTTCATCACAAAACCTACGTTCTCTAAAGCGCGCACATTTTGCAAAGGATCGTCGGACACAGCAATTACATCAGCGAATTTGCCTGCTTCCAGCGTGCCCACGTCCTTGGCCCGCCCAATGAGATCAGCAGCGCTGCTAGTGGCTGCGCGGATGGCTTGGGCGGGAGTCATCCCAAATTTCACCATGTAGAAAAATTGCTTTGCGTTGTCGCCGTGCGGATAGACGCCTGCATCGGTGCCAAAAGCCATCTTGGCTCCGGCTTTTACCGCGCGCTCAAAGTTTTCCCGCTGTAACTTGCCGACCATTTTCTCTTTCTCGACATTTTCTTTCGGCAATCCAAATTCAACGGCTTTGCCCAGAATGTAATCGTCGTTATAGATGTCCATCACCAGGTATGTGCCATGTTCCTTTGCCAAACGAATCCCCTCGTCATCAATCAGGCTGGCATGCTCGATAGAATCAATGCCGGCAAGGATCGCATTCTTGATTCCCTGCGTGCCATGCGCGTGCGCGGCGATTTTGCGGCCTGCCATGTGCGCCTCTTCCGCTGCAGCTTTCAGCTCTTCAAAGGTAAACTGTGGCGCGCCCGGACTGTCGCCTTTTGAGAGTACTCCGCCGGTCGCCAAAATCTTGATCACATCAACGCCGTACTTTACCTGAGACCGTACCACATGACGGATCTGGTCAACGCCGTCAGCAATCTGAAAGTCGCGCTCTTCAGGAAACATGCTCACGCGCGTTTGTGGAGAAAAGTTATTCAAGTCGCCATGCCCGCCGGTAATGGAAATGGCAGGACCGCTGGCCACGATGCGCGGTCCGGGAACCAGGCCTTCATTGATGGAATTGCGGAGATCAACGGCCAGAAACGGCAGCGAGCCAACATCGCGCACGCTGGTAAAGCCTGCTTCCAGCGTCTTGCGTGCATGAACCACCGCGGCAAAGGCGCTTTGGAACGGCGTGTCCTTGAAATTGTAAATTTCATCATAGCGATCGGCCCGCGCGCCAAGATGCGTATGGCAATCAATCAATCCCGGAAGCACGGTGGCGTGCGAGAGATCGACAACGGTTGTGCCCGCAGGAATAGAAACTGCGCCCGCTGGCGAAACGCTTCGAATCCGGTCGCCACTCACCACGATCACCATGTTGTCGCGAGTTTTATCGCCTGTACCGTCAAAGAGATGTCCCGCCCGAATGTAAACCGTTTTGGGCGTAGGCGTTGGCGACGGCTGCTGTGCAAATGCAGCTAGAAAGGCGATCGTCACCACAAAGATCATCAACACAAAGAAGAGAAAAGAACGTTTCATCCAAAAGCTCCTGGAAAAGTAATCGCAGAGTATATACGAAGAAAAGCTGTCGACGAGCCGTCTGCCTCAGGGTAGAAGGATCAAAAGAAAATCCGTGCTGTTAAAGCAGTTTGCAGCCGAGTGGAAAACATTCGACGAGGCCGACCACGCGCCGAGCCGCCCGCATCAGGGCTGAATGATCAAAAAGAAATCCATACTGCTCAAGCGGTCTGGAGCGTAGCGACAAAATTGAAGCTTAGCTCTTGGCAACCAACAGCACTCGAGAAAAATTCAGCCAGATCCGCCAGCGATCGTACTCGCGGCTGTGTGACGTAGCCGTAACCACAGCGTCTTCTACACAATTTTTGCTGAAAATCACTTGCAATTTCGATCCCAGGCCTACCATCGGCCCAATCAGCATGGTGGCATCGCGTTCACCGACAGGCAGAATCAGGTCGCGTTCCTGAAATGGAAGGCCATTGCTGGCAAGCCCGCGAAGAATGGCAATAGTCCCGCCTTCCGGAATTTGCAATGCCTGCGTTTCCGGTGACGAGTCAGATGCCTCAGATGTTTCAGGCTGCGTGGCAACTCGCGCATGGTTCGCTCCGCTGACTGTGACTGCGCTGGCTACAGTAACAGCGGGCACGCCCAGCTCCCAGTCTTCCGGAGGAAAATAAATTCCCCAGAAATTTTCCGGGCGATAAAGTTCAATCCCGTATTCGCGCTCGCCGGAGTCCGCCCAAACCACCTGGCCAACCCGCCACTTATAAGGAGCAAGCATGGCCACGCGAACTTCCATTTTGGGTTCCAGTGGGACGGCTGATCGGATCTTGGCGCCGTGTCGGTTCACAAGAATAGTTTCCGCGGCCCCACTCACGTGTGAACCGTCACTCTTCTGGCCGGAAACCGCTAACGCTAACGAAACAAGAACACGAGAGCTTCTACGCCCCCGTTCCTGTGGAATGAGTTGCGCCATATGTCTCTTAAGACAAAGCTTAGATTTAAGGAAACTATAGAGCCCGCGGCCAGTTGCAGGCTATATTACCGGCATCTCTTCCTTGCCGATACCAAAAAGGAACGCCCTATTGTCCCACGGTAATCTCGACTGTCAATACCTTAGAATGTTCCAATCTCGGCCTTGGCAACAGCTTTGACGGATCGCCGAGAGCAAAAATTCACCACCTTATGAATATCGGATACACTGATCGCGAACAAAAACTGTTTAAAATTAACCATTTACGGCAGTTTCCGATTTGGGTCCGCTATGGCACGCATACCCCCAGCTTCAGACCCATTTTTAAAGCACCGGCTCAATAGTGCTCACATAAATGGTCTGGGTAGCCTGGTTCAGCGCTCCTTTGATTCTCACTTTTTTCGCGGCTAGTTCCGCAGGCCGCTCCTGGTCACTGAGCTTGTAGATTTTTTTAGCGGACGGGACATAAAGAACGTATCCATATCTTCTGGCGCATCCTCTCACGCAATTGGCTCGCGTATTCACCTTCGCCTTGGCCATCACTTCTTTGTGCGATCCCTTCATTGCACACTGGCCATCGGTAATTATGCCAACAAATGTCTGCAGTGGGGCCGAGGCTTTTGCCGGAGCTTTCTGCGACTTGGGTTGCGCCAATGTCGTACCCTGAAAACCACAATAGCAAACTGATAATGCGCAGATAAACAGTGCTGAACTTCGTCTCATTTATAACTCCATAAAAACCATTCCTCGCACTCTCCGTGCCTCCGTGGTGGGTTTGCTCTTCCGATCACGGCGCCGACGGCGACACTCCCAAATGCTCACTGAAAAACCGCACCATCTCCACGGTTGACTTAATGCGGTTAGGCACCTTGCGCCAGCCGTGGCCTTCGTCGGGAAAGAGGATGTACTCCACCGGCACGCCGCGATCTTTCAGCGTCTTCACAATTTGTTCCGCTTCAATCACCGGCACGTTGGTGTCATTCGCGCCGTGCTGCACCATGGTCGCGGCCTTAATGCGATCAAGCTTATAAATCGGTGACAGTTTGTCCAGCATCTCTTTCTGTGTATCCGGATCGCCGTACTCGACTTTGGAAATCGCTGCCATCCAAGGTTGTGTGTGCTGGAAAAACGTGATGAAGTTCACGATACCGAACAGGTCCACGCCTGCGGCAAACAAATCAGGGTATTCCGTAAGGCCAGCCATCGTCATGTAGCCGCCGTACGAACCGCCGGTAATGCCAATTCGCTTGGGATCTGCAAGATGATTGTTCACCAGATAATCGACGCATGCCTTGATGTCTTTCACGCCGTTGACTCGAAGTTCGCCGTTATCCAGGTTCACAAATTTCTTGCCAAAGCCGGAGGATCCGCGCACGTTAGGCGCAAACACCCCGATTCCCTGCCCCAGCAGAGCCTGATAATCACCGCGAAACGGCGCGCGCTCCTGCCCTTCCGGGCCGCCATGGAAACTCACAACGTATGCGCCCGGCGCGCTCTGGTTCTTCGGTCGATACAGCCATCCACTCAGTTCCAATCCATCAAATGACTTGAACGTCACCAGTTCCGGCCTGACCAGAGATGCAAGGTCCACGCCGGCATGAGGACTGAAAGTCAGCTGCCTGAACTGCTGGGTCTTTACGTCCATAATCCAGACGTCGGTAGGCTGAGCAGCTCCGCCAACATTCATAGCCAGCTTCGACCCGTCTTTCGAAAAAGCAAGTCCGCCGGCCAATTCTCCGGGTAGCTGTCGCACCGGCGTGTTCTTGTTCTGAGCCAGATCGTAAAGCGAAATCTCATTCTTGCCCTTTACGTTCCACAGCAGTGCAGCCATGGTGCCCTGCTCATTGAGCCGCATGCCGTCCAGTTCACCGTCAGGACGCGTCGCCAGAATCTCAATGTCTCCCGGCGAACCATCAGCGGCTAATTTGATCAGGCCAAAAGCCATCAGGTCACGATCTTTGTTGGTGCCGACGTAGGCGGCCTTGCCGTCCGGCGCTATCTCGCCAAAGAAAGTCGCTACGCCATCATGCTTCGTAATCAGCGTGTCTTTGCCGCTGGCAAGGTCCAGTAAGTAGAGATTGTTATCTCCCCGATTCTTCAGGCGGCTCAGCAGCGCCCGGCTGCCATCATGGGAAATCCCCTCAATCCCGCCAACCCCCGGGTTCTTTGCCACCAACTTCGTCTCACCCGATGCCACGTCCACCATAAAGCTGTCGCGCGAAGCAGGGTCGTTGCGGCTGGAATCAATTGCAATCCGTTTCCCGTCGTGCGTCCAGGCATCAAAGCCGTTGTTGTCCTGTCCACCCTGCGTGAGCAGCTTCATGCCGGTGCCGTCGGGCTTCACCACATAAATTTGTGTGTTCAAGCCGCCGCCTGGAGCAATCCCCACCGCAATCCAGTCGCTCGCCGGAGACCACTGCTGCTCCGTCACCGGATCGTCGCCGTTGGTGACCATGCGCGGATACCCGCCTTCTGTAGGCACAATCCACACCTGCGGCGAGCCGCTCATGTTGGAGATAAAGCTCACCCACTTACCGTCAGGAGAGAAGCGCGGAGCCACCGCGCTGCCCACGCGCGCCATCCTCGCCACGGCGGCGGCAAGATCTTTTCTGTGGTCAACTTGCTGGTTCACTCGCTCTCCGGTTTGCGCTGCCATTACCGTTCCAATGCAGCAGAACAGGACAGCAAAAACTGATCTTCGTTTCAACATGAATTCCTCGCTTGGCTGCTTTCCGATCAGTGTGATCTCTCTTGATTAGCCGTGAGACTTTGGATCGTTCCGATCACCGGATCACCAGATCAACTGATTTCTTGCGTCCCTCTGCCAATGTACTCTCAGCCAGACCCCACCCGGGGGTAAGCGTTTCATTGACAACAAAGGCCCAAGTGCCATTCGAAAGGACTGTCAAAAGCCTGTTGCAGCCATTTTTCCGCCTGAATCGGCTTCCGCATGGCTTTCAATCCGTCGTTTCTGCCCTTTACTTTTCAATGCCTCCGTGAAACCGTCTGCGAGGAGGTAAAACATTGAAAACAAGAGCTTTACTTTAGCATTCGGCTAGGCGAAAGTCAAGCAAAATTCCGTCTAGCTTGCTTTCCCTTCCTTTGCCGCCCGCGCCTGCGCCGCGTCATAACTTTCGCCATAAATCGAAGGCACTTTGCCACCCATGGGCCTCAGGTAAGTTGAAAGCTGTCCGCGATGGTGGATGGTGTGGTTCTGCGAGAGCTGTAGAAAGCTGACCGCCGGCATCTGAAACATGCCACGAAAATCAATAGATTTTGTCAATTGCTCACCGCTCAGGCCCTCAATCTGCTTCATATTAGCGTTGAACGTCTCATCAAACCAGGCGGCAATCTTGGCAGAGTTGTTAATGGAGTCCGGCCGAGTGTTGGGCGTGAAATCAAATTTCGCCGTAGAGATGGCCTTGTGGAAGCGATCTTCCGCCGCCACAATGTGCCATGCCAGCTCCAACGCGCTCTTGGCCACCGGCTCGGGACGATAATCGCCCTTATCCAGCGGAATGGCTTCAATCACCCGCTTGGTGGTTTCATGTTCCGTTTTGATGATGGGCAAAGTGAGTGCGAGCAAAAATCTGGCTTGATCGGGAGTCATCTGTGAAGACATGGCTGGTGTTTCCTTTCGTGGAGAATGAAGCATTTATTTTACCAGCGTTGCTCTGTGCGCTTAAGTCCTGCACGGCGTGGAATTATCTCGCTCTATAAACCAAGCGCCGGAGGCGCGCCCGCAGGTTAGCCCACGGCAACGCCGTGGGTAAGCGTATTAAGATCTCAGAGCGCCGTAGGTGCGACACAGACTTTAAGAAAGGGCACAAAACATGTCCCACACGTACGTACAAAATCTTGTTCATGTTGTGTTCAGCACCAAGGAGCGTCGCAGGCTTATTCCTCTGGACCACCGGATAAAAGTCTGGGCCTTTATGGCCGGCGTTTGCAGCAAAGAAGAGATCTTGCCGCACGAGATCGGCGGGATGGACGACCATGCTCATTTGTTGATTCAACTGCCGCCAACGTGGCCATTGTCGGATGCTGTTCAGGAAATCAAAACCAGTTCATCCCGATGGATGGGGAAGAGCTTCGCCTGGCAACGCGGCTTTGCTGCCTTCAGCGTCAGCGCGTCCAACAAGAATGCCGTGGTTCGTTACATCCGCACACAGGATTCCCATCACAAGAAGATGGATTACAAATCAGAATTGATTGCTCTTTTAGAGAAACACGGCGTGCCCTACGACCCGAAATATGTTTTTGACTAGCCTGTGCCGCACCTACGGCGCTCACAATTCCATTCCCGCATTACCCACGGCGATGCCGTGGGCTAAGCTGCCGGTGCGCCTTACGGCGCGTGGTCCAACTACCGTGGGTAAGATTTGGTTTCCCGATTACGGCGATGACGTGCGATCTTGGCGATTTCGGCGATACCTACACTCAATAGGTCCTATCCAGCGTTCTGTACTGGATTGCCGTCGCAATGTGCTTACTCTCAATCTGCCCCGACTGCTGATTTCCCAAGATTCTGTTTCAGCCAATCCGCTACTCTCTGCAAAAACTCCGTATCAAACGGCGCATCCTGTTTCTTTCCCAGTGACTCCAGAAATGCTTTTTGTGAAGGCCAGAGGTCCAGCCCGTGTCCCATGTTTTTGAGCTCCTCATACGTCGCGCGATGCGGGTGAAAACTGTTGATCATATCCGTCAGGTAGTGGCTTTCCTCAGCCGACGTCAATGCGTCCGACGTTCCCCACGTTACCAGCACAGGAACATCTATTTTCTTCCACTCCGCCGCCAAATCCAGGTCGGCAATCTGCTGCAGGTAACTCGCAGAGACGCCGAAAGTGCGCACTGAGTCCTTGCACTCCGGATCATGTTTGACCACCTGCTCCGGCGTCTGTTTTTCTATCAAAAAATGATATTGGCAGCGCGCCACTGTGCGAGCAGCTTTTTCAACTACATCGTAAGGACGGCCCACCAGCAGCAGTTGGCGACGTGTATTTTCCAGTTGATATTCGAACCAGCTCTTGCCGATTGTTTCGGAAGCAATAAATGCCCGGACCGGAAATTTTCCCGCCACCAGGACACCTTCCAGCGGGCCGATACTGTGAGCAAAGATAAAGATGTTGTCGCGGTCAACAAAATCATAGGTGGCTAGGGCTTTCAATCCGGCAATTGAACGGCTGGCAGCGAATGGAAGATCGGACTGCGCGCTGTCGCATGCCGGGCCTTGACTCGATCCTTCTCCATTCTTCTCCACCCACATAGTCACAAAGCCGCGCTGTGAAAGTCCGTAGCGGAAATGATTGAACGGCTCATCGTGGTTCGGACTCGGCAGCGGATAGCATCCTAGACCGGAGATCACCAGCACGGCTGGATAACGTCCCGGCGCCCGAGGTTTGGTGAGGCTAGCATGGAGTTTGATGCTATCGAGCGTGACAGTTCGATCAAGAATTTCAATATCGGTAGGGACCTGAGCAAAAACAAATGTAGAGCAGGAAAGCAGAAGGAATATGAATCGCTTCATTTAAGAAGATTACACCGGAATTGATTGTCTCTCTCCGCTTACTCCATTCGTCTGTGTTTCAAAGGTATTGGTTTCCAATTTTGGCAATTCCGGCGATTTTGGCAATCCACGAATCTACGCCCAGTACGTCCTATCTAGCGTCCTGTACTGGATTGCCTCCGCGATGTGCTTGCTCTCAATCTGCGGGCTCGCTTCCATGTCCGCAATCGTGCGAGCGACCTTTAATATTCGGTCATGCGCGCGGGCGCTCAGGCCTTGCTGTTGCATGGCGCGTTCCAGCATACGTTCACTGTCAGTGCCCAGATCGCAATAGGCGCGGATCTGGCGTGAGCTCATCTGCGCGTTGGAGTAGTTGCGTTCACCGGCGGCGGCAAAGCGATTGAGTTGGACATCGCGTGCGCGCACCACGCGTTCACGAATCTGGGCAGAGCTTTCCGCCTTGCTGTCAGACCCGCGCAGTTCTTTGTAATTTACCGCCGGCACGTCAATGTGAATATCGATGCGATCCATCAGCGGCCCTGAAATCTTGGACACATAGCGCTGAATCATCGTCGGCGAGCACGGGCACTCTCTCTGGCCTGATCCATGGTAGCCGCACGGACACGGGTTCATGGCGGCGGCAAGCATGAAGCGCGCTGGAAAAGTAAGCGACATCGAAGCGCGCGCAATGGTCACATTGCCGTCTTCCAGCGGCTGCCGCATTACTTCCAGCACGTTGCGCGGAAACTCCGGCAACTCGTCCAGAAATAAAACGCCGTTATGCGAAAGAGAAACTTCGCCGGGACGTGGAATGATTCCTCCGCCGATCAGCCCCGCGTCAGAAATCGTATGGTGTGGCGAGCGGAACGGCCGCACGCTTACCAGCCCGGACGCGGCATCCAGCACGCCGGCCACGCTGTGGATTTTGGTTGTTTCCAGCGCTTCTTCAAACGTAAGCGGCGGCAGAATACTTGAAACGCGTTTGGCAAGCATCGTCTTGCCGGAGCCGGGCGGGCCGATCATCAGAATGTTGTGTCCACCGGCGCAGGCAATTTCCAGCGCGCGCTTGGCCGTAAACTGCCCGCGCACTTCCTTAAAGTCCGCCGCGCCGTTGTGGTCGGTCTCAATTAGCATTTGCGACGTATCCACCTGCAGCGGCAAAATCCCGTTGCCGCTGTTCAGCAGATTGACCACATCCATCAAAGACTTCACCGGATAAACATTCACGCCGCTCACCACGGCAGCTTCGCGGGCGTTCACTTCCGGCACAATCAGATTGGCAATCTTCTTGGCGCGCGCCGCGATGGCAATCGGCAAAGCTCCCCGCACGCCGCGAATGCCACCATCGAGTGATAGTTCGCCCACCATTACGTATTCCGGCAGCTCTTTCTTGATCAGGCCGCCATAAGCACCCAGAATTCCCATGGCCATTGGCAGGTCAAAGCCTGAGCCTTCTTTCTTGACGTCCGCGGGCGCAAGGTTGATGGTGATCTGCGTGATCGGAACTTCGAAGCCGCAATTCCTCAGCGCCGCGCGGATACGCTGCCGGCTCTCCCGCACTGCGGCATCGGGCAGGCCAACAGTCTGGAAATTCTCTTCCTGGCTGCGGGTCGGGCTAATATCGACTTCAACCTCGATAATGTTGGCGTCGATTCCAAAGACTGCGGCACTTTGGGTCTTGAAGAGCATGCTGGCGGGCGATCTCCTGGGCTGGCAAAGCATTCTAGCAAGAGCGTGGCGAATTGCAGAATTTTACAGCCTTGAACGGCACCAGTCGACACCATGGACCGCTGACCTCTGAGGTTACCTAAGTGCATGTTTCCATTGAATCTGCACCGTTTTGAAAGTACCATCAAGCCATTCTCACCGGTGTTTTTATGACGCGCTATCTTGAGCCTCGCGTTGATATCAGCCTCGACGTAAAAGTGTGGGGCATGGATGTTTATGGTAAACCGTTCGTCCAACATGCTCGCACGGTCAATGCCAGCTCAGTAGGGGCGCGGCTTATCGGGATCGATTGCGTACGCGAAGGCGAAGTTATTTCCCTCCAACATGAAAACCAGAAAGCGCGCTGCAAGGTAGTATGGGTTGGACGTGACGCGGCCAAGTCAAGGCAGATCGGTATACAGGTAGTTGAACCCGATAAAAAACTCTTTGGCGCAAAACTTAAAGCCTCGGCAATCCAGACAACACAGTCAGCTTCAAGCTTCGCCGGTTTTGCAGGCGCGGCCCCGGCAGCGCAACAAGCAAGGAGACCTATGCCAGAACCCACAGGAACCAGACGGGCCCAGCAGCGTTTCCACTGCACCGGCGGCATTGAGATGCGCCGCAGTGAAACTGCCCCACCGGTCTTTGGCAATTTAAGTGACCTGAGCCTGACCGGCTGCTACGTTGAGACCGTATCAACGCTTCCTGTAGGCAGCGAAATTCTCTTCATGTTGCGCGTGCGTGACCGCGTTGTGCGCGGCCGTGCGCAGGTCAAGACTTCAAACCATGCCGTTGGGCTTGGCCTGGTCTTTACACAGTTGGGCAGAGAGGACCAGAGTAAGCTTGAACATATCCTGAGCCTTCTTTCCGGATCGCTCGACTTGAGCACCGACGATCCACGAAAACTCGCGCCTGAAGATCCCCTGCCTTCCTGGCCGCCTTCCATCAATACCGTTCAACCAAACTCACGCGGAGGTTCCGGCAAAATGTCCAGCCAGATGTCTTCTCAGGTTACCCGCACGATTGAAGAACTTAATCATGTCGAACAGGGGCTGGTGATTGATAAGGTAGATCCGCGGGTTATCGCCCAGTTTCACGACGCGGTGGAACATCTCCGCCAGACGGCGTGGTCCGTGGTGCAGTGGGTCGACCTGAATTCTTCCGGTGGCGACCCTTTTGAAGTGCTGCCCCAGCTAGAAGCCGAGCGCATGCACATGCTCCGCAAACTGGCCCACAACGTCACGGCCGATCTCGATTCCGGCAGCGTCACTCGCTTCACTGAAGGCATATCGAATATTTATGAAGAGGTGCAGGCGCTCTACCGGGGCTTGAGAAAGATTGTGATTGACGGGCCCGAAGACAAGTAATCCTTTTTCCTGAAATCTCGACCCTGAGCGCAGTCGAAGGGGAGAGATCCCTATCGCCCAAACAAGCTGTCGAAAACACAAAGCCACAAACCAACGCTTTTCTGAATCAATGCTGATTCGTCTTCCTTCGCGTTGATTCGCGGCCAAATCTTCTTGGTATTTCTTTGTGGTTAAACCCGTTCCACCGCCATCGCCACAGAATTCCCTCCACCCAGGCACAACGCGGCAATACCGCGCTTTCCGTTGCGACGAATCAACTCATAGATCAGCGTCACCAACACACGGGTTCCGCTTGCACCTATCGGATGTCCCAACGCTACAGCGCCGCCATTTACGTTGACCTTTGCCGGATCGATACCCAACTCTTTGATCACGGCCACGGACTGCACCGCAAACGCCTCATTGATCTCATACAGATCAACTTCTTCGGGCTTCCATCCCGTTTTGGCCCAGATTTTGCGAATGCCATCCACAGGCGCCATCATCACCCACTCCGGAGCAATGCCGCTTGTCGCCTGCGCCACCACGCGGACCATCGGCTGCGCGCCCAGTTGCTTTGCTCGTGAAGCTGACGTCACTACCACTGCCGCTGCGCCATCATTCATCGTGGAAGCATTTCCGGCCGTGACCGTTCCGTCTTTCTTGAATACAGGCTTTAGATTGCCCAGCGTCGCTGCGGTAGTGTCCTCGCGCGGGCCTTCGTCTTTATCAAAGATCACCGGCGCTGCGCCCTTCTTCTTCGCCGGCAGCTCCACCGGGACAACCTGGCTCTTGAAGCGGCATTCTTTCCATGCCTGCACCGCCTTCTGGTGCGAACTCACGGCGTATTCGTCCTGCTGTTCGCGCGTAACGCCATATTTCTGCGCCACGTTCTCGCCCGTCATGCCCATGTGGTAATTGTTGTAAACATCCCATAGGCCGTCATTCACTACGGAATCAATAATCTGCGAATTTCCCAGCCGGTAGCCTTTGCGAGCCTGCGGCAACAGGTACGGTGCGTTCGTCATGGATTCCATGCCGCCCGCCACCACGATCTCAGCATTTCCGGTCTGGATAGCCTGCGTCGCCAGCGCAACGGCTTTCAATCCCGAGCCACAAACCTTGTTGATGGTCATGGCTCCCACCGTATTCGCCAATCCGCCGCCCAGCGCTGCTTGTCTCGCGGGATTCTGTCCCAGACCCGCAGCTACCACCAGTCCCATGATGCATTCGTCCACCTGCGGCGGATCAACCTTGGCCCGCTTCACCGCCTCGCGCACCGCGATTGCGCCCAGCTGCGGCGCGGACAACGGCTCCAGCGCTCCCTGAAATTTTCCGATCGGCGTGCGCACCCCGCTGATAATCACAACATCTTCCATAAATCTCTCCTTAGGAATCCCAACCCTTCATTATAAGATGAACGTCAGAGCCATCGCGCTTCCAAAAACCTATGACGACTGATCCGCAATCCACGCCTGAAGCTCCGTCATCCATCTCTGAACCGGTTATCGCCCCCGCCACCCCGAGCACCCCAGCAAAGCCCGCTTTGATCGCCCCGCTATGGCATACCGTGCTGATCACGGCGTTGATCCTGGGCAACTCTTTGCTGGGTTCATCAAAGGTTGGCGCGGTCCACGGTTCAGGTTCACGAATTGTGCTTTACGGTGGGACCTTCATCACGCAATTGGTGCTCATCCTGCTGATCTGGTTTGGCATTCGCCTATGCGGCGTCCGCATGCGTGACCTGATTGGTGGACGCTGGGAAACCATGGAAGCATTTTTGCTAGACGTTGCTCTCGCCGTCGGCTTTTGGGTTACGTCATTATTGCTTCTCTTCGGGGTTCGCGTTGCCCTGGGCACCATCGATCTTCATAACATGCAGAAATCAGTCGATGATACAGTGAAGCTTCTGGGCCCAATGGCTCCCCACACCTATCTTGAAGCCGGACTGTTTGTGCTCTTGAGCGTCTGCGCCGGCTTGTTTGAAGAAATTATCTTCCGCGGATATTTACAGCGCCAGTTTGGCCTGCTCAGTCGCAATGCCATCGTCGGAATCGTGGCCTCTGGAATTGTTTTTGGGCTGGCGCACGGATATCAGGGCCCGCGAATGATGGTTGTGATCGGCATCTATGGAATTTTCTTCGGCATACTCGCACACCTGCGGAAGAGCCTGCGGCCCGGCATGATGGCCCACGCATTCCAGGATTCCATTGCCGGTATTGGGCTTTTTAAACTCGTTACCCAGCATCATTCGCTCATCGTATGACCGATAAAGCAGCCCGCAAATGACTTCGTGGAGAAAAAATAATTAGTTACCAAGGTACTGGCGCACCATCTTTATCGTTGCACTGATTTTCTTCCCCGACTGAAGTTGCGTGTCATCGAAATTGTTCTACTATCGCTCCAAGCCGCTAAACATCAACGCGTTTTCGCATCGCTTCAATTTATCTTTTCCAATTTGCGAATGCGTCTCCACTCTCAAATGACTTTTTAGTCCTCTTGCGCTGACCTGCAATCTAAAATGACATCAATTTTTTTCTTGACTTCGATTTTCAACCACTCTATACATTCATCAATTGCGGTTTTTTACTTAGGACCGCACATCCATGAAAATGGAAAGGGAGAATAGAAACATGGCAACCAAGAAAAAGGCAAAAAAGAAGAGCAAAAAGAAATA
>JBAVLE010000126.1:0-4263 GCA_049688735.1 Candidatus Angelobacter sp. | reverse complement strand
GACTTCCACCGTGCACCATCTCAATTCCTTCAAGGCTGACGGAACCTATCACTGGCACGGGCGCTATACCGGAACTCTGGGCGGATTCAACACCTCTGGAACTCTCGATCCACTGCTTTTCGCTCAGAATGCTGTCAGCGGCAGCGGCAATGGAAGCCCGAACAGCCGTGGGTACACGATGCAATTTGCTTTCTGGCCTTTGCAGAACATCGACCTTTCTGTTGCGTACACCGGCTATACCAAGTTCAACGGCGGAACTACTAATTATGACGGCGCTGGGCGCAACGCCTCCGATAACAACACTGTTTACATTGCGGTGTGGCTGAATTTCTGATCAAAAGCATTGGCTTTGGAGGACAAACGTGGAACAAGAAAGTCACTCGCAGATTCATCCCTCTTCCGGCACATCGACGCGCCGCTCTTTTCTTGGCGTATTGTTGGTCCTGGGATCCTCCGGAGTAGGGCTGCTGCTGGGCGTCCCGGTACTGCGCTTCGTTTTCTATCCCATCACCGCGAAAACCAGAGATTCCGACTGGGCAGAGGTCGGTCCGGTATCAGAATTTGCGAACATGAAATCTCCCATGCGGCGCAGTCTTGATCTGGTTCAGCGCGATGGTTGGCGAAAGATCGTGAATACGCAGATCGTTTACATCGACAACAAAGCGGATGGCAATCTTACGGCGCTATCGTCCATCTGCCCGCACCTGGGATGTGCCGCATCCTGGAGAGACTCTGAAAAAAAGTTCATGTGCCCATGTCATGGAGGCGTGTTTACTCGCGATGGTTCCTGTGTTTCCGGCCCTCCACCTCGTGGCATGGATGCGCTAGAAACCAAAGTTGTAGATGGAAAGTTGATGGTCCGCTATCAGTATTTCCGTCCTAACACTCCCAACCGCCAGGTTACCAGCTAACCGGTATAGGAAATCTTCCGTGCCCAAAGACGAACCGCAAGACGAAATCCTTCAGACGCGCCCTCAAGGTCGCGCATGGAAGTGGTTTGACCGCCGCACGGGAGTGAACGAAATCCTGCACAAATCCCTGGATGAGCCCATCCCTGGCGGCGCTCGTTTTGCCTATGTCTTTGGATCGGGGCTCCTGTTCCTCTTTATTTCGCAGATTATTACCGGCATTTGCCTCACGCTCTACTACGTTCCTTCCGCCGAAAGCGCTCATGTGAGCGTGGCCTACATGGTGAAAGAAGTCTCTGCCGGGTCATTCCTGAGAAGCCTGCATGCTTACGGGGCCAGCGCCATGATTGTAGTGCTGATTCTGCATTTCCTTCAGACCTTCCTTTATGGCTCCTACAAGGGAAAGCGCGAACTGCTCTGGATTTCCGGCGGCGTTCTTTCTCTTTTGATATTGGGAATGGCCTTTACTGGATACCTGCTGCCCTGGGACCAAAAAGCCTACTTCGCCACATCTGTCGGCACAAACATCGCCGGGCAGGTACCCTGGATCGGCGAAAGTATTCGCCGGTTATTGCGTGGCGGCTCTGCCATGGGGACCCTTACCATCTCTCGTTTCTACGTTCTCCACGTTTTCCTTATACCAGCTACGATCTTCCTCTTCATCGCGACCCACGTACTCATGTTCCGCAGGGCGGGCGCGGCTGGGCCCGTCAACGAAGACGCGGTCAAACCTCGCATGGCCACCGAGAGGTTCTACCCCAAACAAGTTGTGATGGACATGTCGTTCGCGCTGGTTTTGATTGCGGTACTAGGCGTATTGTCTCACTTCCATCCTGTAGAGCTTGGTCCCGTTGCCAATCCCAATGATAGCCATTATTTGCCCCGTCCCGAGTGGTATTACCTGCCCATGTTCCAGTGGCTGAAGTATTGGGAAGGGCCCTGGACCGTGGTTGGCATCATCATTATTCCTACCGTTCTTTTGATCCTCTTCTTCCTGCTGCCGTTCCTGGATAGAGGTCCTGAGCGGCGTCCCTGGAGACGTCCTATTCCGCTCGGCGCTGTTCTCATTGTCTTGGTGGGCGCGATTTGGCTAGGGATTCTCAGCCACATCCATGATGCTCGCGATCCCTCCGTGGCCACCCAACTCGCGCAACAGGAAAAAGAGGAAAGCGAATTCTTCCATGCTCCTTTTGAGCCCTATCTGGCGTCTTCTCATTCCGCTACAGTGGCCCCCGCCGTACTGAGCGCGTTGTCTGCGCAGGGCAAGACCATTTTTGATTCGCACGGGTGCAATGGCTGCCACGGCGAGAATGGGATGGGCGGCGCAATTGGACCCGCTCTGACACAAGTGGGAGCCAAGTTTGCTGACACGCAACTAATCGAAGTTATGCGAAACCCGACCGCGAAGATGCGGGCAGGCAAAATGATGCCGGTAAATCTGGACGTGACGAGCATGACGGCCCTTTCTTCTTACCTGAGAGCGTTGGGCACTTCTGGAACTGTTACCGCTGCGGCCGCTCCAGTCCCGACGCAGAATCCTCCTCCGTCGGGCACCTCCGCCTTTGCTCCAGCATCGGCGCAGAATCCGACGCCTTCGGGCGAAGCAAAGCCCGGTGCGCCTGCTCTAGTTGCGACTTCGGTCACGAGCAGCGCAACGCCCGTCCAGTCCGCCGATACCTCAGCCGGGCGAGACATCTTTAAGACCCGCGCCTGCTTTGCGTGCCACGGTGAAGGAGGAGTAGGCACTCCGAAAGGACCGTCGCTACTTGGGATTGGCGGCAAGCTTTCAGCTGCCCAAGTCACGAACCTTTTGCAGCATCCCACCGCGCGGATGCAGGCGGGCGGAATGCCGCCCATTACCGCCAGCGATCAAGACCTGACTTCGCTTGTGGCTTACATCCGGAGCCGCAAAGCCGCACCGGGCGCGAAACAGGCGCAGACTGTGAGTCCGCAGCCATCCCAGACAGCGGCGGCAGTCACTCCGAGTCAAGAACCCGCACCGAATCCGCCTCCGCCGGCTAAACAGCCTGAGTCTAAGGCGCAGGTTGCTGTATCGAAAGCAATACCAACGCAACCGGGAACCCCACACGTACAGCCAGGGAAAGCAATTTTCGATGCGCACGGATGCGCCGCTTGCCACGGACCGACTGGCGCCGGTACGCGTCTGGCTCCGGGATTGGCCAGTGCCGGACAGCGGATGCAGCCGGCCGAGATGGTCAAGCTCTTGCGACACCCAAATCCGAAGATGCTTGCCGGAGCGATGCCCCCAGTGAACCTAGATGAAGAGAGCATGAATGCCCTGGTCACCTATATCCGCAGCCTGAGTACACCAGCAACCGCAATCGCACCTGCCGCTATCGCCACAGCCGCGTCTCCAACAGAACCCGGAGCAGCCGCAGTTGTACCGGCTTCGGTAGTGGTAACGCCACCCCAGGTGCCCGCGAATGCATTGCAGACCCAGGGGAGGGCGATCTTTGAGACCCACCGATGCGGAAGTTGTCATGGGGCGCAAGGCACTGGGGGCACCTCTGCTGCGGCTGCTCTGGCTGCGGCCGGTGGAAGCCTTCCGCCAGCTGTACTGACTAGGATGCTTCGCCATCCTACCAACGCCATGCAGCAAGGTGGAATGCCACCAGTCTCTATTACCGATACCGAACTTGAGGCCCTGGTAGCATACATCGGGTATGTTTCCCTGCCTCGCACCAAACCATAATTGCGCTGTCGCGCGTGCTGGTCTGCCACCTAGGTCTGCATTTGACGAATTCCTAGCCGCGACAAAGCTAACTAGAAGCTCATTTTATCGCCTTCTTCAGGCATTTCACGGCAGACTCCGGCCCTTTGCAGGCCAGCACTTTGCATTCCGCACCGTCATTCGGTGCTAACCCATCAAGAAAGTTTCCCAGCTCTTTCGGCAATTCTTGTTCAGGTCCTTGATGGCAGTGGTATTCGAATGTGTGGCTTGATTGGGCGACGGCAAGAAGATGGTTGTTGCGCTCGGTCTTTCCCTTTTCAGTTTGCTTGCCTTCGATCACCCCAAATCTCAATTTTAGCGGCTGCCTCTGCAATGACCAGGTAGTTATCCTGAGTCGCAGCCGCAATCTGCACGCCGCATTGGGGACAGCGAGATTCTGTAATTGTGTCATTTCCTGGATAAATCTGGTGCACAAACTGGAGAGTTTGGCTGAACATATTTAATACTCCCGTTTGAAGGGACGGAACAGCTCCATACTGTGCTGAGCTTCTCAGATGGAAAGAGAGTACCTGATGGGAAAAAATTAAGCTGTTCACTCTTGCATAGAGAAGAGATTGATAAGCCGACCTTACCTTCGGCCAATGTATCCACCGCCCTTTTAAG
>JBAVLE010000125.1:0-2957 GCA_049688735.1 Candidatus Angelobacter sp. | reverse complement strand
AGCTCAGGGTGCCGCACGGCTCCGACTGGGCCGCGCTTCAGCCGCTCCTGCCGATTTTCCTCACCTACGTTCTCAGTTACATCTTCCTCGGAATTTACTGGAACAACCATCATCACATGCTGCATGCCTGCTCTGTGGTGACCGGCGCGATGCTCTGGGCCAATCTGCACCTGTTGTTCTGGCTATCGTTGTTTCCGTTTGCCACGGGATGGATGGGGGAGAACCATTTCACCGCCGCGCCCACCGTGCTCTACGGCGTGGTGCTCTTGATGGCCGCGATTGCATACTATTTGCTCCAGCAGACGATCATCCACGCTCAAGGCGAGGGTTCACTCCTGAAAAAAGCAATCGGTAGCGATTGGAAAGGCAAGCTCTCACCGGCGCTTTATCTCATTGGAATCGTCGCAGCGCTGCGCTCGCCGTGGGTGTCACAGGCAGTTTACGTGGCCGCAGCGCTGATCTGGCTGATTCCAGACCGGCGTATTGAAAGTGTGCTGCCGCGCCATGAAGCTTAACGAAGTCGCTGCGCTCTCGATCACAGAAAACTATTTCAGCAATCCTTCTACAGCCGCGTAGGCTTCATTCAATGCGGCATCGAGCTGAGCGGGATCTTTGCCGCCAGCTTCGGCCATGTCTGGGCGTCCGCCGCCGGAGCCGCCAACTTTTTCCGCGACGGGCTTGATGACTTTTCCTGCTTGGACGCGCGCTGTGAGGTCGGCTGTGACGCCGACGATCAGAGCGACTTTGCCATCCTGCACTGAGCCCAGCACCACGACGCCGGAACCAAGCTTGTTGCGCATATTGTCGACGAGTGTACGCATCTGTCCGCGATCAAGATTGTCAACGCGCTGCGCTACAACTTTCACGCCTTTGATATCGCGCGCCTTCTCACCCACGGAAGCCACCTGTGAGCCTGCGGACTTCATCCGCATTTGCTCCAGCTCTTTTTGCAGCTTCTTGATCTCGGCATCTTTCTTATCGAGTTCACCGCGCAGGGCCTCGGCCGGTGAGTGAGATTTGGTCTGCGGGATCAACGAGGACACCAAGTTTTCCAGCTTGTGGTCGAGCCGGAAATGCTTGAGGGACCCTTCACCGCTGATGGCTTCAACACGGCGCACGCCGGAAGAGACGCTGCCCTCACTCATGATTTTGATCAGGCCAATTTCGCCGGTGGCGTGCGTGTGCGTGCCACCGCAGAGCTCGGTGGAAAAATCGCCGATCTTCACCACACGAACGCGCTCGCCATATTTTTCTCCGAACAGCGCCATGGCCTTGTATTCATTGATCGCTACGTCGATAGGAACATTCTCAATCGTATCCACGGGAGTGTTGCGCAGGACGTGCTTGTTCATCAGGTCTTCAATGTCCTGCAATTCTTCGTCTGCCACCGCGGCAAAGTGCGAAAAATCAAAGCGCAGATGGCCGGGATCAACCAGCGATCCAGCCTGCTTAACGTGCTCGCCCAGTGTCTCGCGCAACGCAGCGTGCAGCAGATGCGTGGCTGTGTGGTTGCGCATGGTCGAATCCCGCACTTCACTGTGGACCACGGGATCAACCTTCATGCCCACGAGAATTGCCTGTCGCGCTTTCACTTTGTGCGCGCGCACGCCTTGCACCGGCATGTAACAGCCGTTTACTTCCGCCACGATGCTGGAATGCGTGTCGTCGTACAGAATTCCGATGTCGCCGACCTGCCCGCCGGAGTCGGCATAGAACGGCGTGTGATCAAGTACGACTTCGCCTTCTTCATCGGGATTCAAGACCTTTACGCCTTGCCCGTCTTTAACGACAGCCAGCACTTCGCTGCCCTTTGAGCGTGTTGCGCGATAGCCTTCAAAGTCCGTCTTTTTCAGATCACGATAGACCGGTGATGCTGTCTGCTTCGATCCGCCTTTCCATGACGCCCGTGCGCGCTCGCGTTGCGCCTGCATTGCACGCTCGAAGCCTTCCACGTCAACACTGATTCCGGCATCGCGGCAGGTATCCATGATGAAGTCGAAGGGCAGGCCGAACGTGTCATAGAGCTTGAAAGCGTCTTCACCGCGATAACGAAGCTCGCGGGTGCTCTGGTACTGGTGTTGCGCCAGTTCCGCGCGCGACATGCCCTGTTCGCCCAGAGGATCGCGTGCCAGGGCGGCGCGCTGGCTGTCTGCTTTTTCCTTGCGCAAGGTCTTTAGATCGGCTTCAAGACGAGCCAGCCCGGCATCAAGGGTGTGCGCAAAGCGACGCTCTTCTTCAAATACGATTTTGGAAACGCGATCCGCCTGCTCTACCAATTCCGGATAGGCATCCTTCATCAGATCGCGGACAGCCTTGACCATTTCATGCATGAAAGGTTTGGTGGCACCGAGCAGGCGTCCGTGGCGTATGCCGCGACGCAGGATTTTGCGAAGCACGTAGCCGCGGCCTTCATTTGCAGGCAGGATGCCGTCTGAGATGAGGAACGTGACGGCGCGTGCGTGGTCGGCCACAACCCGCAGGCTTGCCGCTGAAGATGATTTCTTTTCTGCCGCCAGTTCTTTGTCCAGATCAACGCCTGTGAGTTTGGCGGCGGCTGCCAGCAGAGGCATGAAGAGGTCAGTATCGTAATTGGAGATCTTGCCTTGCAGGACAGCGGCGGTGCGCTCCAATCCCATGCCGGTATCAATGGAAGGGCGCGGCAGAGGATTGAGCATGCCGGTGTTGTCGCGATCAAACTGCATGAAGACCAGGTTCCAGATTTCCACGTAGCGGCCGCATTCGCAGGGGAACATGCAGTCAGGGTGGCCTTCATCGGAAGCAGCAGGGCCCATGTCAAAATAAATTTCACTGCACGGGCCGCAAGGGCCGGTATCGCCCATTTGCCAAAAGTTGTCCTTCATGCCCATTTCAAAAATGCGCTCTTTGGGGACACCAACGGCGCGCCAGTGCTTTTCCGCCTCGTCATCGCGCGGAATGCCTTGCTCACCCTTGAAGAT
>JBAVLE010000124.1:0-20971 GCA_049688735.1 Candidatus Angelobacter sp. | reverse complement strand
GCGTATCGCAGCCGCTGGAAATCATAATGGATCCGCGTACCAAAAACGTAAATCCTGATGACGTGCGCAAACAGTTCGAACTAGCCATGCAGGTAAATAAAGCGAACGATGATTTGCATCGCGGGGTGAACCAGGTGCGCACTATGCGCGCAGAAATCAAAGCTGTCCAGCAGCGTTTTGATGATGATCCGAAAATGAAAGCTTTACTTGAACAGGCGGCCATATTGGACAAGAAGATGGCCCCTGTGGAGGAACGCCTCATTCAGGTAAACATGAAGGGATCGGAAGCAAACCTTGCCTTTCCCAACATGCTCAATGAGCAGCTTGATTCATTCAGCTCCATTGTGCAGGCTGGGGACAGTGCGCCATCGCAACAACAATATGAGGTCTTCAAAATGCTGCGAAGCCAATTAGACGAGCAACTGGCGGCCTGGAAGCAGCTCATGTCCACGGACGTGCCTGCTTTCAACGAGGCCATGAAGAACAGCAACACGCCCGCACTGTATTTGCCGCCGGAAGGCCAGTAACAAGTTGGTTTTAAAGACGGTTAGTACCTTAAAAGTGGCTGCCGAAGACCAAAAATACTATACTCTGCGGGCATCTTTTCAGGCGTATTATGAAACAAAGAACTGAGGCCGAAGCTGCTGGTCGGATTTTGGGTCTTTTTTAAGTGCTCCCATCCGTTTGTTGCCACAAGGAGTCATCCATGCGCGCGATCCTTTTCGTTGACGACCATGAAGTTCTGGCGCGGTTGAGCTGCGAAATTCTGGAAATGCAGGGCTATCGGGCAGTTAGTGCTTATAACGGGACGGAAGCTCTAAAGAAGTTCGACGAAGAAGATTTCGACATTCTGGTAACCGACTTCCGCATGGACGGGATGAACGGGGTTGAACTTGCCAAAAAGGTACACGAAAAAAATCCCGAGGTTCCCGTAATTATCGTGACCGGGTACGGTCCAATCGACGGAGGCAAGGACGTGGCTGCCTGCCTTCAAAAAGAAGATCTCTTTCCCGCACTTCTGGAAAAAATCAAGATGTTCCTGGGTGAAAGAGAGCCTCGCCCTCAGGAAGTAAAAACAGCTTAGCTTTAACCACAAAGGACTCGAAGGAACACAAAGAGAATCTTGCGTGTCCTTTTAAAATACACGCTTCCTTCTATTTAGCAACATTTTCACTTGGCACCATTCTTCGTGGTTTTTTCCTTTGTGTTCCTTCGTGTTCTTTGTGGTGAAGGGTTTTTGTTAGACTCACCCAGTGCGTCGCCTCATTGTTAACGCAGATGATTTTGGCCTGACCTCGGGCGTAAATCGCGCGATCATAGAAGGCAATCGATCTGGCATTGTGACGTCAGCCACGCTCATGGCCAACGCGAAAGCTACGGATGCCGCAATCGATCTGGCTCAGGCCCTGGGAGGCCTTAAGACTGGATGCCACGTCGTCCTGATTGATGGCGTCCCGCTCACGGAAAATCTTCCTTCACTGGCAGGAAATTCGCAGCGTTTCCGCACCAGCCTGAAGCAGTTTGCCATTGCGGCAATTCGTAAGCAGATTGCTGCCGATGAAATCCAGCGCGAAGTAGAAGCTCAGATTCGCAAGCTCCAGTCGCACGGAATCATCTTGACGCACCTTGACAGCCATAAACACACCCACATGTTCCCGCATATTTTGCGGCCCATGGTTCGCGCCGCGAAAGCCTGCGGCATTCGTGCGATAAGAAATCCCTTTGAGCCGATACGCTGCTGGCCCACCGGAATGGTGTTTCGTAGTCCGGGGCTCTGGCTGCGCTCGGCTGGTGTTATGACATTCCAGATGTTTGCTGCGGAATTCCGTCGGGTACTGAAAGAGGAAGGGATTACATCCACTGACGGCACCGTCGGAATCGCGGTCACGGGCCTGCTGGATCGGCAAAGGCTCTTGCAAATCCTGGAAGCATTGCCTGAAGGCACATGGGAACTGGTCTGTCATCCCGGATATTCAGATTCGGATTTAAAGGCAGCGGGAACACGCCTGACACAATCAAGAGACATTGAGCTTTCAGCCTTAACAGCAGCAGAGACTAAGAACGCTCTCGCTGATCGCCATATAGACCTGATTTCTTATGCTGATCTTTAAGTTTAGGCTCCTAACAATATCGGGTCACGCTCGCCAAATGCATGAGCTGAAAGCAAGTATGGTAGAGGGAATTCGGTCCTGGCCTTCCATCCTGCGGCAGCCAACTCCAGATACAATTTAATAGTCCTATTCAGTTCACCTCGACCGCATGCAGGATTGGTACAAAGACGCAATCATTTACGAAGTTCATGTCAGGGCGTTTTCCGACAGCGTTACCGATGGCATCGGTGACTTTGGAGGACTAACCCAGAAATTGCCCTATCTGGAAGACCTTGGCATTACTGCCATCTGGCTTCTGCCCTTTTGTCCCTCCCCTCTGAAGGATGACGGTTATGACATATCCGATTACACGGATGTGCACCGATCTTATGGGTCATTGAAAGATTTTCAGCGCTTCATGCGTGAGGCAAAGCGGCGCGGGTTGAAAGTGATTACCGAACTGGTGCTCAACCATACATCTGACCAGCACCTGTGGTTTCAGCGTTCACGGCGGGCGCCGCCGGGCAGCCGCTGGCGAGATTTTTACGTTTGGAGTGATACGTCAGATAAATATCGCGACGCTCGCATCATCTTCAAGGACTTTGAAAGCTCCAACTGGACATGGGACCCGGTGGCCAAGGCGTACTATTGGCACCGGTTCTATTCACACCAGCCGGACCTCAACTGGGAAAATCCAGAGGTGCGCAAGGCCATGTTTGCCGCCATGGATTTTTGGTTTGATCTTGGCGTGGACGGTTTGCGTCTGGACGCAGTTCCGTATTTATTTGAGCGCGAGGGTACGAACTGTGAGAACCTGCCGGAAACCCACATCGCGCTAAAAGAGTTGCGCAAGCATGTAGACGAAAAGTACGAAGGCCGAATGCTGCTGGCTGAAGCCAATCAGTGGCCGGAAGATGCTGTTGCCTATTTCGGAAAGGGCGACGAGTGTCATATGGCCTTCCATTTTCCCATCATGCCGCGCCTGTTCATGGGACTGCGCATGGAAGACCGCCATCCCATCACTGAGATTCTGCGCATTACGCCATCCATCCCGGAGAATTGCCAGTGGGCCATGTTTTTACGCAACCATGACGAACTCACGCTGGAGATGGTGACGGACGAGGAACGCGATTACATGTATCGCACCTATGCCCAGGACCGTGGGATGCGGATCAACCTTGGCATTCGTCGCCGGCTGGCGCCATTGCTGGAAAATGATCGCCGCCGCATTGAACTCATGAACGCGCTGCTGCTCTCACTGCCCGGAACGCCGGTCCTTTATTATGGCGACGAAATTGGCATGGGCGACAACATCTATCTCGGCGACCGCAACGGAGTCCGTACTCCCATGCAATGGAGCCCGGATCGCAATGCCGGTTTTTCCCGTGCCAATCCGCAGAAGCTGTACCTGCCGGTCAATATCGATCCGGAATATCACTATGAAGCGCTGAATGTAGAGACGCAAAACAATAACTCGCACTCCTTGCTGTGGTGGATGAAGCGCATGATTGCGCAGCGTAAACAGCACCCGGCTTTCGGCCGCGGAAAAATGGAACTCTTATTTCCCGGCAATCGGAAGATATTGGCTTTTGTGCGCGAATTTGAAGACGAGAAGATCCTTATTGTAGCCAATCTTTCGCGCTTTACTCAATGTGCGGAGCTGGACTTGTCCAGGCATCGTGAAGCTGTCCCGGTGGAAGTCTTTGGTCGCAACCATTTTCCCGCGATTAGCGAACAACCCTACCTGCTCTCACTAGGACCGCACGCATTCCAATGGTTTCATCTGCAGCCCCGTGAGCAGATCCATGAATCACTATCGGTGACCGCACGGGCAGAAGACTTACCTGTGCTTGAAGTGGATCCGCAGGAAATTTTCGGCACGGGTACGCGCAATGCCATTGCCAAACTGCTTCCGCTAATCTTGCGTAGGCGATCATGGTTCGCCAAGAAACATCGGACCATCCGGCACGTGCGTATTCATGATGTGATTGCTTTGCCGGAAACAATGGCGCACATTCTGCTGGCAAACCTTGAATATACTGACGGTGAACCAGAAATGTTCACGATTCCGCTTTCGCTGGCAACAGGAGAGCAGGCGGAGACAATTTTGCGGGAAAGGCTTCACACCGTCCTGGCCAAGGTAAAAGGCCTACCGGATCCGCAATCGATTCTGTATGGCTCCGTCTTTGACCGGCAGTCCAATGACGCACTATTGAAGGCAATGCTGCGTCGCCGCCGGATCAAGGGAGAAAACGGAGATATTGTTGGCACACATACGAGGGCTTTTCGCGAAGCTTGGGGGCGCGTACGCTCCAATTTGGACCCCCAGCCACAAACCTTGGATGCGCACAAAATCCAGGTGACTCTGGGGCAGGACTTTGTTTTCACTCTTTACCGCGAAGTAGAGCCAGGCCCTAACCCTGATCGCGAAATTGGCGAGTTCCTGACCAGCTACACGAGCTTTGCTCACGTTGCCCGGATGCTCGGCGCTATCGAATACCACGTTACGCAAGATGAGATTGAGCAAGTTACAACGCTGGGCACCCTCACAGCGTACCTTCGTAATGCAGCCGATGGATGGGCATACACGCTGGACCATCTGGGACTTTTCTTTGAACGCGCTCTTGCTATTGGTGAAGATGATCCGCGCCTGAAAGAATTGAAGGCAGGTACTCCTTTCGTTTTGTCCTCTCAACCTGTGCCGCGGGTTATCAATGAACTGCTTGGAGGGCACGCTGAAACAGCAGTCCTGCTGGGGCGCTGTACCGCTGAACTGCATATTGTGCTTAGCAGTCATCCTGAGCTGCCGGAATTTGCTCCTGAGCCCTTTACTGAGTTCTATCGGCACAGTCTTTATCATGGACTTCTGGCGCAGATGAATAAATCACTCGACGTACTCCGCCATCATGTAGAGCAGCTGTCGGGCGCCGCGCAGGAGGAAGCGCGGGCCGTGCTTGAGCAACAGGATACGTTGCGTGAACGCTTCAACGCTCTGCGAGATTTGCGCATTTCCGGGATGCGAACTCGGCATCACGGCGACTATCACCTGGGAAATGTGCTTTACACCGGCAGTGATTTCATCATCAAGAATTTTGACGGCGATTATACAAGGCCCATGAGTGAGCGGCGCATCAAACGGTCGCCAATCAAAGATGTCGCCAGCATGATCCGTTCTCTGCATTATGTATCCCACGCGGTGCTCTTCAATCATGTCCCGGGAATAGTTGCTACCCAGGATGCCGATTGGCGCCTGGAGCGCTGGGCCAAAGCCTGGTACCAGTGGGTGAGCGCGCTGTTCCTGCGAGGCTACTTTGAAACTGCCGGGGCCGCTGGCTGTCTGCCGCGAACCCAGCCGGAAATCAAGGCTCTGCTGGATGCGTACACGCTTGAAAAAGGGTTGATGGAAATTGAGTATGAACTCGAGAACAGGCCGGATTGGGTTCGCATTCCGCTTCACGGAGTTCTGGAACAACTGCAATGATATTCCCTCGATCGGCCGGCATACTGCTGCACCCTACATCCTTGCCCGGCTCCTATGGAATCGGCGAACTGGGACCGGAGGCGCTACGTTTCTGTTCCTATCTGCATGATTCAGGAATAAAAATCTGGCAGGTGCTGCCGTTGAATCCCACCGGATATGGCGATTCGCCGTACCAGTCGCTATCGGCATTCGCAGGGAATCCGATGCTCATCAGCCTGGAAACGCTTGTCGCGGAAGGTCTGCTGCCTCAAGAAGCGTTGCACTCGTTGCCAGATTTCCCCGAAGATCGCGTGGACTTCAGCCGAGTGATTCCCTGGAAATTTAGCCTGCTCCGGAAAGCGGCTTTGAACTTTTTTACATCCGCAAAGGCGGAACAGAAAACTGAGTTTACGAAATTCGTGAAAGAGAACCTGGCATGGCTGGATGACTATGCGCTTTTTATGGCGGCCAAGGATGCACATCAGGGAAAGGTATGGACCGCATGGGACACGGATCTGGCTGCGCGGGATCATTCGGCTCTAGCGAGATGGAGCGAAAAGCTCTCATCTGAAATTGATTCCTATAAGTTTTGGCAATTTGTGTTTTTTCGCCAGTGGAGAGCAATTCAACAAGGATGCGAGCGACTTGGAATCCGGATTATGGGAGACATTCCCATCTATGCGGCGCATGACAGTGCAGACGTTTGGGCGCATCCGGAAATGTTCTGGCTGGATGAAAAGGGCAACCCGCTGAAAGTTTCAGGCGTGCCGCCGGATTACTTCAGCGCCACGGGGCAGCTCTGGGGGAACCCACTCTACCGCTGGGACGTCATGAAAAAGGACGGCTATCGCTGGTGGATTGAGCGCCTCCGCGCTTCGCTCACGATGTTTAACATGGTGCGGCTCGACCATTTCCGCGGATTCGAAGCCTACTGGGAAATTTCCGCAGGCGCACCGACCGCGATGAATGGCACGTGGGTCAAAGGTCCGGGAGCGGAACTCTTTAAAGTGCTTACGGAAAAACTTGGGCCGCTGCCGATTGTCGCCGAGAACCTGGGCGTGATCACGCCGGAAGTGGAAGCTATCCGCAACCAGTTCGGCTATCCGGGCATGGCAATTTTGCAATTCGCATTCAGCACTGATCCACAGGCCCCCACTTTTCGTCCGCATAATTACGAGCGGCAACTTGTGGCTTACACGGGCGGAAACGACAATGACACAATGTTCGGATGGTGGCGCTCCGGTGTGGCGCAAAGCACACGTACTCAAGCTGACGTAAAAAAAGAATATGCGGAGGCGCAAAATTACCTGGGCGTTACGGCAGATCAGCTCGATCACGAAGTAAATTGGATTTTCATTCGCGAAGTCATGAAGTCTGTCGCTAACACCGTACTTTTTCCGATGCAGGACGTCCTTGGGCTGGGCAGCGAAGCTCGCATGAACACGCCGGGAACACTTGGCGGCAACTGGACGTGGAGGTTGAGCCCCGACGGCCTTCGCGAAGCAGACCAATGTCGTTTGAAGCTGTTCACGGAAATTTACAATCGATGAACAACGCTGGCTTTTCAATTCAGAGCTGTAGCTGATCGTTAATCCCGGTTATGCCCAGGATATACGATCTTGGGGAAGGGAAATCGTTAAAAAGGCATGGGGAGTTTTCTTTCCATTATCGCGGTGGGGTTTTTTCTAGGGATGCGCCATGCTACCGATCCCGACCACGTAATTGCCGTCACCACCATTGTGACGCGCCAGCGCCAGCTTACGCGCGCAGCGCTGACAGGCGCATTCTGGGGCGTGGGCCACACGCTCACAATTTCTGTGGTTGGCGCTTTGATTATTCTCTTCAATGTGGTCATTCCCACGCGCATTGGTTTGGGCATGGAATTTTCCGTGGCGCTCATGTTAATCGTTCTGGGCATCATGAACGTCGTGGCGTTCATGGGGTCGGCACGATCTCTTGCCGCTAATGCCAGTACGGATCCCAGGGTTTTGCACGCGCATCCGCATGCCCATGGTGACTATGTTCACAGCCACGTACATTCGCACGCGCCGGAAGCGCATCCACATCGGCACGGCCACACGCCATTGGCATTGCTTGATCGTCTTTTCGGCAAGCTTGCTTTATATCGTCCGGTCAGGCCTTTTGTTATTGGAGTAGTGCACGGGCTTGCAGGTTCTGCCGCAGTGGCCCTGCTTGTTCTGGCTGCTATTCCCAATCCGCGCTGGGCCGTGGTTTACCTGCTGGTATTTGGAGCAGGAACAGTTGGCGGCATGATGCTGATTACCATGAGCATTGCTTCTGCCTTCTCATTTATGGAAAAGGGCCGTCAAAAATTCTCGCATCGCCTCGGGCTTGTCTCCGGCCTGCTCAGCCTGGCATTCGGAATATTACTCGTTTACCAGATCGGCTTTGGCGGCGGCCTCTTCACCAGCCATCCACACTGGACACCTCGCTAATATTTACAGTTAGATCACGACGCTTTGCAGCCAGAGAGGAAATTCCAACTCCGGGGACGATACGCCGCTTAGTCCTTTTCCAAAAGCTGCTTTTCTTCCTGAATGCTTGCTTTTTCCATCTGCATAATTGACACATGCTCGGAACGCGCCAAAGCAAGTCCCACTGGGCTAACGGACATGAATGTCACCAGCCAGAGCATAATGCCGCAACTGGTTGACAGCTCTGGTGAAAAATTGAACACTCCGCGCAGCATTCCTATCGTCGCCAATTGCGATCCGCCGCCCACAACAGGCAACTGCAACACCCCGCCAACCACGCTGGCTGCGGTAAGAAGAAAGACGCTGGAGAGCGTCATCTGCGATAAGCGGTGGATCGAGTAAGCATGCGTGACCGCAAGATAGGCGAATCCGATAAGCAGCCAAATGACAATAGATAACACAGATAACTGAAAGAAGGACTTCATGTTTTCAACTGTGTTTAGGCCTTGGCCAAAGGCGAGCACGCGTTTGCCTATTGCATGACCAAACTTAGGCGAGACTCGCCCAAACAGTTGAACAAAGACGCTGGATGCAGCAGCAGGATTTTTTCTTACCCGGAATGCCAGTAGTCCCACAAAACACACGCCCACCAACAATGCGAACGCAAACATTTCAAAGTAAGTGAATGATGAAATCTCATGGCCGAGAAAATGTCGTCGGACGGAACTGGCAAAGCCGGGAAGCCGGCTGAGAGTGTCTCTTGACCAAAGGATATTCACGGCCATGATCAGGGCAAACGCGCCCATATCAAAGATGCGTTCCACGGTCCACACGGCCAACTGAGACGCCATGCTTAAATTCACTTTGCGTGAGATCAGGTACGGACGGATAAACTCTCCCGGCCTTCCCAGCAGCGCCAGCCCGGCAAAGCCGATCATGGTGGGCGCCACCAGGTCAGACGTCTTGGCTTCAGGACACACTGGACGCAGCATGATCTTCCAGCGCATAGCGCGAAGAATGTAGTCGGCGTAGACCAGTGCCACCCCGGCGACGAGATAAAACTTGTTCGTATTGTGGGTGGCCACCCAGAAGCGATGCCAGTCAAATTTCTTCCAGGCCCTCACTTGGAGATAGACCAGACCAGCCAGCACAACCAGCACCAGGGCGGTGATTAGAAATCGTTTTTTGCTCATGTATTTAGTCGGGCTTAATGATCATACAAAAAAGCGTCCTGCTGGCAGGACGCGCTTTGCTGTTCTCTTACTGAGATGCTTATGCCGGACTTGCGGATTTAGTTACGCTTGCCTGCTGCGGCTTGGCTTTCTTTACAGGCTTGGCGCCAGCGGCTTTAGCCGGACTCGGCACATTGGTTACGCCGGCTGCTTTCATTTGCGCGCGCTTTCTGGCGTTGAAGTCACGAACAATCTGGTTGATGTAGGCCCGCGTTTCACGATATGGAGGAATGCCGTTGTACTGCTTTACCCGATGCGCTCCCGCATTGTAGGCAGCCAGGGCCTTCAGCGGATCGTTATGATAGCGATCCAGCAGTGCGCTCAAGTGCGCAGTGCCTGCTTCCACATTCGCTCGCGGATCGAACGGGTCACTTACGCCGAGTTGGGCAGCCGTGGCGGGCATGAGCTGCATCAGCCCCAGAGCGCCCTTTTTTGATACCGCATGAGTTTTGAAGTTGCTCTCCGCCATGATCACGCTCCTGACAAAGTCAGGATCGAGCCGGTTCCGGGTGCTGGCTTCCAAGACCACCTGATCCAGATCGATGGCTGCTGGAGCCACGCTGGGCGGAGCTATGACTTTATTGATCGCCACTGGCTGAGCTGCCGGAAGCATATTTGCTGCCGGCTTATTCACCAAGGGCTTCGCAGCGACGACCGGAGAGGTTGGCTGAGTCGCCGGGGCTGCCGCTGGCGGTTCGGGCGCGGGCGGAGTTTCATCCTGTTCAAAGGACGCAATCTGATTACTGGCGATGTCTAGATACCCGGTGGAAGTGTAAAGCCGGGTGGAATTGGCGGTCTGCTCTTTGCGATCAAAATGGATGGAAAATCCATTTTTGAGGATGGCAATTTGGCCGGCAAAAGCGGACATCTGCGCCAGCGCCAGAACCGCTACGACCGTTAATGTCCTTGAAAATCTCATATCCAGCGCAAGAACTCTATTTTCGCCCAACTAGTTGCTGAAAGCCAGCCCCAAAATGTCGTAGACCGCCTGGGCTACGCCGCTTTCTGCGTTACTGCCGGTTACAATCCAGCCGTTCTGCTTCAATTCATTGGATGCATTTCCCATCACAACCGCAACTCCTGCAAATTCAAGCATTTCCATATCATTGTGGTTATCTCCAATGGCCATAACCTGGTTTCGGCTGATCCCGCGTTCTTCCGCCCATCGTTTTAAAGCGTGACCTTTGGAACATTCCCGGTTCAGGATGTCCAGAATGCAGAGGTCGCGATGGTCATATTGGGTCCGCATCACGGTGATTTTGTCCAAAAAAGCAGCTTGGTTGAGCCGCTGCTGCAGCGTCTCCATCAACGCTACCCGACCGCAATACATGGCCTGCAAAGGGTCCTCGGTCAAGGCGTCCTCTAAGGGCGAGACGAACTTGATGTAAGGCCGATTTAGTTGCAGCCATCGCGAAACGGTGTTGTTGAGCTCATCGGCGCTCTCCAGCACCAATGAATCGTTGCCCGGAACGTTCGCGGCGCGATCAAATGTCAGCACCGCATGCCCCCGGAATTCGTCCATGTATTGAATGAGTTCTTTGGCGGTCCTTGCGGGCAGCCGATCGGTAAAAAAGGTCTCGTTGTCACTGGAGCGGATCAGAGCTCCATTAGAACTGATAAGCCAGATAGGGAAGCCGAGCTCCTGGGCGATTGGCAAGGCATAGTCATGGCGGCGGCCCGTGGCCAGAATGACCTCGATGCCGGCTTCATGCGCTGCTCGTAAAGCGGCTATGTTACGCGCGGGTACCTGGAAATTTGGGTCAGTCAGGGTGCCGTCAATATCCAGGGCGAGGAGTCGGATGCTTTGCGGGTTCACTGCCTTTCCATCATAGCAATCGGGTGAACCTTTTTACCGCAAAGGAACGCGAGGGACCCAAAGGACTCAAAGGAAAGGATTCTGGATCTGCTCTTGCGCATTCTTGCGCCCTTTGCGGTCAAGTTACAGACATTTTGCCGACGCCGTGGTACTTGTTAAGAATGGACGAACTTGAGCGTCTAAGCTCAAACTCGCGCGTTACTATCCGTCGACCCGGCGAACTGGACGGGGAAGCCAAATGCGTTGTTTACTGGATGCAGAGGGCACAGCGGGCGCTTGACAATCCTGCGCTTGAGGTTGCTGTAAAGGCGGCAAACCTGTTGGCCAAGCCCTGCGTTGTCTTCTTTGCTCCCATTCCGTTTTATCCCCACGCCAATCTGCGGCATTATCATTTTCTCAATCAGGGTATCCCGGCGATTGCCGTCGGTCTGCAGAAACGCGGCATTGGCTTCGTGCTCCGACGCTATCCTGATCATCATCTGTTGAGGTTTTGTGATGAAGTGCAGCCGGCGTTGGTGGTGGGCGATGAGAATCCAATGCGCGAGCCGGAACACTGGCGCGCAAAAGTAACCGAAGAACTCCGCGTTCCGTTCTGGACTGTTGATGCAGACGTGATCGTTCCCTCAAAGCTGCTGATGAAAGAGCAATACGGCGCTTACACGGCGCGTCCGATCATCCGGCGACTGTTGCCGGAATTTCTACAGCCCGTGGGTAATACGCGCGCCAAGATGGAGTGGGTACCGCCGCTTCGGTGGAAATCGCTTGCGCCCGGTGTGGACATCACTGAAGGATGGAAGCTGGATAGATCTGTGCCGCCCGTGCGCAACATCGTAGGAGGAACAGACCAGGCGCTCAAGCGGCTGAAGAGTTTTATTCGAAAGGACCTGGCAGCTTATCCGGACGATCGCAACAAGCCGGAGCTCGATGGCACCAGCCGTTTGTCAGCATATCTACATTTCGGACACATTGGTCCGCATACCGTGGCGCTCGCTGTCCAGGAAGCGGAGGCTCCAAAGCCGGCAAAAGAAGCTTATCTGGAACAATTGATTGTCCGCCGCGAGCTGGCAATCAACTTTGTCCGCTTCAATCCGGATTATGACAACTTCGAATCCGGAGCGCCCTGGGCGCACAAGAGCCTGGCCGAACATGCCGGTGATCCGCGCAAAATTTATAGTGAACGCCAGTTGGAAGATGCACAGACGCACGATCCCCTGTGGAACGCAGCGCAAATGCAGATGGTGAAAACCGGATTTATGCATAACCACATGCGGATGTACTGGGCCAAGAAAATTCTGGAATGGAGCAAGACGCCCGCGCGCGCTTTCCAGATGGCGGTGTACCTGAACGACAAATATGAACTCGATGGCCGCGATCCCAACGGATATGCCGGCATTGCCTGGGCGATTGTGGGCAAGCATGATCGCCCGTGGTTTGAGCGACCGATCTTTGGCAAGATCCGCTACATGTCATTCAACAGCACATCAAAAAAGTTCGACAGCAAGAGGTATATCGCGCAGATGGAGGGGTTGGGATAGTAGTTGACAGCTAGTGATTGGCCGAGCCAAAGCAGCGCACGACATAATTTCAGGTGAGTGTTACGCAGCGGCGTTGCCACTCAGGCGAGTGGATGCGCGCTTCAACTCCGCAAGGCAGCCGTTCGGTAGAAAAATTTGCGCGCTTCACAATAGCTGTTAAAATCTAGGGTTGACCCACACAGCTTACTGAGATACGGAGACCTTTACTTTTATGGCATACGTGATTGCAGAGCCTTGCATCGGGACCAAGGACGCGGCCTGCGTGGATGCATGTCCGGTGGATTGCATCCATCCTAAAAAAGACGAACCGCAGTTTGAAGGTGCTGAGATGCTGTTCATTGATCCGGTGGAATGCATTGATTGCGGCGCGTGCGTGCCGGTCTGCCCGGTGTCCGCAATTTTTGCGCTGGACGATCTGCCGGAAAAATGGAAAGAATACGCGGACAAGAATGCCAAGTATTTTGGCCGTTAAAAGCTGAAACAGAGTTTCTGAACGCGCAGCCGGGATGGTTGCGCGTTTTTCATTTGCAAAGCTTGAACCACAAAGGACACGAAGGTTCACAAAGGTGACGGGTATTGAATTGCAACAACCTTCGTGCGACTTCGTGGCCTTTGTGGTTAAAGGTTCAAACTCTCATGCCTCGGCAATCTGAAGCCCTGATTCTGCGCACATATCCCTTTCACGAAGCGGACCTGCTGGTGACTTTTTTCACCCGCGCGGAAGGAAAGATCAGGGGCGTGGCCAAGGCAGCCAAGCGATCGAAGCGGCGGTTTGGCGGGGCGCTGGAGCCGCTGACCCATGTGATCGCCCATTGGGAGGAAAAAGAAAAACAGGAGCTGGTGCGGCTTGATTCCTGTGACATTATCTCTTCGCCGTTGGCGACGGAAGTTACTTACCCGCGGCTGGTGGCGTTGAGTTACGTGGCAGAGGTGATCGACCAGCTACTGCCGGACCGCGAGCCCAATGACGATATTTTCCGGCTGACGCTTGCGGTAGTCCATCATTTGAAAGCCGATTCCATCTGGATGCCGCTGACTTATTTTGATCTCTGGATTGTGCGCCTGATCGGTCTGTTGCCAGACCTGCATGCCTGCGTGATGTGTGGCGCGGTGCTGAATGGAAGCAAGGCATATTTTCATCCGCTGGCGGATGGATTGCTTTGTATTGACGACAAGCGGCTGGCCAGTTCTGAAATTTCCGCCGATTCGCGCGCGCAGGCTACAGAGATGTTTCGTGCGCCTTTGAACCGGCTGAAGGGCGATCCGTGGATGCGCAGTCGTGGCGCTGATCTTCGCCGATTCCTGGCCCAACGCATCGAAAAGCACATTGAGAAAAAGCTCGTGACGGCGGCGATGCTGGAGAAGATCTAGCAATCAGCGGGCAGTGTTCGGCACTCAGCACTCAGCCGTCAGCACTCAGCCGTCAGCACTCAGCAATCAGCCGTCAGCACTGAGCCAAACCCTTTCACCGCAAAGGAACGCGAAGGACGCAAAGAAAAATCTTCACCGCAGAGAACGCAGAGGATTGCAAGAAGTTGGATTCTAATCAGAAAGTACGCCAATCTTAGTCTCTGTGCCTGTGGCAAGTCTTATCTCCTTAGCGACCGTTGCGCCGTTTGCGGTGAAGATCTGGCTGAATGCTGACAACTGAGTGCTGGCTGCTTTCTTCTGTTAAATTAATAACTTCGCATGTCTAACGCCGCAGCTCCTACATATCAGGAACTTATCCTTCGCCTGCAGCAGTTCTGGGCAGAGCGTGGCTGCGTGTTGCAGCAGCCGTATGACATTGAGGTCGGAGCGGGAACCATGGCGCCGGAAACTTTTCTGCGCGTGCTGGGGCCTAAGCCGTACAAAGTGGCGTATGTGCAGCCTTCGCGGCGACCGGCCGACGGCCGTTACGGCGACAATCCCAACCGTCTTTATAAGCACATGCAGCTGCAAGTAATTCTGAAGCCGCCGCCGGAAAACGTGCAGGAGCTTTATTTGGAGTCGCTCAAGGCCATTGGCATTGACCTGCGCAAGCATGACATTAAGTTTGAAGAAGACAACTGGGAAGCGCCAACGCTGGCGGCGTGGGGCGTCGGCTGGCAGGTAATGCTCGACGGGCTGGAGATCACGCAATTTACATATTTCCAGCAGTGCGGCGGGATTGATCTTGATCCCATCTGCGCCGAGCTGACCTATGGCCTGGAGCGCATCGCGGCGTTTCTGCAGGACGTGGACAGCATTTATGACATTGTCTGGGCGCGCGATCCACAGAGCGGCGCGGTGGTGAAGTATCGCGATGTGCGCTATCAGGATGAATTGCAGATGTCGGTTTACAACTTTGAAGACGCTGAGATCGAACGGTCTCTTAGACATCTAGAAATGTATGAGGGCGAATGCCAAGGGTTGATCGACAAATTCAGTATTCTAAAAGCTCACAAGGACGTTAAGGCCACCGACATTCAGCGTTTTCCGCTAATGGCTGCATACGAGCTCTGTCTGAAGTGTTCTCACCTATTCAATATCCTTGATGCACGCGGAGCTATTTCTGTGACCGAGCGCATGGGCGTTATCTACCGAATACGCCAATTAGCAGTCGGTGTCGCGAAGGCGTACCAGTATCAGCAGGAGATCGAGATCAATAGTAGCTCTGCACCGGAGGCGGTCTGATGGCTGACTTTCTGCTGGAGATCGGCACGGAAGAAGTTCCCGCCCGGATGCTGGATACGGCGCAAGAAGAACTGCGCGGAAAAGCTGAGTTATTGCTGGTTAGCCAGTTTTTGCACCTGGGGGGTGCAAATGTATCGACTGGTTTCTCCACGCCACGGCGACTGTCGGTTTTGATTAAGGATGTTCAGGAGAAACAGCGAGACTCATCTGAGAGAGTCATGGGGCCAAGCTATGACGTTGCATTTAAGGATGGTAAACCGACCAATGCAGCACTAGGTTTCGCAAAGAAAACAGGCGTTCCGATCGAGGAGTTCATCGAACTACACAAGACGGCACGTCCCGGTGCTCGTCTAGGAGCAGAAATTCGAAAGCCAGGTCGAAAAGCCGTTGAGGTCCTGGCTGAACTTCTGCCTAAAGAGATCGCGTCCATCTACTGGCCTAAGAATATGTACTGGCGCGCAGGCAAGCCGGAGCGGTTTGTAAGACCGGTGCGGTGGATTGTGGCGATGCTGGATGGCGAGGTCATTCCGCTCGAATTTGCAGGCATCAAAGCAGGGAATCAGTCGCGCGGACATCGCATCCTCGGCCCGCAACAGGTTCCGATTGCTTTACCCTCGCACTACGCAGAGACGATGAAGGGCGCGCACGTGACGGCTTTAAGCGCCGATCGCGAATACAAGATCCGCAAAGCGCTGGACGCCGCAACGAGAACGGTGTCCGGCGCTCGCTGGCGCGAAGATGCCGAACTGCTCAAGACGGTGGTGAACCTGACGGAGTGGCCGTCGGCGATTCTGGGCAGTTTCGATAAGGAATATTTGTCATTGCCGGAAGAAGTGCTGGTTACGGTGATGCGCGATCACCAGAAATATTTTGCTATCGAAGACGCGGCAGGCAAGCTGGGGCCGTATTTTTTGGCCGTGCTGAATACCGACGGTGATCCTGACGGACTGATTCGCCACGGTAATGAGCGCGTATTGCGGGCGAGATTTAACGACGCAAGATTTTTCTGGGATACAGACCAGAAAACTCCGCTGGTGAATCGCGTAGAGATGCTGAAGGCGGTCACGTTCCAGAAAGATCTGGGAAGTTATTTCGAAAAAGCTGAGCGTATGGTCAGTCTCGGAGATCGGTTGTGCCGGACTGTTGACGGCGCAGGCATGAAGGTCGATCCAAATGCGATTGAGCAGGCAGCGCGTTATGCCAAGACCGACCTTACAGCGGAACTGGTGAAGGAATTTACCGAACTGCAGGGTGTCATCGGCGGGCTTTACGCTAAGGCACAGGGCATGCGGCCGGCGATAGCCGATGCTATCTACGATCAATATAAGCCGCAGTCTACGGAAGATTCATCGCCGCGGACAATCGAAGGCGCGGTGACTTCCATCGCTGATAAGGCCGACTCCATAGCTGGAATGTTTGCTTTAGGACTTGTGCCTTCAGGATCAAAAGATCCCTTTGCTTTGCGCCGGCAGGCAAATGGGATCGTAAAAACAATTGTTGAGCACAAACTGCCTTTGAGTCTTTCTAAATTGATGGCGGCAGCGCGTGAACAGTATGCGGGCAATGAAGCCGAGAAGAAATTTACTTTAAAAGACGAAGCTTACGCGGAGGCGATACGCAATTTCTTCCGCGAACGTCTTGAGTTCTATCTGCGTGACACACTCGGTCTGGCTTATGACGTGGTGAATGCGACTTTGGCTGCCGGTGCGGATGACGTAGTGGATGCCGTCGCGCGCGCTCAAGCTGTGGCCAAAGTGCGTCCGTCGAGCGACTTCGAATCGATATCCGTGGCATTCAAGCGCATGAAAAACATTCTGCGGCAGGCGGCGGAGACAAACAAGAAGGTCGCTACGCCATTTGATTCCTCAGCCCTGAAGGATGCGGAAGAAAAGGCGCTGGCTGAGGCTGTTCCGAGAGTCGCTACAAAGGTAAAAGAGCTAAGTGCTTCGCGGCAATACGAGCTGGCGCTCCACGAGATTTCCCGCCTGCGCCCACCGATCGACGCCTTCTTCGACAAGGTAATGGTCATGGTTGAAGATCAGAATCTGCGTGCACAGCGACTCGGGCTTCTCCAAACCCTGGTGAATGAGTTCTCCAGCATTGCGGATTTTTCTGAGATCGTCACCGAGAAGAAATAGAAGCGACAAGCCCAGAAATGTTCACTGAACAAACGAGAATGGTGCTAGAGTAGATCCGTTAAAAAGCACCGCCCAGGGCGGCTGTGCTACACGAGTGATTTGACCCGGCTGACGCCGGGTTTTCGCATTTTGGGGTTGCGACCCTCTGCCGATGTCTCTCAACCGGGGATTGGGTTTGGGATTGGGTGGCCCTTGGGTGGCCCAAGCGTGGCCCAAGGGCCACCCAAGCGTGACGCAAGGGAAGCCCAAGGGTCGATTGAGAGGAAGTGCTGTGTTTGCAACAAAACTCGAAAAAGCCGGGTGCCACCCGTGCATATGCGAACCCGCGCATGGTCAGTAGCCTGGTTGCGACCTTCTGCCGATGCTCTCAGCTGAAGTGGCGTGACGGCGTGAGGCAGACAAAACAAGGCGTGAGAAATCGTCAAGCCGGGGTGGGAGTGGGGTGACGCGGGGTGGAATGGGGTGAAATGGGGGGAGGGGCACCCCCCCTGCACCGAAATCGGTAGGAAGAATTTGGAAGGAACTTGACGAAGTCCTTTTGTTTGTTGGCTGGTGCGATGACTCACCGACTTTTGGGAATGGAAAAGACGCATGAAATCGACGCAAAAATGATCCGAATGGGGTGATAGTGTGCCGAAAAATGAAGAGATTCATTGCAACCGGAGGCATTGGCAATCGCGTGGAGCAGGTTTTTCAAATCTTAACAACGCTGAGACTCGCATGGTTCGGGCAGGGCTAGTAAAATAAGGAGTTAACAAACAGCCAGCAAGCAGACAAGTCCGCTTCAGGCTTTCAGTTCCAACTTTCACCTTTCAATGGAGACAGGCCAAATGAGCGTTATCCCCCTTTCCACACCAGAGACCGAGACAGCTTCACAACCACAACAGGGCACTCAATACGTGTTTTTCTTTGGCGCCGGCAAGGCTGAAGGCAACGGCAAGATGAAGGATGAGCTGGGCGGCAAGGGCGCGGGCCTGGCAGAGATGACCAATGCCGGTCTGCCTGTGCCTCCGGGTTTTACGATTCAGACTGCCGGCTGCCGTGAATTCATTAAGACAGCGAAGGTCTCTGACGCGCTGGAACGCCAGATGAAAAACGCGCTGGCCCGGCTGGAAGAGTTGCAGAAGCAAAAGCTCGGCGCGGGCGAGAACCCGCTGCTCGTAAGCGTGAGGTCTGGCGCAAAGTTTTCCATGCCCGGGATGATGGATACGATCCTGAATTTGGGCCTGAACGATGAAAGCGTGAAGGCGCTGGCGCGCAAGAGCGGCAACGAACGTTTTGCCTACGATTCTTATCGCCGGTTGATTCAGATGTACGGCAGCGTGGTGATGGATATCCCCAAGTCCGAATTTGAGGAAGTGTTTGACGGACAAAAGCACAAGCGCGGTGTGAAGCTGGATACGGAACTTACGGCAGTCGATCTGCAAGAAGTGATTGCGCAATATAAAGAGTTGGTTCGCAAGCACACGAAGCAGGATTTTCCGCAGAATCCTGTAGAGCAGTTGGTGGGCGCACGCAACGCGGTTTTCCGGTCATGGAACAACGATCGCGCCAAGGTTTACCGGCGCATCAACAATATTTCTGACGATCTAGGAACAGCTGTTAACGTCCAGGCCATGGTGTTTGGCAATTTGGGTGAGACCAGCGGGACCGGCGTGGGCTTTACCCGCAATCCTGCGAACGGCGACAAAGAATTTTACGGCGAGTTCCTGATGAACGCGCAGGGCGAAGACGTGGTTTCCGGCGTGCGCACGCCGGTACACATACTTGAACTGCACAAGCAGATGCCCCAGGTTTATGACCAGCTGCGCGAAATCACTACACGTCTTGAAAATCACTATCGTGACATGCAGGACTTTGAATTCACCATCCAGGAAGGCCGCTTGTATATGCTGCAGACGCGCAACGGCAAGCGCACCGGACGCGCCGCTGTCCGCGTGGCGCTGGATATGGTGAAAGAAGGCTTGATCAAGCCTGAAGAAGCGATCTTCCGCGTTGAGCCGAACCAGCTGTATGACTTTCTGGTTCCCAAGCTCGACGAAAAGGGCAGCAACGTGGAAGTAATTGCCAAAGGACTGCCTGCATCTCCGGGGGCAGCAGTGGGGCGGATCGTGTTTACGGCGAATGACGCTGTTACAGCGGCTGGGACCGGAGCGCAGAAGAATCCGGTGATTCTGGTACGCGGCGAGACCACGCCGGAAGATATCCACGGCATGGAAGTAGTTGCCGGAATCCTGACCTCGCGCGGCGGCATGACGAGCCACGCTGCCGTTGTTACGCGCGGCATGGGCAAATGTTGCGTGGTGGGCGCAGGCGAAATTGAAATCGACGACAAGAAAAAGATCATGCGGGTGGGTCCGCACACGCTCAGAGAAGGTGATTGGCTTTCTTTGGATGGCACGACCGGTCGCGTGATCAAAGGCCAGCTTGGCACGGTACCCGCCAAGCCAGATGATCCAGACCTGCAAACGCTGCTGAAATGGTCTGAGCCGTTCCGCAAGCTGGGCGTTCGCGCCAATGCGGATATTCCGCGCGATGCGATTGCCGCGCGCAGCTTTGGCGCAGAAGGCATTGGCCTGTGCCGCACGGAGCACATGTTCTTTGCTGAAGATCGCATTGGGCACATGCGTGACATGATTCTGGCCCGCACCGAAGCGGAGCGTAAGAAAGCCCTGGCCAAATTGCTGCCAGTACAGCGTGAGGACTTTGAAGGCGTGTTCAAAGCCATGGACGGATTCCCGGTTACGATTCGTTTGCTGGATCCGCCGCTGCATGAGTTCCTGCCGCGCCGTGAGGAGTTGATGGTGGAGATCGCGCAGCTTGAGATTAAGAACCCGCAGTCGCCGGAGCTCAAGGAAAAGCGCGAACTGCTGCGCCGGGTGGAAGAGTTGCACGAGCTGAACCCGATGCTAGGACACCGCGGCTGCCGCCTGGGTATCACCTATCCGGAAATTTCTGAGATGCAGGCGCGGGCGATTTTTGAAGCGGCTGTGAATGTGTCCAAGGCAGGAGTGAAAGTATTTCCAGAAGTCATGATTCCGCTTGTCAGCATGATGAAGGAGATGGAGAACCAGGGCGCGATCATCCGCCAGGTGGCTGAACAGGTCTTCAAAGAAAAGGGAACCAAAGTTGAGTATCTGGTAGGAACCATGATTGAGTTGCCGCGCGCTTGCTCCGTGGCCGATCAGATTGCTTCTGACGCTGAGTTCTTCAGCTTTGGCACGAACGATCTTACGCAGACTGCATACGGATTCTCGCGTGATGACATCAGCAAGTTCCTGCCGGCTTACATTGAGCGCGGCATCCTGAAGAGCGATCCGTTTGCCACGATCGATCAGGAAGGCGTAGGCGAACTGATGCAGATTGCAGTGAAAAAGGGACGCAAAACGCGGTCGAACTTGAAGATCGGCATTTGCGGTGAACATGGCGGAGATCCGGCATCTGTAGAGTTCTGCCACAAGATTGGGTTGAACTATGTTTCCTGCTCGCCGTATCGCGTGCTTACTGCGCGGCTGGCCGCAGCACAGGCATCAGCAGCGGAAGAGTTGAAGACAGAAGGCGGAAGAACGAAGTAATGTCTTGAAACCCCGAGCGCGGCGAGGAGCTATTG
>JBAVLE010000123.1:0-6831 GCA_049688735.1 Candidatus Angelobacter sp. | reverse complement strand
GCATTGTGCGTAGATAGTGAGCCTTTTCTGAAACCTCGAGCGTAGCGAGAGGCCCCTATAAGCTCGAAGATGGTTTTGGTCCTGAAAGGACTTCGCAACGATAGCGCTCTCTCCCCTTCGACAAGCTCAGGGTCGAGATTGAGAAAAACTTTACTTCACTTCCAGCGCATCCCCTGTCTTGTGCTCCGTAATCTGAAATTTCAGAAATTCATGGATAGCCGCCACCGCTTCAGCATTCGGCGATGAAATTACCACGCGTCCCCCATTCGCAGCTGTCTCATATTTGTAGTGAATCTGGTCCTTTAACTTCGTCATCACATCCACGCCCGGCGGCGTCTGGTCATGGACAAACATCGGTATATTGAAATCACCGGACTGGAAGGCCTGCAATATGTGGTGCAGGTGCATCTGAATTTCTTCTTTGCTGGCCTTGTCGTCGGCTGATTTGGCCGTCACCTGGATGGCCCCGCCGTCTTTGCGCAACAGAAAGTGATGTGTGGTCTTCTGCTGGCCAAAGCCCATGCCCTGATTGCCGCGATGTTCCATCGCATCATGGCTGGAATGGTTCTGCGGCGGCGCGGCTACGCTCTGGGGCTGAGATGCCAGCGCCATGGCGAAAATGAATGCTGCAAGCAGGTTTGTCATTTCTGTCTGGCTCCGCTGGTTAGACGGCAAATGGACCGTCAGGGTAAGCTCTTCTTTTGCCTTTCTCCGTGTCTCCGCGCCTCCGTGGTAGGTTTGGTTTCTCCCGATTTATAATCAGAGTTTTACCTTGTACAAGGAAGGTATTTCTTTGCCGCTTGATTTTTTAGGTGATCTTCGTCGCACGCACATGTGTGGAGAACTGCGCCCGGAGCAAACGGGAGCGCAGGTAATTTTGCTAGGCTGGGTCAACCGCCGTCGCGATCTGGGCAACGTGATTTTTATTGATATCCGTGACCGCAGCGGCATGACGCAACTCGTCTTCGACAAGAGTGCAAATCCAGCAGTACATGAGAAGGCCAGCGCGCTGCGCTCAGAGTATGTGATCGCCGCGATTGGAAAAGTCCGCCGGCGGGATCCCGACACCGTCAACCCGAATATAGCCACGGGCGAAGTTGAAGTCACGGTGGACGAGCTCAAGCTGCTCAATGAATCCAAGCTGCCGCCATTCCTGCCCAGCGAAGCCGGGCCAATCAATGAAGAGGTTCGGCTGAAGTACCGCTATATCGACCTGCGGCGAGAGAACATGCAGGCCAATATCCAGCTTCGCCACAATGTGGCGCTGGCCATCCGCCAAGACCTGGCAGGCCGCGGCTTCCTGGAAATTGAAACGCCTTTCATGACGCGGAGCACGCCGGAAGGCGCGCGCGATTACCTTGTACCAAGCCGAGTGCATCCCGGAGAGTTTTACGCGCTGCCGCAGTCGCCGCAGCTCTTCAAGCAGATCCTGATGATCTCCGGCTTCGACAAATATTTCCAGATTGTGCGCTGCTTCCGCGATGAGGACCTGCGTGCCGACCGCCAGCCGGAATTTACCCAGATCGACCTTGAGATGAGCTTCCCCCAGCCCGACCGCGTGTATGAAGTGGTGGAAAGTTTTTTGAAAGCGGCATTCAAGGCCGCTGGGATTGCTCTGCCCACCCCGTTCGTGCGTATGAGCTATGACCAGGCCATCCGGCAATATGGCATTGATAAGCCGGACATGCGCTTGCCAGCGATGACCGACATCCGACAGACCTTCACCGATGAAGACCTGGCCGATCTGCGCATTGACGGCGGCTTGAACATGGTCGGCATCAGGATTCCCAACGTCGGCAAGATTTCTGATCGCGAGAAGAAAGAGCTGCGCACGCTCTCTGAAGAGCTGGCCAAGCGGAACAAAGATTTTACGGGCGTGCTGTATGACTTTGTGCAGATGGAAAAGAAACGTCCGCAAGTCGCAGCCAAAATCCGCGAACTCTGCACGGCCGCCCCGGACGACTTGATTGTCCCTGTCCTGGGCATTGCCGCCGAGGGTAAGACCCGCTCTGTCGCCAACCAAAAAGCGCAATACACTTCCGGCGGTGAAGCCCGTCTGGAGTTGGCGCGCAAATACGCCGACAAGCACAAGGCGTTTGAGCGTACGGGTGACGTGACACGTGATTTCAAATTCCTCTGGGTCACAGACTTTCCCATGTTCGAGTTTGACGACAAGGAAAATCGCTGGAACGCGGCGCACCATCCCTTTACTTCTCCGCATGAGCAGGACATGGACAAGCTGCAATCCGATCCCGGCTCAGTGCGCGCGCTGGCCTATGACGTGGTGCTGAACGGCACGGAGCTGGGGTCCGGCTCAATCCGTATCCATCGCCAGGACATTCAAAAGCAGATCTTCACCGCGCTGGGCATGACCGACGATGAAGCCCGCTCGCGCTTCGGCTTTTTCCTGGACGCACTGGAATATGGCACGCCTCCTCACGGCGGTATTGCGCTGGGGCTTGATCGCATTGTGATGATTTTGGCCGGCGAAGACAGCCTCCGTGAGGTAATTCCCTTCCCCAAAACGGCGAAAGCGATTGACATGATGGTCGATGCGCCGACTCCGGTGAATGAGACACAGTTGAGAGATTTGGGAATCAAACTGCGTTGAAGAGCTCTACCACAGAAGGCCCAGCGAAAAGACCAACATAGTTTTTTTCCTCTGTGTTCCTCTGTGGTAAGAATTTTTAGGCTGCTCTTTGCTGCTTCTCCAGATCCTTCCCAATCGTTCTTGATCCTAACCACAACACCAAGGCGAGCAGCGCCGATAACACTGGAATCAACAGCAGCGCCTGTTGCAGTCCAATGGCTTTGGATTGTTCGGTGATTTTATCCATGCCCGCCAGATGTGCTGCATGGAGTGCGAATCGGTCGCTCATCCTGCCTATGATCAATGTTCCCCATGAAGCACCACCCAGATACATCGCCAAAAAGTAGATGGACATGCTGGTGCCGCGCAGAGCAGGCGCAACAATGTCTTGAATCGAGGCATAAACCAGACCGTAATACATATTCAGCAAGCCGTAAGCGATAGTCAGTAAAGGCAACGCCAGTGCGATTGATCCGGCCCCCTGATGAATTCCGAAGTATGAGAGCGGAACAGCCAGCAGCGCGGCGATTGCAGCAATCTTCATGCGTCCGCTGCGATCGCGGTGAGCAATTCGATCACCCCAGATTCCGGCGCAGAAGCCGCCCAGGATGCCCCCGATCGCATAGACAATTCCCATGGTTACTCCGGCTCGCGCCACGTTCATGTGGTGAATCCGGGCGAAGAATGCAGGGAAAAACAATGCTACTGAATACAAAATAAAGTTCACTAAGGCGCCGGAAAGCGTAATCCACCAGAAGGTTGGAATTCGCAGCACGGCCCAGATGGAGCCCGCATCCACCGAGGGCGCATGTGTTTCCGCTGCGCCCCGCGCAGGCTCATGCAGCATCAGCAGCAGCGGGACCAAAAGAAGCGCGGGAACTGCCGCAACAATCATCGCGGCACGCCATCCAAATTTTAACGCAATTGGTCCGGTAAAAAAGAAGCTAAGCGCTCCGCCGACCGGCACACCAAGCATAAAAAGCGCCAGCGGCTTTGCCCGGCGCTCTGCCGGAAAAAGATCGCCAATCCAGCTTGTGGCCGTGGGAGCGGCCGCGGCTTCGCCTACACCAACGCCCAGGCGAGTAATCATCAGGAAAAAATAGCTATTGACCCAGCGGGCACAAGCTGTGAAAGCTGTCCAGATGACGATTCCGACGGCAAGAAGTTTTTTGCGGCTGATGCGGTCTGCCAAAAGTCCCAGAGGCAATCCGACAAGGCCATACAAGACGAGGGAGATGGTGTTGAGCAACCCAACTTGGGTGTCGGAGAGGTGGAATTCCTTGCGCACCGGCTCAACCACCGCCCCGGCGACCTGGCGGTCGTAAAAATTCAGGACATTGATGGCCACCAGCACTGCCAGTGGCCACCATGTCGTCAATCTTCTTGAAGCAACCGCTTGTTCGGCGGAGACAGCTGCCTGCTCATTGGCGATCATTGCGCGGCAATGGTATCAGATTGCCGCGCGTCGATCATGCGTATTCCATCCTTACGTACTTGGCCACGCGGTATCACCCGGATAGACGATAGACTTAGCGACTGGAGCTACTTTCTTTCGACACTCCCCTTCAATATCACCATGCTCGATGGCATATCAGGTTTCATGTTGTCTTCGGCCGTGATCACGACGTCAAAGTCTTTGTAAGTGGTCGTGGCCTTCAGGCTGCCCTCCAGATTCTCATTCACCCTTAACGCTCCCAGCAACTCAGGATCCTTGCCCCGCGGCTGGACCCAAACCAGATAGGTCTGCTTAGGCGGCGTGAGCGATTGCGGCGTTGCCATGTGTTTTACTTCGATGTCGACCCCGGTGTTGCCGTTGCGATCATTGTCGGTAACGATTTTGCCTTCGGCTGCGGGAGCAGCTCCGGTATTGGTGAGCCGGTCTTCCCGGCCCCAGGCAGCGGTAGCAAGCAAAAAGCTGAACAGCAGAAACAAAGCAATGGTGCGATGGCGCATAATTCTTTCCCCCAAATGCAACAATTCAACTGAGAAATAAGATGAGTAGTGGCGGGAACAACGTTGCAGCAAATGCAGAGCAGATTTATTTTTCGCGTAAGAGTTCCAAAAGACGTCGATGCGGAGTTGCCGGCCCGCTCTGGACTGAGCTGCTGCCGGGAACTTGGGGCGTGAGATAAAATGGGCCATCTCACTGGACGGTTTAGCCGTGCGGGAAATCTATTGCTCGTACTGGCACATTTCGACTGCAACCGGAATTGTCGACCCTGAACTAGCCAAGGAGGAAACTACGTCTTACCCAATATCGTCGTTAAGGTTCTCCAGGTACTCGCGCACGGCCACCATGAACTTGAGCCGATTTGCGGGCGTGAGCGAAGCGAGAGCCTGCAGGCGAAATCCTGAGCGCGTAGCGCGAAGGATCCCTACCCTATATCCTCATTAAAGTCCTCTAAATACTCTCTTACAGCCACCATGAACTGGTCGGCATCCGCGCCATCGATAATGCGGTGATCATAGCCCACTGAAAGACGGATGATGTGCCGCACGGCAATCGAATCGTTGCCGTCTTCATCGGTCACAACTACCGGCTCCTTAAAGATGCCGCCCATTCCCAGGATCGCCACCTGCGGCTGCAAAATGATGGGCAAGCCGAACTGCGGACCGTAAATGCCCGGATTGGTAATGGTGATGGTGCCCCTCTGCACGTCGTCCGGTTTTAGCTTTTTAGTGCGAGCGCGCTCGCCTAGATCCACAATGGCGCGTTGCAATCCTACAAAGCTCAGATTCTCGGCGCCTTTAACCACCGGCACGATGAGCCCCCACTCCAGAGCCACGGCAATGCCGATATTCACGTTCTTGTGATACTGGATTCCGTCGCCCACGACTGACGAGTTCATGATGGGCTTCACGCGAATTCCATGCATCAGCGCCTTGGCGATAAATGGCAGGTACGTAAGCTTTACGCCGTTGCGCGCTTCCCATCCCTTGCGGTTCTTTTCGCGGAAGCGGGCGATGCGCGTCATATCCACTTTGAAAACCGAGTGCACGTGCGCGCTGGTGTGCTTGGATTCCACCATGCGCTCGGCAATCTTCTTGCGCATCGGCGTCATGGGAACTACTTCACCGGGCACAGTTTGAATCTGTGGTACGGGAACAGGCTGCGTCTGCGCTTGTTGCTGCGACTGTTGCGCCTGTTGCTGCGGCTGCTGGGCTTGCTGTTGCTGCGCTGGACGCGATTGCGGCGGCGCGCTCACCATCTGCGGTCTGCCTCCGCCCTGCCCATGCTGCTGGATAAAGTTTTGAATATCGTTCTTGCTGATTCGTCCGCCCAAACCGGTGCCGGGAACCTGATTGAGATCCACGCTGTTTTCACGGGCCATACGGCGCACCAGCGGTGAGGAACGCACTCGTTCTCCATCCTGCCCGCGATCACCAGCCGGGAAACTCACAACCTGCTGTGGCTGCTGTGGCTGCTGTGGCTGTTGTTGCTGTTGTGGCTGTTGTTGCTGCTGTGGCTGTTGTTGCTGCTGTGCCGATTGAGACTGCGTAGCCTGGGGTTGCGCTGCTTGGGGCTGAACTGCCTGCGGCTGCACTGCCTGAGGCTTTGCCGGAGCAGCTTGCGCCGGAGCTCCTGCTCCGCCGATCACGGCCACAACGCTATTCACCTGAACGGTGGTGCCTTCTTTGACCTTGATTTCGCGCAGAACGCCGGCTGCAGGCGCGGGAATCTCCGCATCCACTTTGTCAGTGGAGATTTCAAATAGCGGCTCATCCCGCTGCACCTTATCGCCAACTTTCTTGAGCCACTTGGTAATGGTTCCTTCAAAAATCGATTCGCCCATCTGCGGCATCACCACGTCAACGCCTGCGCCGCCGTTGAAGCCACTCGGGGCAGAGCTCTTTTCTTCCTGTACGGGCGCCGATTTTTCGGTGGCCGGAGGCTGCTGCGCTGCGGGCGCGCCATCTGCCTGTGGGGCGGCTTTAGTTGAAGACTGCGCAGGAGCAGATTGGGGTTGAGCGTTTTGTGCGGGCTGTTGCGGAGCGGCCGCTGCTGCGCCGCCTTCAGCATCAATCACGCCCACCACGGTATTTACCTGCACCGTAGCGCCTTCCTTGACTTTGATCTCTTTCAGCACGCCGGCTGCGGGCGCGGGAATCTCCGCATCAACTTTGTCAGTGGAAATTTCAAACAGCGGCTCATCGCGCTGCACCTTATCGCCAACTTTTTTGAGCCACTTGGTAATGGTTCCTTCAAAAATCGATTCGCCCATCTGCGGCATCACCACGTC
>JBAVLE010000122.1:0-5232 GCA_049688735.1 Candidatus Angelobacter sp. | reverse complement strand
CCCGGAACAAGGACGCGTTAGAACGGTTTCTGCATCAAACCAGCGCACTTGGTGAAAAGCGCGGCCCAGTGCTTTTACAACTGCCGCCTAAGCTGGCTTTTAACAAAGCTACCGTTCAGGATTTCTTCAGCATGTTTCGTGGACTTTATCAAGGCCCCGCAGTTGTGGAACCGCGAAATGTTAGTTGGTTTGGCCCTGAAGCTGATTCAATGTTGCAGGAATTTCACATCGCGCGTGTGGCCGCTGATCCAGCAGTGGCCGCCCAGGCTGCGCAACCTGCAGGCTGGCCGGGATTGGTTTATTTCCGTCTGCATGGATCGCCCAGGCGATATTATTCGGCCTACTCTCAGGATTTCTTGTCGCATTTGGCAGAAGAACTATCGTGCATTTCAAGATCGACAACACCAGCATGGTCCATCTTTGACAACACCGCCTCCGGCGCTGCCCTGGGCAATGCACTGGATCTAATGTCGCGAACGTAAAGAGATCCAGGCGCTAAACGCGCAATGTTGGCGTCTGCTTCTGAGTGCTAAACTAGTAACGTCTGTATGGCCACAAAATCCAAATCTGTAAAAGATTCTGCTGCCAAAGCGTCAGCAAAAAAGCTGTCTCAGAACGGCACGCCTGATAATGGCCCGTCCGGCAACGGAGCACCCAAAAAGGCCCCCGTTGTCCGCGTGAACCAGTACGGCATCCCCGACTGGCGGCTGGAGCAGCCGGAATTTGAGGTCCGCGAAGTCTCTGACGGTCCTGAGATTTATTACGAGATCAAAGGCAAGCTCAACACGCCGGTGCCGCCGATTCGCGAATCGAAATACTTGAACAAAGAGCAGCACTTAGAACTCTACCGCTGGATGGTGTTGAACCGCCGCATGGAAGTGGCGCTGGAAAATCTTTACAAGCAAAGCAAAGTCGTTGGCGGCGTTTATTTCGGCCTGGGGCAGGAAGCGTGCTCCTGCGCTTCCGCGTATGCACTTGGTCCTGACGATTGGTTTGCGCCCATGATTCGCAACCAGGGCGCGCAGCTTGTCCGCGGCTTCCACTCACGCGACATCATGATGCAATACATGGCCAAGGCCGGCTCGCCGACCAAGGGCAAAGACGGCACCTCGCACTATGGCGACATTGAAAAACGCCACATGGTCTCGCCCATCTCCATGCTCGGCGACTTGCTGCCGGTGATGGCCGGCGTCTCGCTCGGAGCGCGGCTGCAAGGCAAAGAGTTGGCTTGCCTCACATGGATCGGCGACGGCGGACAATCCACCGGCGTGAGCTATGAAGGCATCAACTTTGCTGCCGTGCGCAAGCTCGGTTTGGTGTTGATTATTGAAAGCAATCTCTGGGCGTACTCTACGCCCACTGAATATCAGGTCAACGTAAAAGACCTGGCCAACCGCGCCATCGGCTACGGCATGCCCGGCGTGATCATCGACGGCACTGACGCTTGCCAGGTGTACGACGCGACCTATGAAGCAGTAGAACGCGCGCATCGCGGCGAAGGGCCAACCTTGATCGAGGCCAAGCTGATGCGCATGAAGGGCCACGCTATCCACGACGCCGCAGCCTACGTCCCCAAAGAAATGCGCGAGTTCTGGCGCAAGCGCGATTGCATTGACCGCTTCCAGAAATATCTGCTGGAGAAAAAATGGCTGACGCCCGCGCAGGACAAAGAAATGATTGCGGCGATTGAGAAAGAAATCGACGCCGAACGTGAATTTGCCGAGAACTCTCCCATGCCGGAAGGCCCCACCGCTGCTGAAGGCGTTTACTGCGAGGACGGCTGCCACACGATCAAGCCGAAGTACGGCATGCCGCAAAAAACTCGGCGTAGCGAAGGCAAGCTGAAGGAGAGCGAGGCGGCGATACATTTCAAGTAGGACTTGGCCGCGAATACACGCGAATAAGCACGAATAGGAAAATTGCACTTTTTGATTCGCGTTCTTTCGCGTTCATTCGCGGCTAAAAACATGGCTCAAGCAACTTACCTCGAAGCAATCCGGCAGGGACTCTGGGAAGAGATGGAGTCTGACCCCAGCGTCTTCTGCATTGGTGAAGACATTGGCATTTACGGCGGCGCCTTCAAAGTGACCGATGGTTTTGTCCATCACTTTGGCCCGCAACGTGTGATCGATACTCCTATCGCCGAGTCGGCCATCGTAGGCGCGGCGTTTGGCGCGGCACTCACCGGGATGCGTCCCGTGGCTGAATTCCAGTTCATGGACTTCATTGGTTGCGCTTTCAATCAGATCGTGAACATGGTGGCCAAGTCGCACTACCGTTGGGGCGCGCCTGCTCCGCTCGTCCTCCGCGGGCCCTGCGGCGGGGGCGTGCACGGCGGCCCGTTCCACTCGCAAAACCCCGAAATGTATTTTGTGCATACTCCGGGCATGAAAGTAGTCGCGCCGGCTACGCCCAGCGATGCCAAGGGGCTGATCAAGTCCGCCATTCGCGACAATAACCCCGTTCTTTTTCTCGAACACAAATTTCTGTATCGTCGCATAAAAGAAGATGTGCCGGAAAATGGCCACGTAGTTCCTATCGGCAAGGCACGTGTACATCGCGAGGGCCATGATCTCAGCATCATTACCTACGCCGCCATGGTCCACACCGCGCAGGAAGCCGCAGACATTCTGGCCAAAGAGGGAATTGAGATTGAAATTATCGATCTGCGCACGCTCTGTCCGCTTGACCGCCAAGCCATTACGCAGACGGTGAAGAAGACGAACAAGGTCATTCTTCTGCATGAAGACACAAAGACCGGCGGCCTGGCTGGCGAATTAGCCGCCATTATCAATGAAGACGCGTTTGACGATCTTGATGGCCCGATTGTGCGCATCACGGCGCTCGATACGCCGGTACCATTCTCGCCGCCGCTGGAGCACTTCTTTTTGCCCAAGATGGAGGACATTGTGAGAGAGGCAAGGAAGCTGCACGCGTATTGATTCTGAAATTTAGCCGCGAATTTACGCGAATAAACGCGAATCAAAAGATACCTGCAAGAAAATGATTCGCGCGTTTTTTGCGTTCATTCGCGGCTAACTTCTGGTTTTTACTGCCCGCTCACTACCGGCAACTCCACAAAGCTGGCCTGTCCCGGCTCATGGTAAATCCGCTGCGTGGCTTTTTTATAATCTCCGGGCTTGGCCCAAAAAATATTCGGCACAAACGTCTGCGGGTTGCGATCATACAGCGGGAACCAGCTTGATTGCACCTGCACCATGATGCGGTGGCCGGGCAGAAAGACGTGGTTGGCCGTCGGCAGCTCAAAGCGATAGACCAGCGGCGTATCGGCTTTGATCGGTTTCGGTGTCTCAAGGCTTTCGCGATAGCGTCCGCGGAAGATGTCCATTGCCACTGCCAATTGATAACCGCCCATCTGGTCCTGCCCAGCAACTTCATCTGGATACACGTCAATCAATTTGACTACCCAGTCAGAATCGGTGCCGCTGGTGGAAGCCACTAAGTTGGCCACTGGCTGCCCGCTAATTTTTAACGGCGCGGTGAGAACCTCGGACGTGAACGCCAGCACATCGGGGCGACCCGAGGCTTCGCGCTGATCGTCGACGAGCCACAACGGCCACGTCAGGCCTTTTTCAATGTCATAACCCACCGGCCGCGTAGGACGCGCGCGGAATGGCACCGGCTTCGCGGGATCGGAAACATACTCTTCATACGCAGAGTCGCCCGCCTTGGGTGCGGAGAAGCCAGCTTTCATCCCCGCGTTGAGATAAAGTGGCGTGGCTTTAGGCGTGCATCCGCTTTCGCATCCTGCCGGCCATGCGTTCAGCCGTCGCCAAGTATTGGTTCCAGTCTCGAACGCTGAAACGGGCGGTACGTTTGCCTTTGGCGCGTCGTCTTTCAGGTAATGGTCCAGGAATGGGCGCAAAATCTGCTGGCGAAAATACAGTCCTGTATCGCTGTTGAACTTCAGCGCTCCCAGCGTGCTGCCGTCGCCAATCTCCTGTCCATGGTGCCACGGACCGATGACCAGAAATACTTTGTCGTTGTTCGTGTCTTTCGGCTTGATCGCTTTGTACACAGCCATTGCGCCGTAAATATCTTCTTGGTCCCACAGACTGTCCACCAGCATTACGGGAACTTTCAGCGGCTGTGCGGCAAGAATCTTGTCCACGGCCTGATCTTTCCAGAAATCGTCATAACTGGGATGCTCCAGCACCTTGCGCCAGAATCCAATCTGCTCCAGCCCATGCACCTTTCCTAATTCACCTGCCGACCCCTCCATATACAAGTCGTAATCATCAAAATGGTCAGTCCACCATTTGGCGTCATTCTTGCGCGTTGCCACTTGTTCGTAGATGTATGGCATGTTCTGCTGGCGGAAGGCGCCGTTATGAAACCAGTCATCACCGCGCCAACCGTCCACCATCGGATTCATTGGCACAGAAACTTTGAGCGCGGGATGCGGATTTACCAGGGCCATCAGCGGCAGAAATCCATCATAGGAAATCCCCAGGATGCCCACTTTGCCATTGCACTCAGGTACGTTCTTCACTAGCCAGTCGATAGTGTCATACGTGTCAGTCGCGTGGTCTACCGGCGTGGGATTCAGAGGCCCATGCAGCGGACGGTTCATTACATAGTCGCCTTCTGATCCGTATTTGCCGCGCACATCCTGCACTACTCGGATGTAGCCACCTTCCACGATCACTTCCGTCGCATTGTCATAACCCCAGAGCGATGGACCAAGATGAGCGCTGTTCTCATGCGTGGTAAGCTCGTCCGCGCTGTAAGGCGTGCGCGTCAATAGGATTGGCGCAGGCTTGGCTTTGGTGGCGACCCGTGGCACCAGGATCACCGTATGCAGCTTCACGCCGTCACGCATCGGGATCATCACCTCGCGCCGCTCGTAATCAAAGGTGGCGGTCGCGGGTTTCAGGGTTGCGGGCGTCTCGCTGGGATAATTGGGATATTTTGGGGCTGCGCTCTTTTCTCCTGTCTGGGCTGAGGAGGAAAGAGAGCAGAAAATAACAGCAAGCGCAACAACGAGCAAGGTTGACGTTCTTACGCGATTGATCAGTATCATGGTGCTCGCGATTATATTGAAATTGGGCTGGTTCGCGAAAGCGAACATGGATATGCTTGCACAGTTGGTCAAAAGCCCAATAAGGCGAAGGCTCTTGATTTACACTTAAGGAGAACTGGTGCTCGTTGATTTTAGTGCGTTGCGGCTATAGTGTTCCCTCGCTTCGCTCGGGACAAAAAATGTACTAC
>JBAVLE010000121.1:0-2118 GCA_049688735.1 Candidatus Angelobacter sp. | reverse complement strand
AGCTTAATGCTGGTAACGTTGTTTAACACGGTCTGCGGCCTCGACGCGGCCGAAATGCCAGGACTCTGTTATCGTCGCCTGCATGACAAGGCTGCGTCGAGTCGTTGCGGTCAATGTGCCCCACCATCTCACCCAGCGCGGTAATGCGCGCCAGTACATCCTCACATTGGCGGGACGGGAAGCTGTGAAAAATTCGATATAGCCGGATCAAAAGAGAATTGGGTCTAGTTCTGGCGCAGGGATGTTCATCAGCACGAAGGCGCGAGTAGGCTCGCGTTTCGACGATAGGGACGCGATACAGAGCTTCTTTCTGCCTGTTCTCGGCTTGAAGCGGCCTTGGGGGAGTTCAGTTGAGTCTGCTTAAGCAGCAGCAGCTGCGGTATTGAGCTTGCGTCGTATGCTGAACCAGCGGATGATGTTGTAACTAAGGCAAGCCCAGGTAGCTTCCATTGACGCCTTTTCTCGTCCCCGGCATCGAAATTGCCTGAGTTCACATCGCTCTTTGATCCAGGCGTGCGGGAACTCAGCGATCTGCGATCGTTGGCGGTAGATTGTTTTTGCCTCTTCGGTCTCCATCTTAGCTTTGAAAGCAGTCGTCGCAGCAGGATCCTCGCTGCGAGTAATGGAGCGCACCCATTTGGGTCCCTTGTTCTTGGGACCACACTGATCACGCAGTGGACAGCAACGGCATGCTGCTTTGGGTGCTCTGTATACATGCGTGCGCACGCCTTGCTCGCTGTTCTTCACAACATGGAGAGTGAGTGGTTTGCCAGCGGGACAGAGGTAGACATTGTGCTCAGCATCGTAGGGAAACGCGCTACTGATAAACGCTCCACTGCGGCCGTGGGCGTCATACTCGACCGGCTTCCAGCTATCTTGCCAGGAACCATAGAAATCGACCTTAGAAGACTCAGCGGCCTGCACCGAGGCATGATTGGTATAGTCACCATCGGCCACTATCTGCTTCGGCAAGGACTCCACAGTCTCTTGGCAGCGATTCAGAGCCGGTTCCAATTGGCGATAATCGATGGCGTCGGTGGTCGCTTCTACATTCACAATTAATCCGTGGGTGGTGTCAGTAACCAGCTGTACGTTGTAGCTGGGAACGGTGCCCCCCTCACCGTTTCTCATCACATGAGCCTCGGGATCGGTGGTAGAAGCTCTGGCTACGTAATCACCGCGATCGTGTTTCTTGCTCTCCTGCAGGCGCTCCACTTCACGAAATGCCGCCTCCAGGCGACTTACCCGTTGCCGCGCCGCGCGGCGCCTGGCAGCGGATTGGCGGTTGGCTGCTTTCTCTTCCTCCGCGGCTTGTTCGTTCATCTTCTTCACTTGCTCTCGCGCCAGAGCCAAATGAGCTTCGATTTTTTCCTTGCGTCGGAAGGTGTTGCCACTGGCATTGGCCTTGATCTTGGTGCCATCCAACGTGACCCGTTGCATGGTAATCAGCCCCTCGGCGCTCAGCATGCCCACCACTTGTACAAACAGGTCCTCTAACGCCTCCTTGTGATCGGACCGAAATCCCGATAGCGTTCGATGACTGATTGGCTGCAACCCGCAAAGCCACCCGAATCCAGGCTCAAATGCACATTGACGTGCAATCTCACGTGCGGAGCTAATCCCTTGGCTGTAGCCGTATAGCCATAAACTGATCAACAACTGCGGCGCTGTGTGGTCGCGGCCAGCGCGCCCTTCCAGAGCCGCGATTTTGGCATGATACAAACTCAGATTCATCCGCCCTACCAGGTGCCAGATCGAGCGAGCACTGTGATCCTCGTCGATCAGTCGTTCGACGTCAACCGTATGCAAAAGTAATTGAGAACGGTCAATCGAAGCCAAGCGAGGCGGGGAAGGAGCTGGCATATCGCTCATGTTTGCACTGTATAGAATAAACTTATACGTAACAATAACTGTATGTGTACATTTGCCAATTTCTTCACAGCTTCCCGTCCCGCAAATGTCGTCCCGCAAATGTCGAGGAATGCCTTCGTGATAATGTTTCGCCGCACTCTACGGCAAATGCTTCAGCTCAGCCGCATCAGAATTGGGAAACACGGTCTCTTCCGCAAACTCCCATCCACGTCGTTTATCGATGGCGACGCGGCTGCGATCGAGATA
>JBAVLE010000120.1:0-22916 GCA_049688735.1 Candidatus Angelobacter sp. | reverse complement strand
TCCGAGGCCTGCCCGATATTGTTGCTGACCCGCTCGCGAAGAATGTCGGATTCGCTCAATGGTTGGTTCAGGCTGCCACGCCCGAGAAGCATGGTGCCCGCTTGGCCTATTCCCGATAACGAACGGACAAGTACGTTTTTGCCGGTATTCTTGCCCTCGACCTTGCCTTTAACAGGACTCATCCCGAGATCGGTTGCAGCCGCCTGGATGGGAAAAGTGGCCCCGTCTGGCAACATCAGGGAGTCGAATTGGATTCTCATGTAGCCGGAACGGTCTGCCTCCTGGATCTGGCCCACCGCTTTCGCTCCAGCGGGAACAATAATTTCGCCGTCTCGTTCGTAGTTGTACTCAATGACCGCCATCACGGGCGTGCGCACCGCCGTACTAGCTGACGATTCCAGGCGTGCGCGAAGCCGCGTGCCTGTTGGAAGGCCCAGCCCGTATTGCGTCGGAACAGCTCCAGTATCTTCGCGGCGCTCGGAAGCAGACTGCGTCGCTGAAGCAGTTCGCATGAACACGAGCGATGACTTCTCCAATGCCTCGCGCTCGCTCTTGCCCGGGTCTCTTGTCTGCTCTACAATGTTCGGCCCCATGCCCGGCTGGTAGGGCGGCGCCTGCCAGGGCTGCTCGCCAAACGGAGGAATGGAGCCTAATGTCCCCGCGGCGTTTTCAGACTGCGCGGGCTGCGCAAAAGTTCTTGTAGGCGTTCTCTTGGTAGCGCTTCGCTCGAGATCCTTCTCGTTCAGATACCCGTCGTGACTTTCTTTGGGAACTGGACGTCCTGAGTCGGTAATCGGGAGAAGGCTTTTGTCGCCCAAAGATGCCATTGCCTGGGATTGCGCGTCTTGACTCCCATTCGCAGAATTGCGTGATGCTTTCTGCGCGCTTCCACTGCTCGGGACGGACATGCGCGGAGCAGAGACAACAGCAAAGATGAGTAGAGCAAATACGACTGCACCAGCGGCAACAATCACGAACCGGTTCTGTCGGATCTTTTGTCTGGCCCGCAGTTTGGTTCTTGTAGCCAATTCGGCTTCTGCTTCCACATCCGCCTGCACGGTTGGCGCGCTCACCTGCGGTGAAGTTTGGTCTTCCATGATGAGGGTCGCGTGATCGTTTCTGTTTCCATTGTTCTGCGTCATCTCGCGCCTCCTTTGGCGGCCGGAACAAAAGATACCGCCACCAGCACAGGGCGATCTACCTGTTCGACTTGCGCGACTTGCAGCATCAGACGGTCCGACGATGCTTTAAATGCGGGTCTCTCGAACATGGCGACACCATCGGCCCTCTCGCCAGGCGCCAATTTGCGGGATGTCAGTCGGTAGCTCTTGATGGCCACCGGCTCTGCCTTAATCGCCTTGTGGTGACGGTTCTTCGTCGTATCCGTTAGCTCAATCTGTGGTGGAAGCAACTCGATCGTATTCGCAGAGGCATTGAGCACTGAGAACGCTACTGCGACCTCATCGCCGTTCTTGGTAGAGCGTCCAACACTTACGCGCAACTGCCCACCTTCCCAATGTGGAGGCTCGGTTTGCTGATCTCGGAGCATGCTTTCCTCTGGACCGATGGCGTCTCGCTGCGGCGGGCTGGCTCCCGGCAATTCCGCCGAGTCGAGGCTCTTTGTCTCCTCGATCACAAAACTGGGATGGCTCGCCTCAATAAAAAAACTGCGCAGCGGTTCGTATTTCAGAACGTAATCGACCGGCGCCGACCGGTCCGCAGCTCCTCGGCTTACCAGCGCCAAAGAGACTTCACGGCCTGTCCGAGTCGTGATCAACGCATTGGTGCGAGACGCGCTGGGGGTACTTGGCTTAAAGAAAACTAATTGCGGCTCGGCCTCCGAATGTTCAGCTTTGAATGCACCAGGATCACCAAGGACCACGGAACTGACAGCCTCGGGTAGGCGAACTGACGTTACAAATCCGGGTCGCAATTGCAGTGTGGTGACGCTCTGTGGATCCAGATTGAGGCTGAGAATCCTCCCTGGAGCGAGATCGGCTTGCGCAGCGGCCAACGTGAAACATACGAGCGGCGTTATAAGATGAAACAAATTTCGGCAGATTTTCATCGTATATCTCTTTTCTGAGTGGTTTCGAGAATTGCGGTTTTGTCTTGGGCCAAGCGCAGGTAAGTGGCCCGGATGCGAGATACATAGGCAACAACATCCGGGTTCCGGTACGCGAGACCCCGCCTGCTCACAATGTCTTCCCCCGCGTAGTAGGCGGCGGAGGCTAACCGCAAATCGCCCCGGAACTTCTGAATGAGCCATGCAAGATAGCGCACGCCGCCTGACACGTTCTGGTCGATATTGCAGCGGTCACTCACGCGCAATTTCCGAGCAGTCGTGGGCATGAGTTGCATCAGGCCGGCTGCGCCTTTGGGGGAAATCGCACACGGCCGCCAATTCGATTCCCGCTCGACGACAGCCCGCACCAGCGGCACAGGCACTCGATAGTGTTGGGCGTAGGCGGCAACGTAGTATTCAGCTACCCGACGTTTTGGCGGGGTTGAGGTCTGCGCCCAGCTTGTTGCGGCACATATTACCAGCAATAAGCAGCCGAAGCAGTTCATGCGGCACTCCCCTGTAAGGTTTCGCGGGTGTATTGCTGTGCGTCATAGACCAGGCTGGCAAAGCCGTCACGCAGAAGCAGCTTTTTCCTGTCAGCTTCGGTCTTTGCCAACAATGGCAATAGAACATCGCGTAGTTCTGGCGTAACCTGCTCATGTCCAAGGATTTTGAGCGCCTGTGCCAAATCCAAGATCTCCGATATAGATGGCGGTTTTTCCATACTCCATCCACGCAGAGCTTTTGCCAATCCTGCCATCCCGGAATGGAACTCGCGACTGGAGTCTGGAGTCCTCAGTGCCACAATTTCCGCTTCTCGTTCTGCGCTGGGGTGTTCAACACGCAGGTAGAAACTCCGCCGGCGCAGGGGATCGCCAATACGCCGCTCCTCATTGGAGGTGAGCACGACGAAAGGAATACTGCGAGCCTCAACGGTGCCCAACTTCGGGATGCTGAGCCGCCACTCGCTGAGTAGTTGCAACAGAATGGCCTCGAATTGCTGGTCAACTTTGTCAATTTCGTCGATGAGCAAGACGCAAGGCTTTGTCCACAGCAAAGCGCGCATTAGCGGACCTGCGCTGAAGAAGTCCTGGCTGTGTAACTCGGTTCGCAACGAAGCCCAATCGACATTGCCTGTCTTGGCTTTGAGCACAACGCAGAGGCTTTGCAAGGCTTCGTCGAATTTGCCTATTGCCTTTTCTTCATTGATGCCCTCATAACATTGCAAACGTTCGACCGCTGTGTTTGCGGCGCCCGCAACCGCATACGCTAACTGAGTTTTTCCGCTGCCCGCCGGACCTTCCAAGAGCAAGGGCTTCTGAAGTCTTGCCGCCAGGTACACGGTTGTCACTGCCACAGAATCGGCAATGTAGCCAGTAGACCTGAGCCGTCTGTTGACTTCTTCGAGAGATGTAAACACCGCTGGCTCCTGAGCCCGAGACCATTACTTTCCGATCTCGATGCGTCAGAAACTAACCCCGAATGAAATCTCGGTCAAATCGTTCACCTGTTCCCTCGCGACAGGAAGCCGATGCACTCCTCGGTCAATTTTGACCGAAATCTTGTTTTGCTCTACAAGCAGTGCAAATGGAGGTCGTTGTGGCAGTCACAGCTGAAAAGGAACAAAAGCGTTTCTTGGGCACAAAAGCGGCAGCCGAATATTCGGGCATTCCAGCCAATACGCTGAGGGTGTGGAGGTCCCAAGGCGGAGGACCGAAATACTACAAACCCCGCGGACGCGCGCTGTATGATATTGATGACCTGGACGAATTTATTCGTTCAGGATTCCGTGTTTCCTCTGTGCGCGCAAGCAAGGAGGAACGGAATGTCTCTCTTTCAGCGGGGTAAAGTCTGGTACTACCTGTTTTACGTGAACGGAAAGCGTTTTCGAGGCAGCACCAAGACGGAAAACCTCAAACAGGCAAAACGCATTTATGCGCATGCCACGGTCCGAGCAGAAGCGGGTGAAACACTGAAACCGCAGCGGGCGCCCGTAATTCAGGGATTCGTGCCGCGGTTTCTTGAGTGGGTGGACAAAGCCATGCTCGAGCCGAAAACCAAAGCCGATTACAAGAACGGATGTCGTTTGATTTTGAAATCCGGCCTCCTCGGCATGAGGCTGGACCAGATCACACGAGACGACGTCGAAACCACCAAGTTTCACGAGTCACCGCACAGCACCAACTGTGCCTTGCGGACGCTAAGTCGACTGCTGGGCAAAGCGCGGGACTGGAAGTTGATTCGTGAAGTGCCGAGAATCAAGAAGGCCAAGGTTTATCCCCGGGACCGCATGGTCACGGCAAACGACGAGAAAGAACTGTTGCCCGCTTGTCCTCGTCCGTTGAAGGACGTTTTGACGATCATGCTGGATTGCGGAATGAGGAATGGGGAAGTTGTCAGGATGCGCTGGGAACACATCCATTGGGAAGGCGCGTTCTACTTCAACCCCAAAGGCAAGTCGCGCAAGGCCCGGCGGCCAGTCCCTTTGAGCGAGCGCCTCATCGCGCTACTCAAGGGTGTTCGGCAGCAAGGCCAGAGCGAAGGCTGGGTGTTTCCCTCGGATAAATCGCGGTCGGGTCATATCGAGTTGAGCGGGTTGGAACACATGTTCCGCAAGGTCGCGCGGAGACTCGGCATTCCGGATTCGCTCAAACTGTACTGCGCTCGCCACACCTTCGGGACAGTGGCGATGGCAGAGACAAGAAACCCCGGGCTGGTGAAGGAAGTGATGGGGCATGAAAGCCTGAACACGACCATGGGCTACCTGCATCCTGAGGTGCTTCAGATCAAGCAAGTGATCGATCGAAGGAATCAGGAAAAGGAAGACGGCCGATGGGTGATGTAGAAGCAAGTGGACTTGTGGATTGAGCAACAGCCCCAAAAACAGCCACACCGGGAGCAATAGGATGGAAGGAAGCAGAGCTAAGTTGTTGTAGGGTTTGGTGAGCGCGGAAGGAATCGAACCTTCAACCTACTGATTAAGAGTCAGTTGCTCTGCCAGTTGAGCTACGCGCCCTTGCTGTGGAATCATTCAGATGAGGGATATCACAGGAAGCAGTCTTAGTGTAACACAGGATTTTTACGGCAGCTCGCAGCCCGCGGGTTGACCGAAGATGAGAATTCACACGATGGATTCTCAGAGTGAAAATGGCCACGCCCGCAGGTTCACAAAAGCTTAATCGTCCGTTGATCTGGCGTTCAAGCGGACGGCGTACAACAATCTCGATCGCTTCATCAAGGAGAAGATTGGAACCTGCCTTTCTCTTTACTCGCGAAAGCTAAAAAATGGCTTAGGCCTGTGGAATAAATGAATAATTTTGTTTTCGCCGCATTAAAGGCGCTATTTTGCGGGAGTCAGAGTTCTCTACCGGGAAACCTCTGCCCGTTGTGGCTCTTTAGCCGCGTCAGACTCCCGCTTTGTACCGGGAGCAGCGGGCTTGATGTTCCAGATATCGCGGGCATATTCGGCAATGGTGCGATCGCTCGAGAAGAAGCCGGTACGTGCAACATTTAGGATGGACTTGGCAGTCCAGACGTCCGGCTCTTGATAATCCGTTTCTGCGCGATGGCTGGCTTCAATGTAAGAGGACAGATCGGCCAAATGGAAGTAGCGATCGCCACGGTCCAGCAGCTCATCCACAATCCAGCGGAAAAGACCCGGCTCGTCCGGGCACAAACGGTTTGAGCCCAGGCAATCCACCACGCGGCGCACCGTAGGGTCATTGTTATAAATCTGCCGGGGATTATAGCCCCGCGATTCCTGATACCAACTCACGTCCTCACGCGTGAGGCCGAAAGTATAAATATTGTCTTTACCCACGGCTTCCATGATTTCGATATTTGCGCCGTCGAGGGTACCCAGCGTAAGCGCGCCGTTCATGGCCAGCTTCATGTTGCCGGTGCCGGAAGCTTCCATGCCGGCCGTAGAGATCTGCTGGCTCAGATCAGCCGCCGGCATAATGATTTCCGCCAGTGAAACACGATAGTCCGGAACGAACACCACCTTGATAAGATCTTTCACCCGCGGATCAGAGTTCACCGCCTGCGCCACATTGTTGATGAGCTTAATGATCTGCTTGGCCGCCCAGTATCCCGGCGCTGCCTTGCCGGCAAAGATATAACTGCGCATTACGCGCGGCTCCGCGCCATCTTCCACCACGCTCAGGTATTCATGAATCACCCGCATCACGTTCAAGAGCTGGCGCTTGTATTCATGAATGCGCTTTACATGGACATCAAACATTGACTGCGGATCGATGACCACTGCCGTGGTGTTAAAGACCTCGCGAGCCAGTTTCTCTTTGTTGTGCCGTTTGATCGCGCGAAATTCCTCGCGAAAAGCAGGATCGCCCGCGTTTTTCTCAATAACGCGAACACGCTCCAGATCGGTGATCCATTCTTCTCCCACAGTCCGCGTGAGCAGCGCGGAAAGGCCGGCGTTGGCTTTCAATATCCAGCGCCGTGGCGCAACTCCGTTAGTCTTGTTGCTGAAGCGCTCCGGCCAGAGCTGGGCAAAGTCCGGCACCAGCGCGCTCTTGATCAGCTCAGAATGCAGCTTGGAAACACCGTTGATCGCGTGGCTGCCCACAATAGCCAGGTTGGCCATTCGCACCTGCTTTTCCGGACCTTCTTCAATAATCGACATGCGGCGCTGCCGGTCAATGTCTCCCGGCCAGCTTCGCGCCACCGTTCGTAAAAACTGATGATTGATGCCGAAGATGATCTCGGTATGCCGCGGCAATACGCGCTCAATGAGCGAGACAGGCCATTTTTCCAGGGCTTCGGGCAGCAGCGTGTGGTTGGTATAGCCTAAGGTTGCAACGGTAAGTTCCCAGGCGTGGCCCCAATCGAGCAGGTTTTCGTCCACCAGAAGGCGCATCAGTTCGGCCACGCACAGGCTCGGATGCGTGTCATTCATCTGGATGGCAACGTTGGAGGGGAGATCGTCAAAGCCCGCATGCGTGGGCATGTAGTTGCGCAGAATGTCACGCAGAGCGCAAGCTACCAGAAAATATTCCTGGTTCAACCGCAGCTCTTTGCCGGAGAGAACGGAATCGGAAGGATAAAGAACGCGAGAGATATTTTCCGAGGCAATCTTCTGCTCAACCGCGCGAATGTAGTCGCCGCGATTGAAAATCTCAATATCAAAATCCTCTGACGCGCGCGCCGTGAACAGGCGCAGGAAATTTACAGTGTCGCCCCCATAGCCAGCTACGGGAAGATCATTCGGCACGCCGACGACAATCTTGCTGTCCACCCAGCTCTGCCGCCGGTTGCCATGCGAATCGCGCGATGATTGCAGCCGCCCGTACATCGGCACGGTGCAGAAATCCTGCGGACGCTCAATGTAAAACGGCGTCCCTTCAGATTTCCATTGGTCCGGCTTTTCCCGCTGGAAGCCGCCGACAATCTCCTGTTTGAACATGCCGTATTCGTAGTCAATGCCATAACCAAATCCGGGCATTCCCATGGTTGCTAGCGATTCCAGGAAGCACGCAGCCAGCCGGCCCAGACCGCCATTGCCAAGGCCTGCATCAGGCTCCACTTCAAGAACGTCTTCCAGTTTCACGCCAAACTCCGCCAGCACAGCGCGGCACGGATCGCCCAAGCCGAGATTGCAAAGATTGTCACTAAGCCAGCGCCCCATTAGGAATTCCATGGAGAGATAACCCAGGCGCTTGACCTTGGCTTCACGATAATGCCGCTCCGTCTTGAGCAGGCTATCGATCAGGTAATCGCGGATGGTCAGAGAAAGGGGCTTGAAAAGCTCGCGGGGGACAAGATCCCCTCCGGAACGAGCAAGGGCGTAATGAATGTGCCGCAGGATGGACTCACGCAGCGGTTCCGGATTGAACCGTGTTCCGGTTAGAAAATCAGCGGCCATTCTGGATCATTGGATGCGCGTCCTCATCCATCAAGGATACGCAGCAGTCCATTTAGTATTGCACAGCGAGCGCCGGCAGCGCACTCAGGTGAAACACCCGGTGTGAGCGAGTTTGAAAAACTGACTCACTACGAGTGTCAGCGTTTAACGATTCGGTAGCGAATCGTGGGCCTTTAGGCAAACGTCATCGCGCCAGCGATGAACCATTTACAAGCTGTGCCTCTACGAAAATACGTGCCATCTAGCGGCTGCTTGCGGTTAACTAAGGGCCGGGTGCTTGCGATGCCAGTCTGTCTGGCGCTGGAAAATACGCGTCGCCTGAACGATCTTGGCGTCATCGCGCGCGCGTCCGACAAATTGGATGCCCACCGGTAAACCGTGCTGGCCAAAGCCACAAGGCACGCTAATCGCAGGAAGTCCGCAGATGTTGCCGATGCCGCCAACGGGATCGGCAAAGGTCAGCGTCTCATCCAGGTTCGCGTCGATCTTGCTGGCCGTCACTGGCAGTGAGGCCGTGGCCAAAACGTCAACGTGCTGGAAAATTTCATCCATCTTTACCTGCAGAATGGCACGGATGCGCTGGGCCAGGATGAAGTCAGACGCGCTAATTTCTACATTCATATAGCCGCCGATTTTTCCCAGCGGGTCACTCAGCTCGGCAACGCGGCCCGACTGGATCAATGTCCGGAACGCGGTTGCGCCTTCGACGGAAACCACCAATCCTGCCGCAGTCTCCCATGGGCCTTCCGGCAGAGTGGTATTGCTAAGGTCAATCGACGGGCTCTTTTCTAACACCTGCCGTGCGGCCATCACGGCCTGATTCACATCTGGAGAGAGTTCTTTCCACTGGTTCACCAGCCACCCGACACGCAGCTTGCCTTTCACCTCAGCCGCGCCGGAATATTTTGCGGCGGCTTCCGGCAATGATCCGAGGTCTTCCGCGTCGTGACCGGAAATAACTTTGAGCACCAAGTCGCAATCGTCTGCACTACGAGTGATGGGGCCGATCTTGTCCATGGTGTAAGAGAGTGCCATTGCGCCGCTACGGCTCACGCGTCCATACGTGGGACGGAGGCCGCTGAGGCCACAAAAGCCTGAAGGACAGATGATGGATCCCCAGGTTTCCGTGCCAATGGCGAAGGCCGCCAGCCCCGCGGCGGTAATGGCGGCAGAGCCGCTGGACGAACCGCAGGTCCAGTAATCGGTGTTCCAGGGATTTTTAGCCGCACCGGTGGCCGATGCAGAGGCATAGCGATATCCCATGCCGCCGGCCAGTTCGATCATCGCAGCCTTGCCCAGCAGCACCGCCCCGGCAGCTTCCAGCTTTTTGATGACAGTGGCGTCATAATCAAAGCGCTGGTCAGCGTAAGGACGCGCGCCCCATGTTGTGGGATAGCCTTTTACCGCAAGCAGGTCTTTGGCCGCGTAAGGTATGCCATGCAGCGGCCCCCGATACCTCCCTGCCGCGATCTCTTTCTCCGCAGCGTGCGCCTGCTTCAGCGCCAGTTCAGGCGTGAGCGTGACATAAGCATTCAGTTTTGTCCCGATGGAGCGGCTGCGATCAAGATAGCTTTCCGCCAGTGCGACAGGTGAAAGTTGGCGCGCACGGATGCGCTTGGCCAGTTCGATCACAGGAAGAAAGAGGATGTCTTCGCTGAGCATCTATTTTTTCTCTTTCCGCTTCGCTGGATCGACCGACTTTAATTTCGCTGCGCCGGGTTTTAGCTTTGCTTCGCTGGGCTTCACGCCGTCCGGCTTTTCAGATCGATAGGCGCGGAAAGCGTCTGCGGGCTGATCGCCATTTTCGACTTTGAAGGCGCGCATCTTTTCCAGGCCTTCCTGGGATTCAGCCATAATGCGGCGGATGTCGGCTTTCTGCTCATCACTAAGCCGGTCACCATATTTGCGGAAGATGGATGCCACTTTCATCTCCACCTCGGCTTGCGCGGAGGCGGAAAGTTTGGCCATAGCTGCTTTCGTCTTAGCTTCAAGGGATTGGGGATCCGGCGGCTGAGTACCGGCCGGAGCCGCCTGGGCCAGGACATCCATTGTCAGCGCATTTCCCTTTGGAATCAGTGCAGTAGTGGCAGCCGCAGCCGCGCCAAGAGCAAACTGGCGTCGGCCAAGCAGGAATTTGGGCATCCTGTGGTTCTCCGGTTAAAAAAGTCTAAGGCGGGAGAGTAAATGAAGCGCATCTTGATCGTCAAACAGCGCAGTGTAAAGCGCAATTTCAGCCATAGCGGAGGTCGGCGGTCAAACGCTTCTCGAGCAGCTTGCATCCAAGTAAAAGCCGCTTGTCTCATTTCATATTCACGGATGGTTTGCCCATGGCACGCTGGATCGCTTTTGACCAGAAAACAACCAACATCCTGCGCTCGACCCTGGCACAGGGAACAAGGATCGACACCCTTCTTCGCGGGCCAGTGGATTATGCGCTGGCCAGACCCAGCGCGGTAATTGCCGTGTTGCCGGCAGGGGACGGTTTAGGAATCGCAACGTTTCGGCGCGTTAGGGCGGCCGTGGCGCAGCGTGTCGCCACGGAACCAGTTCGGAGCAGTCTTCCCCCGCGACCTGGCGCACAATATGCGTCCACTCGCGCAGGCGGATTTTTGGGGTTGAGCGACGAGCCGGTCTTCGACTACGAAGCGCCGCAGGAGAAAAAGGGTTGGTGGAAGAAGTTTTGGGATGAATAGTTCTGGAATGAATAGTTCTGGAATCCCGAATCCAGCGCCAAGCGGGTGAGGGAGCCCGATTGGTGCGAGAATTCTTCTTACCTTTGAGTCGCGAATTTACGCCAATGATCGCGAATTGTTTTGAAATCTCAGCTCCTTCTGCACCTGGCGCAACTTGACGTTTTAAGATCTGAGCCCATCCGGCGCTCCTTTCACGAGCTTCACGAATCTAGAGGACATCTGAAAGCTCTGCGCATACGCATAGAAGACTACGCGGCAGAAAATCAGGCAATCATTAGCAGGAGATATTGCCCGAAGAATCCCCAATTGTGTAGCGTTGGAATCAGAAGGGCTGGAGGTCTTATCAATGCCTACTAACATAAGGGAAGAAACAATCCAGAAACGCAAACTTGGAAACAGCAATCTTGAAGTCTCAGCCATTGGGCTGGGCTGCATGGGCATGAGTTTTGGCTTTGGCCCGGCCATGGAGAAGAAAGAAGGGATTGCGCTGATTCGGGCGGCCGTTGAACGCGGCGTTACATTCTTTGATACCGCTGAAGTGTATGGCCCGTTCACCAATGAAGAACTGGTAGGCGAAGCGCTTGCGCCATTTCGCAAAGATGTCGCGATCGCGACGAAGTTCGGATTTCACATCGAAAACGGCAAGCAAGCTGGTCTGGACAGCCGGCCTGAACACATTAAGCAAGTTGCGGAAGCATCGCTTAAGCGACTCAAGACGGATGTCATCGATCTCTTCTACCAACATCGTGTCGACGACAAAGTTCCTATTGAAGAAACTGCCGGAGCAGTCAAAGATCTTATTCAGCAGGGCAAAGTGAAGCATTTCGGCCTTTCTGAAGCAGGTGCGCAAACCATCCGCCGAGCACACAAGGTGCAGCCTGTGACGGCGCTGCAAAGTGAATACTCGCTTTGGTGGCGAGAACCAGAGCAGGAGATCATTCCGACCCTTGAAGAACTCGGCATTGGATTCGTTCCATTCAGCCCTCTGGGAAAAGGTTTTCTCACGGGCAAGATCACAGAAGAAACAAAGTTTGATCAGACCGATTTCCGCAATATCGTGCCGCGCTTCACGCCGGAGAACCGCAAGGCCAACCAGGCTGTAGTAGATTTGCTTGGCAAAGTCGCCGAGCAAAAGAAGGCCACGCCGGCACAGATCGCCCTGGCCTGGATTCTCGCGCAGAAGCCCTGGATGGTCCCCATTCCAGGCACAACCAAGTTGCACCGGCTGGAAGAAAACATCGGTGCGGCTAACGTTCAACTTACACCTGACGATCTCCGGCAGATCGACAATGCCAGTGCGAAGATTCCTGTGCAGGGAGCTCGCTACCCGGAAAATTTACAGAAATTGGTGAATCGATAAAGTATGTCGGATGCGCCTGACCACGACCTCCTGGAGGTTCTGCTGGACTCGTGGGACCGGAACAATACGATCCTGGTGAACCTGCTTCGCGCCATTCCGAAAGCTGGATTTGACTTGAGGCCAATGCAGGGCAGTCCATCGGTCGCAGAACTTTTTGGACATATCCATTATGTGCGTCTGGTATTTGTTTGTGAGGATGTTCCCGAATTAGCTGTTGACGTGCCCGAGAGAGAGTGGGTAGCCGAGCGTGATCCCGAACGCATGGCACAGCTTCTAAACAATAGCGCTGAGGCGGTGCGAGATGCGGTCAAAAGCAGGGTGGAATCAGGCCGGGACATGGAGCTTCACTATGACCATCCAATCCTGTTGCTGCAACACATGATCTGGCATGAGGGCTACCATCATGGACAGATCAAGCTCGTCCTTAAGCTGGCAGGCCACGCCATCAGCAATGAAGCAGCTGGGCCGATCACGTGGGATGTCTGGATGCGCAAGACAAAGGCAGGCAACACTTAGAGAAAACAATCGAAAAAGGAAGTTACAAAATGGAAATCAAGCGAGTTGGCTCGCAGCCTTCCGGCAAGGGCCCGGCAGACTGGTTCACCGGTACGGTCCGGATTGATCCGCTGTTTCAAGCGCCCGATCCGGCATTTGTTCAAGGCGCCAGCGTAACCTTTGAGCCGGGAGCACGGACGGCTTGGCACACGCATCCGCTGGGCCAGACTCTCATTGTGACGGCCGGCTGCGGTCGTGCGCAACGCTGGGGCGGGCCTATTGAAGAGATCCGGCCCGGTGATGTGGTCTGGTTTTCGCCCGGAGAGAAGCACTGGCACGGAGCTGCGCCAACCACGGCCATGACGCACATCGCCATCCAGGAAAAGAAAGATGGCAAGGTGGTTGATTGGATGGAGCACGTCAGTGACGATCAATACAAGTCCTGACATAATCCATAGCATGACAGCACTGTCCGAGTGGCAAAACTTCTGTGTAATCGTCGGGTCTTCTGCGGGCGCCCTGATTGGATTGCAGTTCGTCGTTTTGACGCTCATTGCGGCGATGTCCAGGCGAGTTGGCACAGCGGAGGCAGGCGCAGCGTTTTCTACTCCCAACGTCGTTCATTTTGGATCAGTACTGCTGCTGGCAGGAATTCTGAGCGCTCCGTGGGAAGCCCGCTGCAATCTTGTGGGGCGTGCTGGGGCTTAGCGGGATCATGTACGAGATCGTGGTGGCCCGTCGCATGCGAACGCAAAGTGTATATATGCCCGTATTCGAAGACTGGTTGTTTCATGTCGTGCTGCCATTGGCGGCGTACACTGGGCTTGCTGTAACGGCCTTCGCGGCTGGTTCTCACTTACGCGAAGCGCTGTTTGGTATTGGAGCGGCAGCATTGCTGCTGCTGTTTGTCGGCATTCACAATGCGTGGGATGCGGTCACGTACCACGTATTTGAGAGTAAGCCGAAAACTTAGATCGACTAACCTCAAAGGTCACGAAAGAACACAAAGGCCGGCAAGTTGTTGTTGTGAATACTGCGCCGTTTCCACGCACACTGTTCCATGACGATTCGGTACGAAACATCATGGCCGCTCAGGACTGCCGGCTTCGGCAAAATTGCGCACGTTTCCTCACGGACTTCGTACTGATATCTCAGTGACTTCTGGGAAGCAAATGGAAATCTTTTTGTGTTCCTTCGTGCCCTTTGTGGTTTGCTTTTAGAAAGTAAACGCCAAGCCACCGCGCAGAGAGCGTGCGGACTGGACCATGTACACGGTGCGTCCGTCCTGGCCCATTACGGGAACGTAGCCCTGGGCCAGCAGGTTGCGCAGGTCAAGCAGCGCATCCATTTTGGCGGGGATGAAGGACGTTCCGGGAATTGGCTGACGGATGAAGAAGCTAAGGTAAGGATCGGTTTGCCCCGGCGACGCGTTGAAGGCGTCGACTGCGGAGAGCGTGTTGCCGCTGGTCCATTTATACGAAGCAATCCAGCGCGTACCGGTCGACGGAATGTTACCGTAAAGCTTAGTGCCGACGGAATGCGCGCGGCTGGTGTTCAGGGCTTGAGCCAGTGCCTGCCAGTCCGCGGCTGAGTCGGACACAATAGCCTTGCCGGTGGAATAGTCCACGGTGGCCGTAAGGTCATCCGAAATTTTGCGCTGCACCACCACCCGCGCTCCGGTGCTGCTCACGCCCGGGTTATAGCCATAAGAGAATGTGCCGGAATAAACGTCTGGCAGCACATCGTCAGAATAGCTGGAAGGATCCCCAGCGCCGGTCAGAATGGCGTTACGTACGTGGTCAAAGAATGCAGCCACCTGAACGCTGGTATCGCCCATGCGGCGCGAAACAGAAAGCTCATGATGGGCTGCCTTTTCCACTTCAGGCTGGCCATTGAGCAATGCCATGCGCGGACCGGACTCACTTAGATCGGCAGGAGCAGAATCAAAGCCTTTGGCTGCGCGCGTATCGGGTTCAGCGGTGGCATAGCGATATTCCACCAGCATGTTGGGCGAGAGATGCACGTCAACAGAGCCATGCGGCCGTAACGCAATCACGCGATTGGCAAACTCCGTGGATTGCAGGTCAGCGCCGTAATTGAGGTCAATAAAGCCCGCGATGGTAGTGCTGTCAGAGCTGCTCATGGTAATGGCAGCGTAGGGCGAATTCTGGACAGCAGCGCCGGGCGCGGCAAAATGCCGGTAAGTAACGGTAAAAGTCGGGCGCGAAGAATCGCCAATATTGTGAGCGTAGGAAGCTCGCAGAACGCCCGTAGGATCGCTAGATGAAGCGTCAATATTGCCGTTCAAGGAAAGCGTTCCCGACGAGAACAATGATTTTTCCAGCGCAAAAGCCGTAGTTACGTCGCCTGCACTGCCAAAGCCGCCAGCTTCAGCACCGGCCATAAAAGCAACGCTGGCTTTCAATGCGTCGTCACTGACGCCAGGCTCTGATTTGCTGTGCGAGACCACAACCAGCGATCCGCTGTCACTGCTGTCTTTGTCTTTTTCCAGGACGCGAAGAATGGGCCGGTTCGTAGCCGAGCGCAGCGTCCAATGCCAATCATCCACATCTTCTGCCTCAGAGCGGCGGGTGGGCATCAGGCGAAGCGCATCTTCCAGAGTATTGACAGTAAGATTGATGACAAGGCGTGCGCCAGAGTGCAGAAGGATATTTTCCCTTAGTGAGGGAAGGAAAGACGCAGCCGATACCTTCACATAATAGTTGCCCGCCGGAAGGTTGTTAGCAAGGTAATAACCGCGCGAATCGGTGAAGACCGTAGTGCCCACTCTGGCGGCGGAAACAAAAACCTCCACCACCGCGCCCATCTGGGGCGCTCCGGAACTGTCTTTGACATAGCCAGCAATGGCTCCAACGCTGGCCGCGTGAAGCGGCGCCCATGCCAAGAGGACTACGAATAAACATCCGAATTTGCGGGTCATATTCACCACCTCAAGTAAGTGGGGGCTCCTCGTGCAGCTTATTGCTGTACGGCGAACTTGGCCGTGGGTGAAATCGTCTGTTTGGAAATCTGGTCGTTCACTTTAATGGTTACCTGGTATACGCCAGGGTCAAGCTGGCTCAACTGCAGGCTCTTGCCAAGGGTCACCTGCTCGCCAACGTTTCCCATCTGGGCCGTTGATTCCGTGAAGTCTAGCACATGCTGGTTGGTGGCGGTGTTTACCACTTGGTATTCCACCGTGGCAGAAGGCTTGTTGGTCTTCTGGTCAACGCCAAGATTGTAAACCTGCAGCCAAAAATTGACCTTTTCTTTTTTGGTAAAAGAGGCCGGTTTTCCATCAGAAGATCCGACCTTGGGCCGGACTTTGTTGGTGCCGATCACGAAGTTCCCGGTACCGACTTCGCGCGCCGGAACCGGCTCCATCTGGTCAGCAAGGATCAGCGTGGAAGAAGTAAGCTTTTCGTCGCCGAAATCGGGAACGGTATAGCTGCGGCTGAAAATGCCGGTTTTATCGCCGTTGACGTCTTTTACTACCACGTCAAGCCGGTAAAGCCCGGGACGCATCGGCAACGCTTTCCAATAAAGGGACGTGTTGTTAAGTTCTTTTTCCAACAGCTCGGCAGGAATGTCACGGTGCAGCGTTTCTTCAAAGGTCTGCACAATCTGGCCGGAAAGCTTGGTCAGCTGTCCGTAAACGTTGACCACCGCGCGCTGGATGCCGTCTTTATTGGCGAATGTGAGCCCCTTGAGCGGGACCTGCAACGTGATGGGAACCAGCACGGTGTCTGAAGTCAGCTTGACGAAATCAACCTGCACATCGAACGGCAGCAGGTTGGTGCGGAATTTATGGGTGACCAACTCATTCTGCAAATCTTTAAATTTGATATCCGGAGCGCGGTTCAGCTTGGCAAAAGTATCCATGCGGTCAAACTGCTTGGTCTGGTTTTGACTGGTGAAAGGACCTGAGCCGAGGGATTCCAGGCCGCCATTGAAACGATCAGCTTTATTTGCCATTCCCATTTCTTCCATCGTGGTCAGGCCGGCGTTGGGGACGTGCAGGAGCGCGTCCTTCTTGGAGCGATCCAGCGTCATTTCATACGCGCCGCAACCGCAATCATCTACAAACTCGATCTCGATTTCCTGGCCGATGCCTTCCAGATAGCGGTAACGCCACACCTCAAACGGGAAGGTCTCAGTCTGGCCGCCGCCTTCGTCCGCTGGTCGCTGGTATGGGCCACCCATGGGATGGGAGTCTATTGAAGTTGGCGGACCATACATGATGTACATTCTTCCGCGATCAGTCCGCCAGCCGGGCATGCCTGCGGCAAAGTGCTCATTCGCGTAGGCAATGCGCCGGTAGTGCTCTTCTTTATATTCGTTTTCAGCGGTATCAGGCGTAGGGTCGCGACGCTGCCAGAACCCTTCGATAAAAGTGTCGCGCTCGGAGTTATTCTGCAATTTTTTGAACGCGGAAAGTTCTTCATCCGTGATGATCCAGCGAACGTCCTCGTCCAGCCACTTTTTGTATACGCCGCCCAGCTTCTCGTTGTTCGACGCTTTATCGTCTTTTTTCCGCGGACGCTTTAGCGGGTCCTGCTGGCCATCCAGTTGGGCCTGGGCCGAGCTATCTTGCTTGGAATCTTTTTCCTGCGCCTGCACTACAAAACAGCCTGAACCAACCAACACAGCCAATAAAAACACGGTATAAAAACGGGGGTGACGGGATAACACTAGAGGAGCCCTCCTTCAAACGGGCAGATATGTGGATTTTAAGTCTTTTTCAAGCCCATAATCAAGGTTGGAACGCCGATTCCAGCCTTTTCGTATCGACCTTAGAATGCATCTCGGGACATTTCTTGCTTTCTATTTTAAAACATTTACCTCATCAATTAATGTAGAACCTCAATCCGCTTGCCGTTATAATCAGGAAGGCACCCGCCCACCGTAAATTGAAGGCTTCATACGCATACACCTGCCTGACGAAGGAACTTTCCCCGTCCTGCCGGCGTATATAAAGTGGACGTCATCCGCCCTTGTTTTGCCAGAAGGTTATTCATGAACGCAAAGAAAATTGCCATCATCGTAGGTGTTGTCATACTGCTGGGCGCTATTGTTGGCTTCACGGTCAACCAGAGCCAGAAGAACGTCGTCACTGTCCAGACAGGTAAAGTTTATAAGCAGGATATTTCTTCCGTGGTCACGGCTTCCGGCCAGATCAAGCCCAAGACAATCGTCAACGTAGGCGCAAATGCCATGGGCCGGATCGTCCATCTGTTCGTAAAGGAAGGCGACACGGTCAAGAAGAATGAGGTTCTGGCACAGCTTGAAAATGTGCAGTCTGCCGCCGACGTCGCCATGACCCGCGCCACGCTTGAAAGCAGCCAGACAGATGCTGTTGCTGCCCAGGCCGCGTTGAACACTGCACAGGCGCAGTTTAAGAGCAGCGCCGCCGACCTGGAACGCGCCAAGCTGGACTATGAGCGTTACCAGGGCCTCTTTAAGGCGCAACTTGTTTCCAAAGCCGATTTCGACGCAAAAAAAAGCGCCTATGAACTAGCTGACGCCACCCATGCCCAGGACGCTGCGCGCATCGCGCAAAGCAAGGCGCAGCTTGAGTCCGCCAATGGCCGCATAGGCCAGGCGCGCGCCTCATTGACCCGCGTGAATGACGTTCTTAGCAAGACCACTTACACCGCCCCTTTCAATGGCACGGTAACGAACCTTCCCGTACATGAAGGCGAAACGGTGGTCATGGGCATACAGAATTCTCCGGGCAGCACTCTTATGACGGTTGCAGATATGTCGATCATCACGGCGGAAGTTCAGGTGGATGAGACCGACATCGTCAACGTAAAACTTGATCAGCCGGCGGAAGTCACGATTGACGCGATCCCCAATCAGACTTTTAAGGGCAAGGTAACTGAAATCGGCGATAACGCCATCATCCGCTCCACCGGCGTTTCCACTTCACAAAGCACTGGAGGCACGCAGGAAGCCAAGGATTTCAAAGTTGTCGTCACTCTCACTGATCCGCCGCCGAACCTTCGTCCCGGCCTTTCCGCCACTGCCAAGATCACTACCGGCATGGCGCATGATGCCCTGACCATTCCTATCCAGGCGCTTACCATGCGAGACAAGAACGATCTGGACGCGCAGAAAAAGACCAGCAAGCCGGTTGACAAGACTGCTCCTGCCGCGCCGGTGAAAAAAGAAAACAACGACATTCAAGGCGTGTTTGTGGTCAATAAGAACAAGAAAGCCGAGTTCCATGAAGTCGTCACCGGCCTGACCGGAAGCACGGATATCCAGGTAAAGAGCGGACTGCAGCCCGGCGACGAAATCATTACCGGCAGCTATAAAGTCCTTAAGACGCTGCGCAACGGCGCTGGCGTAAAAGTGGATAATTCTGTGGTCAAGCTGGGAGACTCGTAAACTTTTGCGTCTTTTTAACGTCTAAGTTATGAGGTGGATTCGGAGTGGCAAGAGACCAGGAGAAGTTGATGTCAACACAAGTCGCCGATATTTCTGACAAGATCATTGCACCGCCTTCCGAATGCATTATCTGCACGGAAGACCTCTGGAAGACCTACCAGATGGGTCAGGAGCAGGTGCATGCGTTGCGCGGCGTGAACCTGCGCATTGATCGCGGCGAATACGTTGCCATCATGGGGCCTTCAGGCTCCGGCAAATCCACGCTCATGAACCTGATCGGCTGTCTTGATACGCCCACTAAAGGCCGCTACTGGCTCAATAGCAATCTGGTGAGCGAACTTGACGATGATGAGCTGGCCCGCATTCGCAATAAAGAAATCGGCTTCGTATTTCAAACCTTCAATCTGCTGGCTCGCGCAACCGCGCTGCACAACGTGGAGCTGCCGCTGATTTATAGCGGTACGCCCTCCGACGAGCGCATTGAACGCGCCAAGAGCGCGCTCCAGGCAGTGGACCTGGGCGAGCGTATGAACCACAAGCCGAACGAGCTTTCCGGCGGACAGCGCCAGCGTGTCGCCATTGCGCGCGCGCTCGTGAATAATCCCTCCATCATTCTGGCTGACGAACCAACCGGCAACCTTGATTCACAGACCGGAAACGAAATAATGAAGCTGATGGAAGACCTTCATCGCAAGGGCAATACCATTGTGCTGGTAACGCATGAAGCTGACATCGCCGAGCACGCTTACCGGGTTGTCCACATCAAGGACGGCGTCGTCGCCAGCGACGAGCGCAGAAGCAGAGTCGCGCCAGCAGAGTAAAGCCTTTGCCGCAAGAATAGCGGGCGAATTTTCGCCTCAGGTTTAGCAGATAAACGCACACTTAGATTATGCAAGCCACCCGGGACATGCTGCTTTAGCCATAAACAGGTTCATCAGGGCCCGAGCTTCAGCCCCCTGCCACATTTGCGCACTGGACGCGTGCAGGTCATGGCACGGCCCCAGCAACTTCAGCACCCCCGGCACTGTTACGGTTTCGGAGTCGGACTCGGCTGCGCTTGCGGCCGCTGCTCCGCTGGTTTCGGCTGCTTCGGACGATCGGCTACCGCCGGATTCGTTACCGGCGACGCAGGAGCCGCATTCTCCTCTTCTTCCGCCGGAGGAGTTGGAGGCAACTCTTTCTCAATTGGCTTGCGCGGGAACATCTGGTCGCGCTGCGCCGCCATATAAACAAATGACGCAACAATTACCGCCATCTGCTTCAGGTCGTCGGGCTGGAGACGGTCGTAAACGTCCATGTTGGAATGGTGCGTGCGCGTGTCGTACTCCAGCGGGTCTTGTATGAACTGGAAGCCGGGAATGCCGACTGCATCGAAAGAGAGATGGTCTGTGCCGCCGGTGTTGCGCATGGTTAATGTGTCCATGCCCAGGTCGTGGAAGGGCTTCATCCAGGCTTCAAAGATCGGCTCAACTGCCGCGTTCTCCTGCATATAGACGCCGCGAATCTTGCCTGATCCATTGTCTACATTGAAATAAACGGAAACCGTTTTCTGCTCCGGCTTAATGGACATAGGGCCGTTCTCACGGCGACGGACTGATGGATCACCTTTGCGATCAGGGTCTTTGGACTCCGGCCGCGAGCCAAAGTGGTGCGCCACATACCACTCTGAGCCCAGCAAGCCTTCTTCTTCACCGCTCCACAGGCCAATGCGAATGGTGCGCCGAGGCTTGAGGTCAAGCGTTTTCAGGATGCGCACTGCTTCCATCATCACAACGGTGCCAGCGCCGTTGTCCGTGGCGCCGGTACCGGCGTGCCAGGAATCAAGATGAGCACCCAGCATTACGACTTCATCTTTTTTGTCGGTACCGGGAATTTCCGCGATGGTGTCATTCTGCGCCATTGATTCCGAACCGTCATAGAAATTATTTTTTACGTTCAGCTCAAGTTCCACGTCTTTCTTGGCCGTCAGAATGCGTGCAATGCGCGTCCAATGCTCGGTGGCCAGCGTGATCTGCGGCGTACCCACGGTCTGCCCTACTTTGTATGAGCCGCCCTGCTGCACGAATACAGTCCCGCCGCCAAGAGCGCCACGGCTGTGGTCAAGCACGGCAAGAGGTTTCTCTTCGTCAAAGAATTTATTCACCATGCGTTGCAGGCGCGCGCGCTGGGCAAATTCACGGAAACGGGCCTCATTCCGCTCACTGGGAATCTGGTAATTCTCAATATCGGCAAGCGATTTTTCATTGTAGCGCTCAGAAAGCGGCTCGACAGAAGGCTTAACCTCAGGATCATCGCCATAAAGCACGATCTTGCCCGCCAATTTGCTCTTGTATTTCGCTATGTCCTGCGGCCCGCGGATATTCACACGCACCACGCTGCCCCGAACCGTTCCGTTCGTTCCCGGTGTCCACGCCTTGGCGTAAGCGATGAGCGGCGCTGTATCCGGCGAGACCATACGAACATTCACATATTCATTGGCCCATCCGCGCCCAAAAGGCTCCCATGGCTCGAGATGCGAGTTAACGAGGCCGAACTCCTTCAGCTTGTCCCTGGTCCAATCGTTCGCCTTGCGCATATTGGGAGATCCGGTCAGGCGCTCGCCTATCTGGTCCATCAATCCGCTGGCTATTTCCATGATCTTGGAATTATGAAAACCTTCATAGCGAATTTTAGTGATCGCATCCAGGTCAACTTTCTCCTGGGCGCTGCAATTCAGCGCGAAAGCCAGCGAGAGTACCGCGATAAACGAGATAAGACGCTTGACGATTGGCATTATTTCTCCTTGATGTGGGCCAGAGTGGCGGGAAAAGAAGTCTAAATGCAGAGCGGCACGCGGTCAAACAAATGATGAGTGAAGATTTGTTTGGCCCCTAGCGGGACGTACCGGGTCTGCCCACGCGGATGAGAGCGATCGTAAAGCCGCAAATCGCGCCCAGAATTGCCACAGGTAAAGCGGCCTTATATGCCAACGACATGTCCGGAGTGGTATGGCTTGCGGCCCGAAGCGCCAGCAGCACAAAGCACAGGAACGCCACGGACAGAAAAAAGGTAATCACACCTGAAGCAAGACCGATTCCGGCGCTCAAGAAAAACTTCTTCATAAAGACCCATTACTTCCTATAAATCAAGTGTACGTTAGAATAATAACGTGAGTCAGGCAGTCAATGCGCAACTCCGCACCGCGCAGGAAATTATTCGCGACGCGCGAGTCAACCAGGCGTCCAACGGTATCTGCTATACCACGTCGGGCGAAGTCATGCTCCCTTCCGATGATCTGGAGCGGATCATCAGCGCCGTGCCACGGCCAATCGCAGCTGCGCTGGAGCGCAAGGCTTTTTACTTTGTGCCTCTCACCATTAGCGATGGCGACAAGACCATGGTCGCAGAGCGCTTTGACGGCCCTCCGCCGGAAGGGGCCATCTGCCATCGCAATATCGATTCCGGCAACTCGCAGTGTGTCTTCATCTCTACACGTCTGCTCGATGAGCGATTCGCCATCGCTTTTGAGTTTTACATCAATGTAGGTCACGCATTCGTCGACAAAGCAGGCATGTCCCCGGAGTTTTCCGGATTGGTGTGGTCACAGGCGCAGAGCAATGTTCGTGGCGAAACCAGTCTTGATGCACATGAATTTCGTAAGATGGCTCAAACCAGCAACTCTGGCCGCATCGACGAAAAAGCCAAATCGGACTATCTGGCCGCCGCCTTTTGCGACTCAATCGCCATTTACCTGCTCGCGCTCTGCCTGGACGTGGATTATTACGAGCTGCGCGAACGCGATTACCCGCTGCTCGCGCCGTCAGCATTGGCCGAACGCCTGAAAAGAGTTGCCGCATTGTTCCCGCCGAATCCGGGGTTCCAGTTCAACATTTTTCATAAGCGCAGGAGTTAGATGTGGTTTCGGCGGCTGCAGTGATAGTCGAGATTTGGCCGTTTATCATCGCGCCAGGCCGACTCGCGTGCCGAGCGCGCTGCTGCAGGCGCAGAGTAATGTGTCTGTAGCAAAGACGTGGAGCGGTTTGGAGC
>JBAVLE010000119.1:0-14711 GCA_049688735.1 Candidatus Angelobacter sp. | reverse complement strand
CGTCACGTTTGCGATTGTGAACGAGATGGTTCGATAATGAATCTGTCGCCAAACCAATGAAAAAACCACGCCACTCTCCCGTCCGCAGAGAAAAGCCGGACCGCTCAGATCGGAGCTTCAATCGCGGCCCCGGCAAAGCCCTCGCCCGTTCAGATGGTGGGAAATCGCGCGGCGAAGCTGGGAATTACGCTGGGCGCAAGCCTCGTCTCTCCGGCGAAGTTGCGGTGCTCTATGAGGACGATGCCTTGATCGTGCTCAACAAGCCTGCCGGGTTGCTGGCGGTGCCAATCAAGGGCTCTAACGTTCCTTCGGCATTGTCTCTGCTGATCGCTGAGCTCAAACCGCGAAGACAGCGCGCGCTGATCGTGCATCGTATTGATCGATTTGCTTCCGGGATTCTGCTGTTCGCCAAGACAGACCGTGATCGCAATACACTGATCCGCCAATTTCTGGCTCACACGCCGGTGAGAAAATATCTTGCGGTGGTGCGCGGGCGGGTCAAAGCAGAATCGGGCACGCTGGTGCATTATTTCCGGCGTGAAGGCATGCATCAGCAGTTGCGGACGGTACGCGATCCTGAAGCGGCCCGCGCTGAGCTGAGCTATTCTGTGGATCGAACTTTTGTCGACGCGACAATTGTAAGGGTTGAGTTGGTAACAGGTTTGCAGAACCAGATTCGCGCGCAGTTTTCCGCCATGGGACACCCGCTCATCGGCGATAGAAAATACCATCCCAAGGAAGCGGATGAGCAGTTGATTGATCGCGTCGCGTTGCATGCGGAATATCTGGAGTTTGTTCATCCGCGATCGGGAGAGAAGGTTGCGATTGACTGTCCCCCACCGCAGGATTTTCAGCATTTGATTCAACAGCTCTCACGATCGCCGCATTCGAGGCGGTGAGTTAGGTAGAAAGAGACATTCACTCCGCTGCTCCTTATCTTTAGTTAAAATGCATTCAATGCCCTCCAATCAAATCCACACCATGATGGATTATCCGCTCACGCTCACGGCGTTGCTGGAGCGGGCGGGGCGGTACGCAGCCAATGTGGAAATTGTTTCACGGCTGCCGAATCGGTCCATGCATCGCACCACCTGGGGAGAGTTGCACCAGCGCGCTCTAAAGCTGGCCGAGTGCCTGCAATCGCTGGGACTGAAGAAAGGTGAGCGCGTTGCCACGCTGATGTGGAACCACTATGCGCATCTGGAATCCTACTTCGGCATTCCAGCCGCTTGCGGCATGCTGCATCCGCTGAACTTGCGATTGCATCCCGACGAGATTGCATGGATCGCGAACCATGCGCAGGACCGCTTCTTGATTGTGGATGATGTGCTGCTGCCGGTGCTGGAAAAGTTTGTGGCAAAGGTAAAATTTGAGCGCATCTTTGTGGTGCGGCATCCGGGCGAGTCCGCGCAGCATGGTTACATCGACTATGAGGACTGGCTGAAGCACGCCACCGGCAACTTTACTCCGCCTGCGCTGAGTGAGAATGACGGCGCAAGCATCTGTTACACGTCGGGGACCACGGGCAATCCCAAGGGCGTGCTTTATTCGCACCGTTCACAGGTGCTGCACAGTATGTCACAGGCCATGGCGGATTCATGCGCCTTCTCACAGCATGACACGGTGCTGCTGGCCTCGCCCATGTTCCACGCCAACGGCTGGGGATTTTCTTACACGGCGGCAATGGTCGGCGCAAAGTATGTGCTGCCAGGACCGCACCTCGATGCGGAAAGCCTGCTGGAATTGATTGAGAGAGAAGGTGTGACGATGACATGCGCTGTCCCAACCGTATGGCTGGGCGTGCTGCAGGTGCTGGAAAAGCGCAGGAACTGGAAGCCCGCGCGCGAGGTCCGCATTTTGTGCGGAGGCACCGCGCCGCCGGAAAGCCTGATTCGCAACCTTGATCTCTATGGTTTCCACATTATTCATTCCTGGGGCATGACGGAAACTTCTCCGCAGGCCACGGCGTCGCGTCTGCCTCCGGCCGCGCTGCTGCTGCCGCAAGACCAGCAGTATGCCATGCGATCCAAGCAGGGATGGCCGCTGCCGTTTGTTGATGTCCGCATTCGCAACGAGCGAGGCGACACACCTTGCGATGGACAAACCATGGGCGAGTTGGAAGTCCGCGGGCCGTGGGTTGCCGGCAGCTATTACAACGCGCCGGAAACGCACGATCGCTGGACCGCCGACGGCTGGTTTCGCACTGGCGATGTAGCCACCATGGATTCCGATGGCTGCATCAAGTTGGTGGACCGCAGCAAGGACCTCGTCAAGTCTGGCGGCGAGTGGATCAGCTCAGTCGATCTGGAAAACACACTGATGAGCCATCCGGCGGTGCGTGAGGCTGGCGTGATTGCGATAAAGCATCCCAAGTGGCAGGAACGTCCGCTGGCGGTTGTTGCGTTGAAAGACGGCGTGCAGGTCACGGCAGAAGAACTGCGGGAATTTTTGTCGGCAAAGTTTGCCAAGTGGCAGATGCCGGACGATTTTGTTTTCGTCAACGACTTGCCGCATACGTCAACGGGAAAATTGCTGAAGACGGAGTTGCGAAAGCGGTATGCGGAGTGGAAGTGGGGAAAGTAGAGGTAGCCGCGAATCGCACGAATGAACACGAATCAAAAGAGATTTGGTAATTGTGTAATTTGGTAATCGAGTAATTTACGAACTGCCGATCGCAGATGAGCATACGTAATCATTCTTTAATTTGCCTCGCGTTTTTCGCGTTTATTCGCGGCTAGATACTTCCTGATCTGCGCGTGTCAGCGCAAATCTGCGGCGATGTCTATCTTTTTGCGCCCACTCGCAAAATTCCTTCCAGATCATCCGGATGAATGGCGTGCAGCATCGCGTCTTCGCGATCGATGTGGCCTTGCATCATCAGAGTTGCCAGTGATTCTTCCAGACTGAAAGAGCCGGCTTTCTTGGTCATGGTAATTTCCTGGTGCAGTTGATGGATATTATTTTTGCGGATGTGCACGCGCGCGCCGTAACCAATCATCAGCATCTCCGCCGCGGGATAACGTCCCCCGCGCTTGCTGGGCATAAGAATTTGCGTGAGCACTGCCGACAATGACATAGCCAGTTCCTGACGAATGCTGCTCTGGCGCTCCGGCGGGAATGAGTCGGCGATGCGTGAGATGGTGGAAGAGACATCAGTAGTATGCAGCGTGGAAAAAACCAGATGGCCTGTCTCAGCGGCGGTCACGGCAATGCGCATGGTTTCAGGATCCCGCATTTCACCCACGACGAGCACGTCTGGCGCCTGGCGTAGCGCGGCGCGCAATGCAGTCGGAAAATCGGGTGCATCATGCCCGACTTCAACCTGCTCAATCACGCTGCGGATATTTGCGTGCTCATACTCAATCGGATCTTCAATCGTCACAATGTGGCGTGCGTCACGGCGATTGATTTCATTCACCAGCGCGGCCACCGTGGTCGATTTGCCCGAGCCTGCCGGGCCGCCGATCAGGACGAGTCCGCGCGGAAGGCTGGCAAGCTGTTCTACCGTCGGCGGAAGATGCAATTCATGCAGAAACGGCACTGTCGTAGGCAGTGCACGGATGGTAGCAGCTGCGCGTCCACGTTCCTGATGCAGGTTGATGCGAAAGCGCCCAAGGTTGGTGTTGCGATAAGAAGAGTCCGCGATCCGGATTTCAAGATACTGCCGCAGCGAATGCGGCATCAGCGCGGGGGTAATGGCGTTTTCAATCTCGTCACTCGTCAACTTTCTGTCGCCAATGGACACGACCTGGCCGTCCACGCGAATGCAGGCAGGCGCGTCGGTCACCAGCAGCAGATCACTGCCGCGCCGTTCCACGAGTTGGACCAGCCAGCGGTTGAGTTCTGTAAAAGAAGTTTCAGTCACGCCGGTATTTGAGCTTAGCACGCTTCAGTTGAACGCTTGAAGATGACTCAACTTGCAGAACAAAATCTAAACGGAGACACGAAGGCGCGGAGAAAACCGGAAAATAATCTGACCACTGATTAACACTGATCAGAACCGGCCTCGGGGGACAAATTACCCGATCACACGCGATCACCGGATCTCCGATCTTTTCGGATCAGTGTCATCCGCGTTCATCAGCGGTGAGCTTTTTGCTTTTCCGATGACGGCGATTCCGCGCGATCACGGCGATTACTTAGGTTCTTTCAGCTTGAGCTTGGATTTGTTTTCTTCCAGAAATGCGCGAAGATTTTCGGCCTGATCAAGGAGGCGAGTCCATTGTTCGAAGTAGAGCGTGACCGGGAAACGTCCCAGGCCATAAACGCTGACGCCGCCTTTTTCACTCACGCGGAATTCCAACGATCCGGTGCGCTTGGTGGCGACCTGCTTTTCCAGTTCAGCAAGGCGGGCTTTCATTTCATCATACGTGGGTTCTGCCATGTGGGATCCTCTGAAGGAAGTTTACAACAAGCGGGTAAAACCGAACACCTTTGAAACTCGGGGAAACGGAGGAGCGGAAGAAACATGATTTTGATATTCACCACGGAGGCGCGGAAGCGCGGTGGCGGGAAAAAAAGTTCGGAAGATCACAGGAGTCTGCGATTGGGCACGCTCCGAGCCTGGCTGGATTGAGACTGCACAACGGCCTACAATAAATTAAGAAGGTTTGGGAGTTTTCTATGTATCGCAAGCTTGCATCAACGCTCGTTTTGATTCTGTCTTTTCCAATTGCCGCGTTTTGCGCTCAGCCGCCTGCTCCGCCAACCAGTGTTACACCACAGATCAAAGGCCAATACCTTGAAACGCGCAGCGCTGACGTGTACGTCGGGCAGTGCTTTGCCAATGGCGAAATGAATACCGCCGGCCAGGAGGCGATCGTTGCATGGCATATTGGAGAAGGCAAGTGGGACGGCGTCTCGCTCGATGGCCTCACCATCGTGGGGGCGATCAAGGCGCAAGCTACGCTGGGTGATCCTTATGGAAAGCCATATCCTGCAAAGTCAGTTCTGCTGGTTGACCGCCAAGCCACGCCGGAACAGCGCGCAGCGCTGATCAACTTTGCCCAGGAGATGGGAGGCGAACTTCTGCGCCATGTGGTCCGCGTGGTGGATGCCCCTATTGACATGGAAGTAGCGCAGGGCGAACACAGCACACGCGCGCGCCTCCAGGCCGGCGACGTGGTAACGGTTGAAACCCGCGCCATCGGTGAGAAAGACCACCTTTGTGGCAATGAAGATACTTTTTACAAGCCGCTTACCCAGACCTTGCACAGCATGCCCGCCGTGGCCATGACGGACGAATATCGCGGCAAAGACCTGAACACTTCATGGACTCTGCATGACAAGCGCAGCGCGTTTGTGGGAACGTTTGCGCGATAATCACCCCAGAATCATCCGCAACAAAGGGTGCGGAATCCGGCACTCTTTGTTTTCGACTCCGGATAGAGCGCCTATCAACATTTGCATGCGCTCGCCGTGATAAGCTTTTCTGCTTCCATTTTTCTATGAATAATTCCCATCCTTCCCACTTCGATCTACAGGCAGCGGCAAAGCAGTTGATGCTGCAAAATGGCTTTGAGCCGGAATTTCCACCCGCCGTCGCGCAGCAACTGGCTGCGATCAAGAGCAAGCCGCCGCAGGCAGCTCCAGGCAACGTCCAGGATTTGCGCAAGCTCCTGTGGTCGTCGATCGACAATGACACCTCGCGCGACCTTGACCAAATTGAGTACGCGGAAAAGCTGTTGGACGGAACGACCAAAGTAATGGTCGGCATAGCCGACGTAGATTCTTTCGTCCCTAAAGGCACGCCTATTGACCTGCATGCAGGCAAGGAAACCTGCACCGTCTACACAGGCGTGCGCAATTTTTCCATGCTGCCAGAAGAGCTTTCCACCGGCACAACTTCACTGCTTGAGGTGGATGGGAAGCTGAGCGTAGTTACAGAATTTGTGGTCGACGGCAACGGCCAGGTCAGCAATCATCAAATCTATCCAGCGCTGGTCATCAACAAGGCTCAACTTGCTTATCCCTCTGTAGGAGCATGGCTGGAAGGCACTGGACCCGCGCCTGCCAAGGTAGCTGCTTCGCCCGAGCTACAAGCACAACTCAAATTGCAGGACGAAGTGGCGCAGACCCTCAAGAATGAACGCTATCGCCATGGCGCTCTCAATATTGAGACAGCGGAAGTGCATCCGATAATGCTTAATGACAAAATTGTTGACCTCCAGAAGCAGGAAAAGAACCGCGCCACCGACTTGATTGAAGATTTTATGATCGCCTCCAACGGCGTAGTAGCTCGCACGCTGGAAGAAGCCGGAATTTCTTCCATTCGGCGCGTGGTAAAAACACCCGAACGTTGGGACCGCATAGTGGCACTGGCGGCGCAGCAGGGCGGCAAGCTTCCCGCGGTAGCTGACTCCAAGGCGCTTAATGATTTTTTGCAAACGCGCAAAGCCGCCGATCCAGACCATTTTGCCGATCTCTCATTGGCCGTGATCAAGCTGATGGGTCCCGGCGAATACGTTTTGGAGCGCCCTGGCCAACCTTCACCGGGACACTTTGGACTGGCGGTGCAGGATTACACGCATTCCACCGCGCCCAATCGCCGCTATGCCGATATCGTTACCCAAAGGCTGATCAAGTCTGTTCTTGGAAAGCAAAAAAGCCCGTATGCCGATGAGGAGCTTTCGGCTATCGCAACCAACTGCACTGTAAAAGAAGACGCGGCGCGAAAAGTTGAGCGCGGAATGTCAAAGCGGATCGCCGCAGTGAGCATGAGCAACCGCATCGGCCAGACGTTTGACGCCATCGTAACCGGCGCTACTCCCAAAGGGACTTTTGTTCGGGTGCTTCAGCCGCACGTGGAAGGCCTGCTGGTCCATGGACAAGGCGCGGATGTGGGAGACAAGCTGCGCGTCAAACTGATAAGCACCGATCCTCAGCGCGGATACATTGATTTCGCACGGGCGTAGTATCCTGGCAATTCATCCCAGAGATGCGTGGCGCCAATGGTGAATCGGGCAGAAGCATGTCCATTCGCAACCAATATTTCCAAAACGGGAAAAATAGTTAGTTATTGCATAAACTTGCACACCTTCTATATTTTCAAAGCCCGCTTCCACCCTTATAGATAGCCAGCAGAAATCAAAACGGAGAAATCAAAAAGCTTTAAGCACTTGGAAACAGGTGGCTTGTTTACCTTACCGGGAAGGAAGCCCAATCGCCGTAGTGTTGTGGAATTGTGGACATGGCGTTGAATACTAATTCACTGGTTTGGAGACAAGGGCTCATGAATGACGATCAGAAGTGGCTGGAAGCGGCGGCAGCAATCGAACAGGACATCATGTACCTCAAAGCTGCCCTGGCAGATAGCAAAAGAAATGGCATCCCTCTAGGGCTGGAACAGGACATCCTTCAATTAAACGTCGTGCTTGGAATTTACCGGACGAATGCCACAACCGCCATCGCCTTCCCGAACCCCGATGATCTATTTTGCATCAGCAATCCTTCCTGCGAAGCTGCACAAATGGCAACAGCAACGCGTCGAGACTACAAAGTAAGCGCGTTCTAGAACAATGCCATGCGGCACATGAAATCACACCCATGCTGGGCGCAAGCAAGAAATGAGCCGTTCGCTAAGGCCGGAAGAAGCACTCTAAGTAGAATGCGCAACACCCATCCATGGCTGTTGCGCACCTTCTCACTTCATTACTCGTTAAAGCCGTATTCCACCAGCGCTTTGCGCAGCTTTTCCAGGCAACGGCCACGGATAAATCCAATGGATCCCGTGGCAAGCCCCATGCGCCGCGCCACTTCTGCGTACGGCAGCGGTGGCTGTTCAAAGAAAAGCAGCTGCACTAGTTCTCTGTGCCTTGGTTCCAACCTGGCTACCACTTCCCGCACGATTTGTTCCTCTTCTAATTGAAAAAGTGTTTCTGCCGGAGGTATGGAAGCCAATCCTTCCGCGATGTCAGGTTCCATGGCGTCCAGTTCAACATGGCTGGATTGCTTCTTCTTCCAGCGGTAGGACTGCCGTATGGTGACGGTAATGAGCCATGAGCGCAGCGATTGGATGTTTTTCAATTGCGGCAGGCAGTTCATCACCTCAATGCATACCGATTGAAAAACGTCGGCGGCATCAGCCGATGAAGCGCCATATTTGATTGGGATTGAGAATATCAGGCGCTTGTATTTATCAATGAGTGCTTCCCATGCTTTAGGATCGCCCTGAATGCAGCCCTGTACGAGCCATTCGTCTTCGTCCATCTCCGCGCCATCGTTACAGAAGCACTGTTCAATGTCGCTTTCATTTACGAGAGCGGGCTGGCCTGCGATAACAGCGCCCGCAGTAGTGGATGTATACACTTCTGAGGATTTCATTTTGCATTTCCTGTCTTTGATTTCAATAAGTTCAATGTTCCATTTCAGGCAGAGCAAGTGAAGGTGCTCCACCACATCTGCGTCCGCAACAAAATAGGTTCCGAGTTCACTGGTAAAGGGAACTCTGGGCTACGGACACACTTCGGGAATGGAAGGAATCAAATACGGAGAGGAACGGCAAAACAGCAGGAAGCCGATTGAAGTGGGGTTATGTCACGACTGAAAGAGGAAAAACCCACTGCTGGTGGCGGCACATCCGTGCAAAAAAGCTGCGGGAAGAGCTCAAGGATCCCGGTAAAGACAAAGAACATCCCTATTTCAAACAGCACAGAAATTAGGTGCGATTCCATGTCTCCGGTGGTCATGGGAAAGTTGTCCAGGCTATCGAACTGCATAAATGGCGAAAGAACGGCCATCAGCACGATCAATAGGAGCACGATTTTTGGCGTCTTGCGTTGCATAGTCTTTGCCGCAGCGTCATGGACAGCGCCGGTCGCCGGGGTTTCTGCGACTGTGGTGACTATAGCACTACCGTCATCCATGACAATGTCTAAGCTCTTTTAAGCCCTTGGAAAGATCATTCATGCGGCAGGCAGATCTTGCCAAGCTTATGATAAAAAGCATCTTACGCGTAACTGTAAAATGAGAAAACAGGTTTCGTTCAGGAATGAGCTTTTAGAGTTTCTAACAAAAATGGTGGAAAGTTAACGTTACACTTATATTTTTCTTGTTCCAGCAAGCCACTATATTTGCAGCGGCCACGCTTTTCAGAATTTCGAAATCGCGCGTTTCCGGCATGGAAAAGCGTCATCTTTTCCGAAATTCATCAAGCTTTCTGTTAGACCAATCACGGATTTGGTTCAGCAGGGAAGGAGAAGCGGGGGAGCGAGTGGGGATATAGCACGTTCTCCCGCTACTTCAGTGCATTGGAAAAGGCGACGTTTCCAGGTCGAGCCCCAACTGCAATCGTGCCGATTCAGTCATTTTGCCGGGATGCCACGGCGGCTCAAACACCACTTCAACATTCAATTCCTTCACCGTAGGCAAATCTGAAATCTTTCGCTGAATATCTGATTTGAGCACATCCGCCATACCGCAGCCCGGTGCGGTCATCGTCATCTTGATGTCAATTTTGTTGCCGTCCCCAACCGGGGCGATGTGGCAATCGTAAATAAGCCCTAGATCAACCACGTTAACTGGAATTTCAGGATCATAAACAGTACGTAGTTTGTCCCAGACCAGCTTTTCGCTAAATTCCTGCGGAGCATCACTTGCCACGGATGTTGCTGTGAGTCCAAGCGCGTCCGCGTCTTTGGCATCCACGCGGACCATGTATCCAATGTCAGTCATCACCGTGTAACTCCCGCCAAGGGCCTGCATCAGACGGGCTGTTGTTCCCGCAATAAGACGTTGCGGTATCCCGCTGGGAATCTGCGTTCCGTCAACGTCACGCGATAGCACGATTTGTTCGTTGGGTACCATGTCTTATTCAGTAGAGATAGCTTCCTGATCGCCCTCGAGCGCCGCCCGCAGCGCATGCCAGGCCAAGGTCGCGCACTTTACGCGAAGAGGAAATTCGGAAACACCGGCAAACACTGCAAGCTTGCCTATATCTTGTCCATTGCCGGCATGTCCGGTTACAAGATCGTGGAACTTCGTAAAAATGTTTTCCGCTTCGGTCTCTGTCTTACCTTTGAGCATCTGCGTCATCATGGAAGCTGAGGCCTTGGAGATAGCGCAGCCACTGCCCTGAAATCCAATGTCGCTGATTGCGCCATCCTGCACATCCACATAGACCGTGAAATGATCGCCACACAGAGGATTGAATCCCTCAGCCTTGTGATTGGCGGTCTCAATCGCGCGGAAGTTCTTCGGCTTCTTGCTGTGCTCAAGAATCACTTCCTGATAAAGGTCGCGCAGCTCGCGAACGTCAGACATTAGCCCAGCACCTCTTGCACCTTGCGGATTCCCTTCACCAGCGCGTCAACCTCTTCGCGCGTATTGTAGAGACCAAAAGATGCACGGGCAGTAGCGGGAATACCAAAGCGCTGCATCACCGGCTGAGCGCAGTGATGCCCTGTACGCACCGCGACGCCTTCACTATCCAGGATCGTGCCGATGTCGTGGGGATGAATGTCTTCCATCACAAACGAGAGCACTCCCGCTTTTTCTTTGGCCGTGCCGATCAGCTTTACGCCGGGAATCGCTTCCACGGATTTTGTCGCATAATCGAGCAGGTCAGCCTCGTGCTGCTCAATCTGCTCCAGACCCAGAGTGTTCAGGTATTCCAGCGCTGCGCCTAGACCGATTGTGTCAGCAATATTCGGGGTACCCGCTTCAAACTTATAAGGGATCCGGTTGTAGACTGTCTTCTCAAAGGTGACGGAGGCAATCATGTCACCGCCGCCCTGCCATGGTGGCATCGCTTCCAGCAATTTCGCCTTGCCGTAAAGAACACCCACACCGGTGGGACCATAAAGCTTGTGGCTGGAAAGAGCGTAAAAATCGCAATCAAGGGCCCGCACGTCCACTTGCAAGCGCGCGACAGCTTGGGCGCCATCGACTAACACAGGAATGTTGCGTGCATGCGCCATACGAACAATCTCGCGCACCGGGTTGATCGTTCCGAGAGCATTGGAAAGATGGCCGACAGCCACAATCTTGGTCTTGGGGCCGAGCAGCTTTTCGAATTCATCCAGCAGCAGTTCGCCGCGATCATTGATAGGCGCAACGCGAAGCTTTGCGCCTTTTTCTTCACAAAGCAACTGCCAGGGCACAATGTTGGAATGGTGCTCCATAGTGGTAATCAGCACTTCATCGCCGGTGCCGACGTTCTTGCGCCCGTAAGTTTGCGCCACGAGGTTGATGGCTTCCGTAGTCCCGCGCACAAAGATGATTTCCTTGTGGTCGGCGGCGTTCAGGAACTTCTGCGCCGCTACACGGACTTTTTCGTAAGCTTCCGTCGCTTGCTCTGAAAGAGTGTGAACTCCGCGATGGATATTGGAATTATCACGCCGGTAATAGTTCTCAATCGCCTCAATTACCGCCAACGGTTTCTGCGTTGTGGCGGCATTATCAAGGTACACCAGAGGCTTGCCATGCACGCTCTGATGCAGTATCGGAAAATCTTTGCGGACTTTCTGCACGTCATAAGCTGGTGCAGTTTGGATTCCGTGAGGCATTTTTACTACGGTGCTCATCCCACTTCCTCCCAATTCCGTTCCACTCCTTCTACTGATCGCGTGTGGGAATTTCTGGCAGCTTTCGGAAGTCCGGCGACAACGAGCTTTTCCAGATGCTCGCGCACCTGCGGCGAGTTCATGCGGTCCAAACACTCATTGGCGAACGCGAGTAACAGAACGTGGCGCGCTGCTGCTTCAGATAATCCGCGTGAACGCAGGTAGAACAGCGCATTGTCATCGAACTGCCCGATGGTTGCGCCGTGTGTACACTTCACGTCGTCAGCATAAATTTCAAGCTGTGGTTTGGTGTCGATCTGTGCGTCATCTGAAAGCAGCAGGTTGCGGTTGGTCTGCTTGGCATCAGTCTTTTGCGCGTCTTTGTGAACGATGATGCGCCCGTGAAATACGCCATGCGATTGGCCATTCAAAATGCCGTTATAAAACTGGCGGCTATCGCAATGCGGGCTGGCATGTTCCACCAGCATATAGTTGTCCATGTGCTGGCGACCGTTGGCCATGAACAGGCCATTGATCAGGCATTCGCTTCCCTCGCCTGCCAGTACCGGATGCACGTTGTTACGCACCAGCGCTCCGCTTAGAAGGAGTGAGTGCGTAGCCACGTTCGCGTGGCGTCCCTGCTGGATGCGCAAAGTGGAAAAGTTATAAGCCTGTTCACCTTCACGCACGATCATGTAGTGCGACACATGGGCATTGTCGCCCGCCACCAACTCCGTAGCAGCGTTGGAAAAAGTGATGCCTTCGCCCAGTGAAACATAATCTTCAACAACCGTGACATGGCTGCTCTCTTCCGCCACGATCAGATTGCGTGGATGGTTCATGGTAGGCGCAGAACTGGGGACAGTGACGTAGAGGATATAAATCGGACTTTCAACCACGACGGCCCGCGGAACGTGAACATAAACGCCATCTTCGATCATTGAGGTGTTGAGCGCCGCAAAAGCATCGCGCTGGGTATTCAAGTATTTTCCCAAATGCTGTTCAACGCTCGCGGAATCATTTTTGACCTGCTCAGCCAGGCTGCCGACCGTCACGCCTTTGGGCAGCGACGCCATGGTTGAAAGCTCTTGCGAAAATAGCCCATTGACGAACACCAACTGACAAGCAAACTGCGACGCGCCGAATGCTTCCAGCTGTTCCCTACTTATAGTTTCAAGACCAGCCAATTCAAACGGTGTATTTGCCACAGCCGCAACATTGGTGAAGCGCCAGTCTTCATCGTGCGTGGTGGGGAAGCCGGTTTCAGAAAAGCGCGCGAATGCCTCTTGCCGTAGCGATTGCAACCAGCGCGGCTGCGTCGCAGCGCGGTTGTTGAACTGATCGAAAATCTCCAGATACTTTTCCGGAGCCTGGGTTGCTGTAATCACGATTAATCCTCTAGAACTTCGTTTCAGGAGAACGGGCTGGAGCAGGCCTTCAGGCCTGCGGCCAAACTGCTCCTGGAACCGGCTTCAGCCGCCGAGGTAACCGCAGTGGCTAAAGCCAAATAAATTGCTCTTAACGCAAGGTTGAAGCCTTGCTCCACCACTCCGACCTTAAACTCTTACCTCTTCCCCGCCAATTCCGGCTCGGCCCAGCTATAGCCCTTCTCTTCCAGTTCCAGCGCCAGTTCCGGCCCGCCAGACTTCACTATGCGGCCATTCACCAGCACGTGGACAAAGTCAGGCACAATGTAATCAAGCAGACGCTGGTAGTGCGTTACAAGAATCATGCTGCGGTTTTTGTTCCGCATGGCGTTCACGCCTTTGGCCACAATCTTCAGCGCGTCAATGTCGAGCCCGGAGTCGGTTTCATCGAGCACCGCGAGTTTGGGCTCCAACACCGCCATCTGCACAATTTCATTGCGCTTCTTTTCGCCGCCGGAAAAACCTTCATTGACAGGACGATTCAAAAAGCGCTCATCCATTTCCAGCAGGCGCATCTTTTCTTTGAGCAGCGGCAGGAAATCAATGGCGTCCATTTCATCCTGCCCGCGATACTTCAGCACCGCATTCAACGCCGCACGCAAAAAGTAAGCATTGCTGATGCCGGGAATTTCAACGGGGTACTGAAACGCCATGAATAGGCCTTCACATGCCGCATCTTCCGGCTTCATTTCCAGCAGGTCTTTCCCGTCAAAGGTGATCGAGCCGTCAGTGACTTCATAACTTTCGCGGCGGGCCAGCACCTGGGCCAGTGTGCTTTTTCCTGAGCCATTCGGCCCCATGATGGAATGCACCTCCCCGGGGTTCACCGTGAGGTCAATTCCCTTGAGAATCTGGTTGCCATTCACGCTGGCATGTAAATTTTTGATTTCGAGCAGACTCATCGTTTATCCAACACTCCCCTCAAGACTGATGCTGAGCAGCTTCTGCGCTTCCACGGCAAATTCCATTGGTAGTTCTTTAAATACCGCTTTACAGAAGCCGTTGATGATCATGCTGACTGCCTCTTCCTTGGAAATTCCGCGTTGTTGCAGATAGAAAATCTGGTCTTCACCGATCTTTGACGTTGACGCCTCATGCTCCATACGCGCGCTGGCGTTCTTGACCTCAATATATGGGAAGGTGTGCGCGCCGCACTTGTCGCCGATCAGCAGCGAATCGCATTGCGTGTAATTGCGCGCGCCTTTCGCGCCCTTGAGTATCTTCACCATGCCGCGGTAAGTATTCTGCCCGTGTCCGGCAGAGATGCCCTTGGAAACCACCGTGCTCTTCGTATTCTTGCCGATGTGGATCATCTTTGTTCCGGTATCGGCCTGCTGATAATTGTTGGTCAGCGCCACGGAGTAAAACTCGCCTACGGAGTTATCGCCCTGCAGAATGCAGCTGGGATACTTCCAGGTAATGGCCGATCCGGTCTCAACCTGCGTCCATGAGATCTTCGAATTTTTGCCGAGCGCTTTACCACGCTTGGTTACGAAGTTGTAAATCCCGCCCTTACCTTCCTTATCGCCCGGATACCAGTTTTGCACCGTGGAGTACTTGATCGTCGCATTGTCATGCGCGATCGGCTCGACCACGGCAGCATGGAGCTGGTTCTCGTCGCGGATCGGCGCGGTGCAGCCTTCCAGATAACTGACTGACGCGCCTTCATCGGCGATGATCAACGTGCGCTCAAACTGTCCGGTATTCTGCGCGTTGATGCGGAAGTACGTCGAGAGCTCCATGGGACAACGAACGCCCTTTGGCACGTAGACAAACGATCCGT
>JBAVLE010000118.1:0-6703 GCA_049688735.1 Candidatus Angelobacter sp. | reverse complement strand
GCGTCCATGAAGCAGGGATCGCACATCATGTTGCAGCGGTTGGTCAGGTCGATGGTCAAAACGGATCCACGACCATGCTTTACCGTGCTGGTGCCGTGATTATGCAGCTTTTCGTCGTTGTGGGCAGCAATGTCGCGCCCAGGGAAAACTTCTTCCAGGTGCTTGAAGAACTCAACGTCAACCGCCATTACATCTTCAAAGTGGCCGTGTAGCGCGCAATCCTTAACCATCAGAATTTTGCCGTCACGCTCCACGATGGTGGCTTTGATCTCGCCGGCTTTCTCGTTGAGCAGAATTTCATGCGGCAATTTGCCGTCCACGATTTGCTGCCGGATTTCCGGAACGCACTTGGGGCACAGAGAGTCCGTGGAGCGTGGCCAGCCGAGCGGTGGCTTCGTCTTTTCCCAGGATTTCAAAATCGGCTTGTCTGACCACTTTGGAGTGAATGAAGGACGCGGCTTGATGCTGTTGATTTTTTCAAAAACAGCCCACGCGCCTTTCGCTCCGTAAGTCAGGACTTTCTCTGCGTACTTTACCGGTTTGTGCATTAGTTGTGCCTCTCCTTGCGCCCCTCGGCGCCCTCTTCCAAGCTATGAGACAGAATCAAAACGGGATATTGGTTTCGAGATTATAGTAATTCCCGGGCGGCTGTTTGTTTAACAAGGTTTACGTGAATGGGTGTAAATAATGGTTCAGCGGTACTTCTTCGCATTAAACGGTGGGCCCAAAACGCAGCTAAGTCATTGGATTTAAAGCACTAGGACTCCTCGGGTCGGACGATGTTGAGCAGCCGGGCTGCTTGCGATCTTGAACCAGGCATCGGCAGTTTGAACCAGTCCGCCCAGAAGATAGTATCTTCAGGCATATGCAGATGAAAGACATCTTCAGCACAGGCGTAGCGTACCTCTGGACAGCTCTTTGGATCGTCTGGCTGATAAGCGCGCTTGTGGCGAAGCGCAGCTTGCAGAGGCAAACCGCTACTTCACGCCTGGAACAGTCCATCCTGGTTATTACGGCATTCTGTTTACTCTTTGGCCGCGGCCTTTGGCCATACTGGCTGCGGCAGAGAGTCTTGCCTGAATCTAACATAGCGTTGCTGTGCACCGGGCTTATACTCACTGCCGCCGGCCTGAGCTTTGCGATCCTAGCGCGCTTTTGGATCGGAAGGAACTGGAGCGGGACCATCACAATCAAAGAACAACATGAGCTGATTCAAAGCGGCCCATATCGTATTGTCCGTCATCCGATTTATACCGGCTTGCTGCTGGCTTATCTGAGTACGGCAATCGTTCATGGAGAGCTGCGTGGCTTTGTGGGCTTCATTCTTTTGCTTCTGGGCTTCGGTCTCAAACTGCGGATGGAAGAAGCCTTTATGGTCCAGCAGTTCGGTAACGCCTATCTGGATTACAAACAGCGCGTGAAAGCGCTGGTGCCTTTCGTGGTCTAGTGGCTCTCCGGGCGACGTGCCGTCCACGACCATCTTGAATGCTAGAATCTTTATTCTGAGGTAAAGGATTCGATGGAAGCTGTGCGCACCGGCTTACGCCAAATCATGCAGGACTTGTTGCGCATACGTCCGGCGGACGAAGCGGTAATGCTGGCGTGGCCGCTGGTTTGCGGTAAAGAAGTGGCGGCTCGCACCACGGCAGCGGCCTTCTCCGAAGGTACTTTAACCGTGGAAGTTTCTGACGTAAGCTGGCGCAATCAACTCCAGTCTTTTGCTCCAAGATATCTGAGCGGATATGAAGGCTTGCTGGGTCCGGTGGTAAAAAGCGTCCAGTTTAAAGTGAAGCATTCAGCAAGCAGCAATCAGCAGTCAGCAAATCAGCAGTCAGCCAAATCTGTTCGCCCAGCTTCGATACCCAAAACCAAGCTTAATGATAAAGAAGATTTAGAATAGCTGATCAGTAAAGCCTAAGGCTAAAAGCCGGTTGCTTTACTGAGTGCTGATTGCTGATCGCTGAGTGCCAAGTATGAAAGTCACTGAAAAAGACGTCTCTTACGTTGCCGACCTGGCTAACCTGGAACTGACCGACCAGGAACGCCAACGCATGCTCAAAGACCTGAACTCGATTCTCGACTACATCGATCGGCTGAATGAGTTGGACACATCGGAAGTTCCACCGATGACGCAAATATCCGGAAACCTTGCCCAATCGGACGGGAAGCAGGGCGATCGCATCAGCGCGGCTTGGCGTGAAGATGTTCGGAGTCCATCATTGCCACACACAGAAGCGATGAGAAACGCGCCGGAGACTGATGGTGATTTCTTCAAAGTACCAAAAGTCATCGAGCGGTAAGTCGCAGAGAAACATTCTTTCTGAAATCCCGAAGCGTAGCGAGGGATCACTATAGTAGAAAGAATTTTCAGAGCCATGTGGAAAGACTTGATAAATGTGAGAAGAGGATAGAGTTCCCTCGCTGCGCTCGGGATTTCAGAAGAACCAATGGACCTGAATTCGCTCACCATCGACTCCACCCGCAACGCCGTCGCAGCAAAGCAAATCTCCGCGTGTGCGCTAGTGGAACAGTTCTATAGCAAAATCAAAGCCGAAGATCCCGAGATCCACGCGTATCTCACTCTCTGTGAAGAACGCGCGCTGCGGCAGGCGAGACAAATCGACAATTTGGTAAATAAAGGTGCTGCGCTTCCGCCGCTCGCGGGAGTCCCGATTGGGATCAAGGACGTGATGGTCACCAATGGCGTTCGCACCACGGCTGGCTCAAAGATTTTGGAGAATTTCATTCCGCCTTATGATTGTACCGCCGTTTCCCGGCTGGAGGCCGCTGGCGCGATTGTCCTGGGCAAGATGAATTGCGACGAGTTTGCTATGGGCTCGTCAAACGAAAACTCCGCCTATGGGCCAGTTCGCAATCCACGCGACAAATCGCGTGTCCCGGGCGGTTCCAGCGGAGGCTCTGCCGCAGCGGTCGCGGCAGGTACCGCTGTGGCAACACTAGGCTCTGACACGGGCGGTTCCATCCGCCAGCCGGCTTCGTTCTGCGGCGTCGTCGGGCTCATGCCGACCTACGGGCGTGTATCTCGTTACGGTCTTATCGCTTTCGCTTCTTCTCTCGATCATATTGGACCGCTTACCAAAACTGTAAAGGATGCAGCCATCATTCTGCGTGTGATCGCTGGGCGCGATCCGCTGGATTCAACATCGGCGGACGTGCCTGTACCCGATTACGAAGCTGCTTTGTCAAACCCAGTGGCTGGACTGAAGATCGGCGTCCCCAAAGAATATTTCGGTGAAGGCCTGCATGACGAAGTTCGCGCCGCCGTGGAAGCGGGAATTTCCAAGTTGCGCTCTGCCGGATGCGAGATCATCCCGATTTCCTTGCCGCACACGGCTTACGCCATCCCTACTTATTATGTAATTGCCACTGCGGAAGCTTCCGCAAATCTGGCCCGCTATGATGGCGTACGCTATGGATATCGCGCTAAGGGCGCTCGCACTCTTTCTGAGATGTACCGCAAAAGCCGCGACGAGGCCTTCGGCGCTGAGGTAAAACGCCGCATCATGTTGGGCACCTATGCGCTCAGTTCCGGCTACTACGATGCCTACTACCTGAAAGCCCAACGCGTCCGCACGCTGCTGACGCGCGACTTCGAACAGGCCTTCCAGAAAGTTGATGCGATCGTTACACCCACTGCGCCGACTCCAGCTTTCAAGCTCGGCGAGAAGTCCGACGATCCTCTTTCCATGTACCTGGCCGATATCTATACAGTCACCGCTGATCTGGCGGGTATCCCAGGGATCAGCGTCCCTTGCGGCAAGACTTCGTCAGGACTGCCGATTGGGCTACAGGTGTTGGGCAGACATTTTGATGAAAGCACGGTACTGAGGGTAGCTGCTTCCATCGAATCAAATTCCTGATTCACCGCAAAGGGCGCAACGGTCGCAAAGGGATACATTGGGTTTTCGTTCGCCTTTGCGTCCTTACCGTCCTTTGCGGTGAAAAACTAACCGCTTTTTCAATTTCCGGTCTAAGTTAATCGAATGGAAGTTACAGATGCAGCCGTAGTGGCGCAGGTCCTGGCCGGCGACAGAGACGCGTTTCGTGTCCTGGTCGATCGCCATTCGCGCAGCATCTTTCGCGTGGTCTATCGCATGACCGGAAACCAGCAGGATACGGAAGAGCTCGTACAGGAAACTTTCCTGCGGGCTTATAAGAGCCTGGAGCGTTTTGAGCTTCGCGCCAACTTCAGCACGTGGCTCTACCGGATCGCGGTGAACCGCACGCTTGACTTCCTGAGCGCGAGAAAAACACATATGCAGACGAAAGATACATACCAAATTGTCGATCATCCTGAAGCCGAAGACAGCTCGCAGATTCAGTTGCCGGCTACAAGCCCGGGACCGGACCGGTTGGTGCTGAGCTCAGAAATGAAGACCAAGATTGCAGGCGCACTGGGCTTGCTTACGCCGGCGGAACGGGTGGCCTTCACCATGCGCCACATGGAAGGCCGGTCAATTGAAGAGATCAGCCAGACGCTGAACCTGAAGGCCAGCGCCGCCAAGAACAGTGTATTCCGTGCCGTGCAAAAACTCAGGCAACAGCTTGAACCTTATGCCGGTCCGGGGTCCTCAACACGCTCTGCGCGGTGGGGTGGGAGTGCGGCGAAATGAACCATCTCAGCGAAGAACAAATCGTGTTGCATTATTACGGCGACGCCGAAGAGGCAACGGAAGTAGAACGCCATCTGGCCGCCTGCGCCGATTGCCGCGCTGAGTTTGCTCGCCTGGAATCAACGCTGAAGCAGATTGAGCCGATAGAAGTTCCTGAGCCGCCTGCAAGCTTTGAAGAAAAAATCTGGCTTAACTTGCGTGACCAGCTGCAGGATAAACGCGGCTTTCTTCAACGGCTATTCGGACAACAACAGAAATGGGCATTAGCCGGTGCAATGGTCATATTGCTGGCCGCCGCGTTTCTGGCAGGGCGCTTCTGGCCGCATCCGGGCCAGCAGGTGGCGCAACAACCGCCCGCTCAGGTCAATCCACAGCGTGTCGTTTTAGTCGCCGTTGGCGATCATCTGGAACGTTCGCAGATGCTTCTCGTGGAAATCATGAATACCGACAATAAAGGCCCGATCAATTTTACCAATGAACAGGCGGAGGCTCGCGAGCTGCTGGATAGCAATCACCTCTATCGCGTCAGCTCTCAGCAGACGGGCGATCCGCAAGTCGCTCGATTGCTCGACCAGTTGGGCCGGGTGCTGGCAGAGATCGCCAATGGCCCGTCCGAAGTCACACCCGAAGATTTAGAGCAAGTTCGTCACAGCATCCAGTCGGAGGGGCTTTTGTTCAAGGTACGCGTAGTTGGATCTGAAGTGAACTCAAAAGTGCGACGTCCGGAGCTTTCCGGCGGCAGCGCAAACCAGAGGCTATAGCAAATGATGAACCGTAAATTATTTCTGATCTTATTTTTAAATACCGTTATTTCTTTCGGACTGTCTTCCGCCGGCACTGCGCAGCAAGTCCCGTCGGCTTCACTGCTCGATCAACAAACCGCGGAAAAAGCCAATGCGCATGAAGACGAGCTGTATCAATCCGCTAAGGATGCACTGGATAATGGCGAATATGACAATGCCATCAAGCAATTCGACGATGTGATAAAGATCCATGGCCGCAAGGCTGACGGCGCAACGTACTGGAAAGCCTATTCGTTGAACAAGGCCGGCAACAAGGCCCAGGCGCTGACGGCCATTGGCGAGTTGCGGAAGAACTATCCCAAGAGCAATTGGCTGCGCGATGCCGGCGCGCTGGAGCAGGAAATTCGGGGCGTTAGCAACCCAGAAAACATCTCCGATGAAGAGTTGAAATTGCTGGCAATCCAGAGCCTGATGAATTCCGATCCGGAGAAGGCCGTCCCTCTTCTGGAAAAAATCATCACGGGAAATTACTCGTCGAAGCTCAAGGAAAGAGCGCTTTTCGTGCTCTCGCAAAGCGGTTCAGAAAAAGCCCAACAAATCCTGATGAACCTGGCGAAGGCGAACAACCAGCCTGATTTACAGAAGCGCGCTATCCGCAACATGGGGATGAACGGCAATCCCCGCAATCGCGCCGTGCTGAAAGGGATATACAACTCGTCGACCGACGTGAGTGTAAAGAAAACTGTGTTCCAGGCATGGCTCATGTGTGGCTGCAAAGATGATGTTGCGTCGCTGGCGAAGACGGAAAAAAATCCTGAGCTTCGCCGCGAAGCAATCCGCTACCTGGGGATGATGGGAGGCCGCGCCGAACTGCTCGATTTCTACAAGAACTCGCCGGATGTTGCCACGCGCGAGGAAGCCGTCGGCGCGATGCTGCTGTGCGGCTGTTCCCATGAACTGGCGGAGATCGTCCAGACAGAGAAAGACCCCGCCGTTTTGGATAAAGCCATCAACACCCTTGGCTTGGTCGGTGGAGACGAGAGTCTGGCTGCTCTGACCAAGGTCTATAGCTCCCAAGCCGATGTCGCGACAAAGAAGAAAGTCATCAATGCGTTGTTTCTGCACGGCGCTGGGAAAGAAATGGTCGCGCTGGCCAAAAAGGAAACCAACCCAGAGTTGAAAAGATCGCTGATCTCAAAGATGTCGCTGATGAATTCGCCGGAAATCAGCGACTACATGATGGAAATCCTCAACAAGTAAAGGAGCGGGCCGTGAAACGCTGGCAAAGAAACGCAATCGCAATGTTGATGGTTTGCTGCGCCGCGA
>JBAVLE010000117.1:0-7473 GCA_049688735.1 Candidatus Angelobacter sp. | reverse complement strand
TCGCCCTGCCCCACAACGTAGAGAAATGCCAGCGTGGGAGCCGTGGAACTGCTGCCTGATCCCAAACAACCGCTAAGTATTACGCCGATGAATAATAACGTTGTGGCGAAGATTGCTTTCATTCCGTTTCCTCATTCTCTAGAAATAAAAATGTTCATTGCCGCGCAATAACGTGCTTGAAATTAGCGCTAACAAGCGGTGAATCAGTCTAGCAGTTTGCCTTATTCTATCAGTTGCCTAGAGCCTGTTGTTTCCGCGCAGGCTGCCTTTCCACGGGACCAACGACCTTATCAGAACGCCAGTTCGTGAACTTTCTTGCGTGAATAGAGTTGACTATGGATTGCCGGCGAGCCAGCATCTTCTTATCCATGGAAATTGCTCCCGCCACATTGCCGAAGCGAATTGCCCGCGTGATCGTGCGCGGCTGCGGTTTGTTCTGGGGAATCGCTGGCTGCCTGGCGGAATATTCATTGCGCCGCTTAGGCGGGACACTATCGAAACAGACGCGCATCGGAGTGCTCCACCGCTGGTCGCGCCAAACTCTCCCTCGGATGGGCGTCCGTGTTGAAGTCACAGGCTCGCCTGCCGTGGCGGGATTGATTGCAAGCAATCACCTCAGCTATCTCGATATTTTGGTCTATAGCTCTATTGCGCCGTGTGCGTTCATCGCCAAGCGAGAAGTTCGCGCCTGGCCCGCCGTTGGATGGATTGCCACTCTTGCCGGCACTATTTATGTCGATCGCTCGCGCCCCAGTGAAACGCACGCTATTCAGCCGGAGATACAGTCCGCGCTTGCGGCCGGCTTGCGGGTTTTCTTGTTCCCTGAAGGCACCAGTTCAGACGGCTTCCGCGTGCTGCCCTTTCATTCGTCGCTTTTCCAGCCTGCCATTGATCTGCAGGTGCCCGTTTCCGCCGCCAGCATCGAGTACGCCATCCCTGACGGAATTGCCAGCGCTGAAGCTTGCTACTTTGGGACCATGAAGCTCCTCCCTCATCTTATTAATCTGCTGGGTAAGCATTCCGTAACCGCCAAGGTGAATTTTTCTCCCGACAGCTTTATCTTCACTGACCGCAAGGAGGCGTCTCTTAAAATGCTTGAAGAGGTTGAGCGTCTTCGATTCTCCCGTGTGGAAGTGGCGCAATGACCGTCTATCGTGAGTTTTATGATTCAGCTGCGGAGCCACCCGTACGCGGCTTTCTGCATGAGCCTGCGCAAGCACATGGCAATGGATTAGTCCTTACGCATGGTGCTGGCGCGAATTGCCAAAGCAAATTACTGATCGCCCTTGCCGATGCTTTTACAGGCGCCGGATATCTAGTCCTGCGTTGCGATCTGCCATTTCGTCAGTCCCGTCCGCACGGACCGCCATTTCCAGCCATGGCCGCGCGCGACGGTGAAGGCCTGCGCCGTGCCGTAGACATATTGCGCTCAAAAACCTCAGGGCGCATCTTTCTTGGCGGACACTCCTATGGAGGACGCCAAGGCAGCATGCTCGCCGCCGAACAATCACAACTCATTGCTGGGCTTCTGTTGCTCTCTTATCCGCTGCATCCTCCGCGCAAATCCGCGCAGTTGCGGACTGCGCACTTTCCTCAGCTCAAAACGCCATCCTTATTTGTTCATGGCGGACGCGATCCATTCGGCTCGCATGTTGAGATGGAAGCTGCGCTGTCATTGATTCCGGCCAAGACGATGCTGCTGGAAATCGAAGGCGCTGGTCACGAGTTGCTAGGCAAGAAGACGGAAGAGAATCTTCCAGCCCGAATCGTTGAGGCATTCCAGCAATTTTTTACAAAAACCTGAATGGCTTATGAAGCAGCGGGCTTGAGGGCCACTGAAATATTTTTACTACACGCATTTCACGCAGGACTTTAGTGCACGTTGTTGGAACTCACCTCAATAGCATGAGGTGGCCATCATTGCAGACTTCCTCCGCAACTGGAGCCTGCGCCTGCGGTGCAGCCAAAACAATGGCTGCCGGTGACAATCGTTTTTTTGCCAGCTCAGCGAAAGATTCGATCTCTCAGCCTGGATTGATATCGACCGGCCAACCACTGTGTTGTTTTCCCGGCCATTTTCGTGCCATCGGTTGGAAGCCTTGATGCGGTTTTACAAGGACGGCCAAAATCTTTACCTTTATGATGTTGATTCCGCAGGACAGGCGCGTTGTCACAGGAGGGAAGACGATGATTGAAGCAGGAAAAGAAACCATTCACCATCGAATATGTCCTTTTTGTGAAGCTTGCTGCGGCCTCGAAATTACCGTGGCGGAAGGTCGTGTGAAGCGCATCCGCGGACATGCGAAGGACGTCTTCAGTCATGGCTATCTTTGTCCGAAAGGCGTGGCGCTCAAGGACCTGCATGAAGACCCTGATCGCCTGCGAAAACCGTTGATCAAGCGCGATGGCCGGTTCGTTGAAGCGACATGGGATGAAGCTTTCGCCGAGATTGAGCGCCGTTTGTCGCGGATCATCGCCCAGCATGGAGTTGATTCGGTTGGTTTGGCGCTGGGAAATCCTATCGTCCACAAACTTGGGCTGCTGCTTTATGCGCCGCGCCTGGGCCGCGCGCTGGGATCAAAGAATGTTTTTTCCGCGTCAACGCTGGACCAAATGCCCAAGCATCTTTGCTGCGGCCTGATGTTTGGCGACTTCCTTTCCATTCCAGTACCGGATATCGAACGCACAGACTTTCTGCTGATGCTTGGCGCAAATCCAATGGTCTCCAATGGAAGCCTTTGGACTGTGCCGAATTTTCGCGACAAAGCTAAGGCCTTGCGCGCCCGTGGCGGGCGACTGATTGTCGTTGATCCGCGACGCACGGAAACGGCGAACGTAGCTGATCAGCATATTTTTATCCGTCCCGGCGGCGATGTATTTCTGCTGCTTGGCATGGTGCATGCGCTATTCGCGGAAAAGCTGGTCAATCTTGGCCGATTAGCTGAGCATGTTGCCGGCGTTGAAGCTCTGGAGCATGCTGTTGCCAGCTTTGCGCCGGAAAAAGTTGCGACTCGCTGCGGAATCCCCGCTGAGACCATTCGCACTTTGGCCCGTTCGCTGGCCTCTGCAAAACGGGCGGTAGTCTATGGACGCGTCGGCACGTGCACGCAGGAATATGGAACGCTCTGCAGTTGGCTGATCGACATACTGAACATTTTCACCGGTCATTTTGATGAGCCGGGCTGCGCCATGTTTCCCAAAGCGGCTGCATTGCAATCGAACACTTTCCCAGCGAACACCGGGGGCAAGCCGGGAACAGGCAAGGGAGTTGTCACGGGCAGACGGAAGAGCCGCGTCTCTGGCGCGCCGGAAGTGTTAGGCGAATTTCCCATGAGCTGCCTGGCGGAAGAAATTCAGACGCCGGGCGAAGGTCAGATAAAGGCACTGATTACGGTGGCGAGCAATCCGGCGCTCTCTTCCCCCAACGGCGAGCGCCTTGGCTCGGCCATGGACGAATTGGAGTTCATGGTGAGCCTGGACATTTACCTGAACGAGACCTCGCGCCATGCTGACGTGATCCTGCCGGGGACCTCGCCGCTGGAAGATTCGCATTATGACGTAGCGTTCTCGCAGCTTTCTTATCGCAATCACGCCCGTTATAGTCATCCAGTTTTTCCGCGCGCCTCAGACCGTCCTCAAGAATGGCAAGTAATTTTACGGCTGATCGGAATCATTCAAGGCAAAGGCGCTGGGGCCGATATCAACCAGATTGACGATGAATTGCTGATGGACGATCTCCGCCGAACCGCCGGGCCGTTTGCTGAAATGGTCTTCAAAGCAGGCTCGCAGCGTGGCGCAGAGCGGTTGCTCGATCTTGCCCTCCGCGCAGGACCTTATGGCGATCAGTTTGGCATGAAGCCTGATGGACTCAACTTAGATAAAGTGCAGGCAGCCGAAGGCGGCATCGATCTGGGAGCACTGGAACCACGCGTACCAGAAGTGCTGCGTACGCCGTCGGGAAAAATTGAACTCGCGCCTGCCATGCTCATTGACGATCTCAAGCGCCCAGCGGCTGATCTTGGGCGATCGATACCGGCCTTGGTTATCGTGGGAAGACGGCAGCTTCACGGAAACAATAGCTGGATGCACAATCTTCCAGTCCTGGCCAAAGGCGCGGCGCGATGCATCGCTCTGGTCAATCCCAAAGATGCAGCACGGCTTGGCCTGGAAGATGGCGGAAAGGCCCGCATCGCTCATGATGGCCGCACGATTGAAGCGGAAGTGGAAATTACCGACGAGATGATGCCGGGAGTTATCAGCCTGCCGCATGGATGGGGACACGATCAACCCGGTTCTAAACTAGAAGTGGCTGCCGCTAATCCCGGGGCCAACCTGAACGCGCTGATGGATGAGAACCGGCGCGATCCGCTTTCCGGCAATGCCGTGCTGAGCGGTATGGAAGTTGAAATGAAACCGGTAGCCGCCCGCGTCTTAGCGGGTCAGGCGCGGTAAGACGATGCCCGCAAAAAATATTTCGCCAGCGCCTTCCGACGCGAGACAACGCTGCTCCTGGGCAACCACTCCGGCGATGATGGCCTATCATGACGCCGAGTGGGGCGTGCCGCAACACGACGATCGCGTGTTGTTTGAGTTTTTGATTCTTGAAGGCGCGCAAGCCGGCCTGAGCTGGTCAACAATTTTGGCCAAGCGCGATGCTTACAGACGCGCTTTCAGCAACTTCAATCCTAAGAGTATTGCACGCTACGATGCGAAGAAGACGAAGCAGCTGATGGCGAATGAAGGGATTGTGCGCAATCGCCTGAAGATTGCGGCTGCTGTCCAGAATGCGCGGGCCTTTCTGGCGGTGCAAAAAGAATTCGGTTCGTTCGATGCCTATATATGGCAGTTTGTCGGCGGGAGGCCAATCGTCAATGCACTCAGCTCACCATCCCAGATAAAGGCGCGAACTGAACAATCCGACAAGATGAGCCGCGACCTGCTCAAACGCGGATTCAAATTTGTGGGCCCAACGATTTGTTATGCCTTCATGCAGGCAGTGGGTATGGTGAATGACCATCTGGTGACGTGCTTCCGCTACGTTGAGATCAAAGACCCAGCAGCCAAAGCCAAACGCTAGTTGGATGGAGCTTCGGCCAGCGGAAGCCATATCTGAAAGCGCGTATCGCCCGTTTTTGAGCTCACCTGAATCTGCCCCCTATGCTTGCGCACGATGCGCGAAGCTGTGTCCAAACCCAATCCCGTTCCCTGGCCCACGCCTTTTGTCGTAAAGAATGGCTCAAAGATGTGCGGCAAAACCTTGTCTGGAATCCCGGGGCCGTTGTCGGCGATCTCCACCACCACGCACGCGTCTTCTCGATAGGTACGGACGCGAAGCTCGCCCTGCCCATCCATTGCATCAATCGCATTGTCAATGATGTTGGTCCAGACCTGATTCAGTTCGCTGCCAAAAGAATCCACCAGAAAGGGGACGCGTTGGTAGTCGCGCTGGACCGTGACACCGCGCTTGAGCTTGTGGTTGAGGATCGTAAGCGTGGTTTCCAGGCTCTTGACGATGTCGACGTTCTGCACTGGAGATTGGTCCATGTAGGTGTATTCCTTGATAGCGCGGACCAGATCAGAAATGCGTGACGTGCTGCTTTCAATTTCATTGAGCAGGTTGGCAATCTCCATGGATGCAGCGATCCTCGCCAGGGCAGCGCGCGCTGTGTCCGCGTCGAGCGTGGCATATAAACGGTCGAGGGCCGCAGGCTGAATATTCTTGTGTGCGAGGTCAGATGCCAATTGCCAGAGATCATCTTGTCCATGCGCACGCAACCAGGAGTCAATCTCTTCCTCCAGCGTACTGATGGTGAGCGTGTCCGGCGGTGGACCGTCCTGCTGGACAAGTGAAGCTTCCAGCTTTTCAATTTCGGTCCTTTGAGCGGCGGTGAGATCATGCGCTCCAAGGGCGTGGCTCGCATCCTTGATGCGTTTCATGGTTGCGCGAAGCTGGCTGGTGGCGCGCTTGGCCGCCGATGCAGGATTGTTGAGTTCATGCGCCAGCCCGGCGGAAAGTTTGCCCAGGCCGGCCAAGCGATCGCGTTGCTGTTCAACACGTGTAGTCTCGCGGATGCGGTCAGACATCAGGCCCACAAGACGCTGCGTAAGGTCAGGCATTTTTTGTATTAGCTGGGGAAAGGCAGTCACTGGAAAGCGCAGAACGCGACTGTCAGTAATCGCTCGCCCATTCACCGGGTAAAACTTCATTCGGGAAAAAGGCAGCACGCCCCCAATATCTCCTGCCTTGCTGTTGAAGAAAACCGTTTCGCCGCCAAATTCTCCGCGACCTTGCAGCTGTCCTTCCAGGATTACGAACATTGCGTCCGCAGGATCGCCCTGGTGCAAATATGTCTCGCCAGCCTTGACCGTAATTTCCTGTGACTGGCTGATAAACCATTCAATCTGATCATTGGGCAGATCTGCAAATACCGCCACCTGGAGCAATTCTGATTTTTCTGCCATGGTTATACCTTGCTCAAATACTGATGAATGAACTGCACCGCTACCGAGCCTTCACCGACACCTGAAGCAACGCGCTTGACTGAACCGTGCCTGACATCGCCCACTGCGAACAGCCCTGGAATATTTGTTTCCAAAAGGAATGGATCGCGTTCCAAAGTCCAACTCTTTGGCCGTTTGCCGTCCCACATGAGATCAGGGCCGGTCAGGATGAAGCCCCGTTCGTCTCGCTCCACCAGCTCGCCCAGCCAATCTGTGCGTGGCAGGGCGCCAATAAAGATGAACATTGAAGTGGCAGGCACGCGCTCAACTTTGTTGGTGTCAGAACAGAGCACAGAAATTTCATCCAGGTGCGTTTCACCGTGCGCTTCAGCGACGTTGGCGTGGGTCCAAAGCTGGATATTAGGTGTTTGCTCTATCTGTTCAATCAAATACTGGGACATGGTGCTGCCGAGAGAAGATCCGCGCACCAAAATCACCACCCGCTCAGCATACTTGGAAAAATTCATTGCGGCCTGGCCCGCCGAGTTTGCGCCACCAACCACATACACTATTTCGCCCTTGCAGGAGAGAGCTTCAGTGGAACCTCCGCCGTAATAAACTCCGGCGCCCTGAAGGCGATCGATGCCGGGCGCGTCGAGCCGCCGCCACTGGACTCCCGTGGCGACCATCAGGGCGTGGCACGATATTTCACTCTCATCTTTCAGCTTGATGATGCGATAAGAACCTTCCGTTCGCACGCTTATAGCTTCCTGCGGCGAAAGAATTTCCACTCCAAAGCGCTGTGCCTGAACAACAGCACGACGCGCCAGATCACCGCCGCTTAAGCCGTTGGGAAAACCAAGATAATTTTCAATGCGAGAACTCATACCCGCCTGGCCGCCCGGAGCGTCGCATTCAATAATCACCGTATGCAGCCCTTCCGAAGCGCCATAAACCGCCGCCGCCAAACCTGCGGGGCCTCCGCCGATGATCGCCAAGTCATAAAAATCCGTCTGCGCGCGGGTTCGCAAC